>JADGNR010000061.1 GCA_017883415.1 Bryobacteraceae bacterium | reverse complement strand
GCCCACGCCGGAGATGCTGGCCAACGGTCCGGTGACGCCCATGGAGATGGCGGTGCGATTCCCGATCAACTTCCCGTCGGCCAGCGCTACGGGAGCGGCCCTGCCGGCGATCGTGCATGCCTCGGTGGACGGCGAAGGCCGGGTGGTGGAAGAGGAAATCTCCAGCGCGGCCGACCCGGCGCTGGGGCGGACCGCGTTGGACGTGGTGAAGAACTACCGGTTTCCGGCATCGGGAGCGCAGCGCCAGGCGTATATCAACGTGCGCTTCGTGCCCGAGTCGCAGTGAGAGAAGTCGCAATGAGAGAATGGAAGTTCGGGGGGACACGATGCGATCACTTGGTTGGGCGGTAGCGGCGGCGGCGTTCCTGGCGGCCCCGGCAGTTCGCGCGGACGTGACCATCCGCTATAAATCCGAAATCAAGTCCTCCGTGCCCATGCCAACCGGCGTGGCGGACATGGGGAATCACGCCATACGGATGAAGGGGAACAAGGGGTACATGGAGGCGGGCGGGTTCACCATGATGGTGGATTTCGCGCGGCGGGAATGCACCATCGTCGACCCGGCCGGCCGGAAATATGCCACCATCCCGGCCGCGGAGTATGGCAAGAGCATGGCGTCGGCGATGCCGGAAATGCCGCCCGGCGCGGCGGAGGCGGCGGGGGCGACGCTGGGCGCGATGAAGAGCAAGACGGACTCGCGAAAAACCGGGCGTACGGAAACCATCCAGGGCGTCGCGGCGGAGGAGCGCGAGATCACGTTCCAAATGGAAATGCCCATGCCCGAGGCCTCGGGCATGCCGCCCATGACCATGAAGATGGTGATGCAGGTGTGGGCGGCGAAGCAGGGAGAAGCGTTGCGCGTGCCCGCCATACGGGAGCTGAGCGGATTCAACCTGTGGCAGAAGTACTTCCTGAATCCGACGGACACCTTCGGAAAAATGGTGCCCCAGATGGGCGGCATGGCGTCGCTGTTCGAGGAGATGCAGAAGGACCAATCCGTGGTCCTGCGCATGCATATGAGCATGTATATGCCCTCGATGGAGGCGCTGGTGGCGCGGATGTCGGGGCAGCCGGGACGGCGGGCTACGGCGGGCGCGGAGGCGGAGACTCCGTTCATGGAGATGAGCCAGGAGGTGGTGGAGCTTTCGACGGCGCCAGTGGATGAGGCGCTGTTCCGGATCCCGGAAGGATTCGCCGCAGCGTCGTTCGGCGAGTTGATGAATGGCATGATGGAGGCGCAAAAGAAGGCCGCGAAGCCGGCGCCGCCCGCGATCCCCGAGGCGCACGGAGGGGGCAAGGCGCAGGCATATGTACCGCGACTGACGCCGGTGAAACAAAGTGAACCGGTTCGTCCCGAGGGCATGCAGGGAGCGGTGGAGGTGCTGATTACGCTGGACCCGAAGGGAAACGTTGCCGACGCGGAGGCGCTGGGCGGACCCGAGGGTCTGCGCAAGCCTGCCGTGGACACGGTGAAACAATGGACCTTCCGGCCGGTGATGCGTGACGGGCAGGCAGTGACCGCTCTAACGAATGCGTCGGTGTACTTCGGCGACCCGCAGTATTTGAATTTGGGCGCGACCGAAATCCTGGCGGTCCAGCGTCGCCGGGAACAACTCGAAGAGGCCCTGCCGCGCACTCCGGAGCAGGAACTTGCCGACCTGGAGCAGGACAGCGGGGGCGGCGACTCGTTGCGGCGGTACAACGCGCTGGATGAGCTGTCGAAACTCGCTCTCAAGGCCGGCGCGGAAGAGAAGGCGGCAGCTTACGCCAACGAACTGCTGCAAGCGGCGAAGCAGCATGAGAAAGACTGGAACTACGGCAACGCCATCCACGACGGCCACAGCACGCTGGGGCTGATCGCGGTGCGGCGGGGCGACCTGGTAAGCGCGCGGCAACACCTCCTGGACGCCGGGGCCACGCCCGGCTCGCCGCAACTCAATTCGTTTGGACCGGACATGACGCTGGCGAGCGAACTGCTCAAGAAGGGCGAGCGCAATGCCGTGCTGGATTACTTTGCGTTGTGCCGGAATTTCTGGAAGATGGGCGGGCAGCGGTTGGACGCCTGGAGCGAGACGGTGCACAACGGGGGAACGCCGGCGTTCGGGGTGAATTTGCGGTAGGGTCAGCGTCGCTCATAGACGCGCACGTAGTCCACGAACATGGACTGCGGGAACGCGGTAGTCTCATCCGGGTTGCCGGGCCAACTTCCCCCTACGGCGAGGTTCAGCAGCAGGTAGAAGGGACGATCGAAGACCCAGCGCGCGCCTGCGGGCAGATTGGCCGGCGTCAGCGTCTGGTAGAGATGGTCGTCCACGTACCAGCGGATGGCGGCGGGCTCCCATTCCACCGCGTAGACGTGATAATCATCGGAAAAGGCTTTCCCCGTGGGCAAGGAGTACGGGCCACCGATTCCGTGCGCGCCGGAGTAGCCCGGACCGTGGATGGTGCCATGCACGGTGGACGGCTCGCGGCCGATGTTCTCCATGATGTCGATCTCGCCGCGGTCCGGCCATTTCTCGCCGGTGTCGCCCATCATCCAAAAGGCCGGCCAGATCCCCTGGCCGTAGGGGATGCGGATGCGGGCCTCGAAGCGGCCATAGCGTTGTGCGAATTTACCATGCGTGTGGATGCGGGCCGAAGTGAAACCGCGGGTCACGCCATCGGCGCCGGTGTACCGCTTCTTGATTGCCTGGATGACCAGCATGCCTTTGTGCAGGTAGATGTTTTTCGGGCGGCTGGTATAGTATTCGAGCTCCTGGTTGCCGAAACCGTCTCCCGCGACGACGTACACCCACTTCGCGGGATCGAGCCGCGCGCCGTCGAACTCGTCGTGCCAGGCGAGCTTCCAGCCGGGCGGGTCGTCCGCAGCGAGCGCCAGCAGCAGAAGGAGCAAAGCGCGGGGAAGCATCACTTTCGAGTGTAACGAAGCTATAATCGGCACGAGAATGCTGCTCGAGTTAGTGGTGGAGAATTACGCGGTGGTGGAGCGGCTGCGCGTGCATTTCCATGCGGGGCTCAACCTGCTGACCGGGGAGACGGGCAGCGGCAAGTCGATCGTGGTGGGCGCGCTCGGGCTGCTGCTGGGCGGGCGCGCGTCGGCCGACACCATCCGCACGGGGGAATCGCGCGCGCGCGTGGCCGGAATTTTCGAGGTGCGCGACCACGCGGCCCTGCGGCGGCTGCTGGAGCCGGTGGGCCTGGAAATCGAAGAAGGCGAACTGCTCATCGAGCGCGAGATTCTGGCGAGCGGCAAGTCGCGCGCCTTCGTGGGCAGCCGCCCGGTATCGGCGGCGCTGCTGCGCGACCTGGCGCCGGCGCTGGCGGATATCCACGGACAACACGATCAGCAGCTTCTGTTTGCGCCGGACGCGCAGCGGGACATGCTGGATGCCTTCGCGGGCGATCGCGAATCGACCGAAGGCGCGGCCGCGCTTTTCGAGAAGTGGCGCGCCACGGTGGCGGAGCGGGAAGCGCTGGAGCGCTCCGAAGGGGAGAAGTTGCGGCTGCTGGACCTGTGGTCGTTCCAGCGCAAGGAAATCGAGAGCGCCGCGCTGGGTGCGGGCGAGGAAGAGGCGCTCGAAAACGAGCGGCGCGTGCTGCAAAACGTGCAACGGCTCCAGGAGACCGCCGGCGCGGCGTACGCGGCGGTCTACGACGCTCCCGCGTCCGCGCTCTCGCTCACACGCGCCGCGGCCAAGCGCGTGGAGGAGCTGTGCCGCATCGATTCCTCGCTCGCCGGTTGGCGCGAGCCTCTCACTGCCGCCGGCCTCAGCCTGGAGGAAGTCTCTTACGCGCTACGCGACTATCTCTCGGGCCTGGAAGCCAATCCGGGACGTTTGGAAGAGATCGAAACCCGGCTGGCGGCGATCGACCGGCTCAAACGGAAATACGGCGGGTCGATTGCGGAGATCCTGAGTTTTCTCGAAGAGGTGCGCCGCCAGATCGCCGCGGTGGAGCATGCCGGCGAGCGCATGGAGGAGTTGCGCCGGGAGCAGCAGCGCCTCTCCCAGGAGTTCGAAGAGCTGGCGGCGGGGCTGACCGGACGGCGCACCGCGGCGGCGCGCGCGCTGGAAAAGCGCGTGGAGGCGGAACTGGCGCAGTTGGCCATGGAGCGCACGGTGTTCCGGGTGGCGCTCGAGCCCGCGCCGTGGTCGGCCCACGGTGCCGACCGCGTGGACTTCCTGGTCTCGGCCAATCCCGGCGAAGAGCCCCGGCCCCTGGACAAGGTGGCGTCGGGTGGAGAAATCTCGCGCATCGCGCTGGCGCTGAAGACCTGTCTTGCCGCGCCCAAAAGCGGCACCGTGCGGACGCTGGTGTTCGACGAAGTGGACGCCGGCGTGGGCGGCGCCGCGGCGGAGGGCGTGGGCCGCCGGTTGAAGAAGCTGGCCGCGGCCCACCAGGTGCTGTGCGTGACGCATCTACCGCAGATCGCTTCCTTCGCCGACCATCACTATCGGGTGGAGAAGCTGGAAGCGCAGGGCCGGACGGTGGCGCAGATCGAAGAGCTGGACGCGGCGGCGCGCACGCGCGAGATCGGCCGCATGCTTTCCGGCCAGAAGCTGACGCCGGAAGCGCTGAAGCACGCCGAACAACTGATCCGGATGAGCGTGGCGTAGCGCCGGCGCGCACCGGGCGGAGTCGGCGGGGTAAGGCCGGGGGGTAACCCGAGGCTTGCGGGAAGCGCCTTGCTATAATCCGGTATCCTTATCCGAAAGGCAGTCCCTATGAACCATAAAGCTGTGTTCTCCGTCCCGGCGCTCGTCCTGGCGCTGGCGGCTGGTGTGTGGGCCCAAACGCCGCCCCCTGGCGTTCAAAAGCAGACCTCCATGGGAGGGATCACCGAATATAGTTTTCCCAATGGATTGCGGGTGTTGTTGTACCCGGTGGCGTCCAGTCCGAAGATCACCGTCAATGTGACCTACCTGGTGGGCTCGCGTCACGAAGGCTACGGCGAGACCGGCATGGCGCACCTGCTGGAGCACCTGGACTTCATCGAAACCACCAGCGGCCGGCAGATCAAGAACGAACTGGTAGCCCATGGCGCCAACTGGAACGGCACCACGTCGGAAGACCGGACCAACTACTACGAGACCTTCACGGCGAGCGACGAAAACCTGAAATGGGCGCTCAGCCTGGAGGCGGAGCGGATGGTGGACGTGAAGTTCACCAAGGCCATTCTCGACACCGAAATGACGGTGGTGCGCAATGAGTTCGAGCGCGGCGAGAACAACCCGCAATCGATCCTGAGCGAGCGCGTGGCGGCGACGGCATACCTGTGGCACAACTACGGGAAGTCGACCATCGGCTCGAAGGAGGACCTGGAAAACGTACCGTTCACCAGGCCAGCGGCGTTCTATCACAAGTATTACCAGCCGGACAATGCCGTGCTGGTGGTGACCGGACAGATCGACGAAGCGAAGACGCTGCAGATGGTGGCCGACACGCTGGGGCGGATCGCGCGGCCTACGCGGCAGCTCGATCAGACCTACACCGTGGAGCCGCCGCAGGATGGCGAGCGCTTCGTGGAACTGCGCCGCGTGGGACAGGGGCAGGAAGTGATAGTAGCGTTCCACGGGCCGGCCGCGGGACACGCGGATTCCGCGGTGGTGCAGGTGCTGGCGGGCATCATGAGCGGCGCGGGCGGCGGCCGGGGTGGCCGTGGTGGTGGGGGAGGCGGCGCGGAGGGCCGGCTGAACAAGGCGCTGGTGGACAACAAGCTGGCGGAATCGGCGCGCATGGGATTCCAGTTGCGCCACGACCCCGGGTTGATCGAAGTCTCGGCTTCGTTGAACAAGGATCAATCGCTCGATGCGGCGCGCAAGGCGATCCTCGACACGCTCGCCGGCGCGGTCGCGGAACCACCCACGAAGGAAGAAGTGGAGCGCGTCAAGATGGGGTTGCTGCGCGGCCTGGAACGGAGCCTGGCCGACCCGCAATCGCTGGCCACCGGCGCGCTGAACGGCAGCATCGCGCAGGGCGACTGGCGGCTGATGTTCGTGCAGCACGACCGGCTCCAGGCGGTGACTCCCGAGGATCTGGTCCGCGTGGCGAAGCTGTACCTCAAGCCCTCCAACCGCACGGTGGGCTACTTCATTCCCGACCCGAACCCGGACCGCACCGTAGTCCCGGCGGCACCGACCTTCAGTTCCTTCCTGAGCGCATATAAGAGCACGGTCAACATCGTGCACGGCGAATCGTTCGACCCGACTCCGGCCAACATCGAGAGCCGCACGACGCGCAGCAAACTGGCCAACGGGATGAAGGTGGCGATGCTCTCCAAGAAGACGGAGAACAACATGGTCTCCGGGGTGATCGAGCTGCGCTTCGGCGACCGGACGACGCTGGCGGGCAAGAACGCGGCGGCGCAATTCGCCGGCAGCCTCTTGATGAGCGGCACCAAGAACAGGACGCGGCAACAGATGCAGGACGAACTGCGCAAACTGAACGCCACCGTCGCGGTGAGCGGCGGAGGCGGCGGCGGGGGCGGACGCGGCGGGCGCGGCGGAGGCGGCGGATTCGGCGGCGGGCTCGGGAGCGCCAACGCCAATATCTCGGCGCCGGTGGAGAATTTCGTGGCGGCCCTGCGCCTGGCGGTGGAGATGTTGAAAGATCCGGCGTACCCGGAGGCGGAATTCGAGCGCCTGAAGACGCAGCGCCTCAAGGCTCTCGAGACCGTTCCGACCGAACCCCAGCAGCTTGGCTCGGAGCTGTTGAACCGCCATCTGAGCCCCTTCGCGAAGGGCGACGCGCAATACTCTCCCACGCGGGAAGAACAGTTGGAGGAGGTGCGGAAGGTCACGCTTGAGGACGCGAAGAAGTTCCACGACCAGTTCTACGGCGCCAATGACGGCGTGTTCGCGGTAGTGGGGCCGTTCGACCGGGCGGCGATTGAGAAGGCCGCCGGTGAACTGTTGGGCACCTGGAATACGGCCATGGCGTACAAGCCCCTGGTGACGCCCTATAAGAAGGTGGAGGCCATCAACCGGAAGATCGAGACGCCCGACAAGGCCAACGCGGAATTTCTGGCGGGCGTGCGCTTCCAGATGTCGGAAAGCGATCCGGACTATGCGGCCATGCTGTTGGGCGGCTACATGTTCGGCGGGCCGATCACGTCGCGCATTTCCGACCGCATACGCAACCGCGAGGGCCTCAGCTATGGCGCCAACGCGCGCATCGCCATCCCCACGGAAGGCGATTCGGCCATGCTATCGGGCACCGTGAGCCTGAACCCGATGAACGGGCCCAAGGTGGAATTCAGCTTTGTGGACGAGTTGGCGAAGACCTGGAAGGGAGGCTTCACGGCGGCGGAAGTGGCCGAGGCCAAGAGGGCCTACCTGGATTCGCGGCTGGTCTCGCGCACCACCGACGCCGCGCTGGTGGGCCTGCTGGCGGCGCACGAGCAGCAGAGCCGCACCATGAAATGGGACGAGCAACTGGAGCGGAAGATCCAGGCGCTGACGCCGGCCGAGATCAACGCGGCGTTCCGCAAGCACATCGATCCGGCGGCGCTTTCCATTGTGAAGGCGGGCGATTTCAAGGCGGCGGGAGTGTATAAGGAGTAGCTTTCAGCGATCAGCTTTCAGCCTTCAGCCAAACCTGGCGCCGGCGGTGTTGCTGATAGCTGATAGCTGATAGCTGATAGCTTGTCGTGATTCTCGCCATCGACATCGGCGGAACGAAGTTCAGCATGGCGGCCTTCGACGGCGGGCGCATGGTGCGGCGCGAATCGCGCGCCACCGATGCCGCCGGCGGGCGCGCGTGGATGCTGGAGCAGATCCGCGACGTGGCGCGCTCGTGGCGCGATCTGGCGTTCGACCGCTGCGGCATCGGTTTCGGCGGTCCGGTGGATTTCGCCCGGCAGCGCGTGGTGCTCTCGACGCACGTGGGCGGATGGCGCGATTTCGATCTGCCGGGCTTTGTGCGCGATCTCACGGGCGCCCAAGCCGTGATGGACAACGACGCCAACGCGGGCGGCTTAGGCGAGGCCGAATACGGCGCGGGCAAGGGCTGCTCGCCGCTTTTCTACATGACGCTATCGACCGGAATCGGCGGCGGCATCTATGCCGACGGCCGGGTGTGGCGCGGCGCCGATTCCTACGCCGGCGAGATCGGGCACCTGACCATCCGCCCCGATGGTCCCGAGTGCCTGTGCGGCGCGCGCGGCTGCCTGGAGCGAATGTGTTGCGGCCTGTGGCTGGAGCGCGATTATGGCAAGCCCGCCAAGGAACTGATGCAGGATGCCGCATTCGTCGACCGCTACGTGGTGGATCTGGCGCTGGGGTTGAAGGCGGCGATCATGCTGCTCAACCCGCGGCGCATCGTAATTGGAGGCGGCATCAGCAAGGCCGGCGACCGGCTGTTCGTCCCCCTCGTCGCGGAACTGCGGCGCCAGATCACCACCTGGTCGGCCGCGCGGATCGACGTCGTGCCGGCGGCGCTGGGCGATGACAGTGTGCTCTATGGCGCGCTCGCGCTGGCAAAGCGGGGCGTGGGATGAGACGCCCAGGCAACCGGAGTTGTTGGCGCGGATCTGTTCGGCCGTCCCGGATTCACGAGCGGCCAGTTTGGGCAGGCGCTGTCGCTGGACGGCGTCTTCGCGCAGGATGTTAGAAACCTGGCCAGGGAAGACCAGTGCAAATCGCAAGGAGTTCGGCCAGCCGTCGTGCGCGGGCAGATCAAGTGCCAGTTCTACGTCTGCTGCTGAGCCGGTCCGTTTCGTACATTGAATTGTGCGGTGCGGTGCCGTTGCGCGGGCGGCAGCGGGTCGATCCCGCCACCGCCCCGCCCATCGCTCGCTCACAACTTCCAGCAGAGTTCACGGAACCGGCTGAGGAACCGGACCTTCGTTGTTCTCGGCTGCCATTGGCGCACGATAGCGCTGCTCTAACGACCGGCCTATGGTGGCGCGATGAGGCGGATGGCAGGGTTTTTGGGGTCGACGGGCTACTCGATGAGGTGGCGATCTGGAACCGGGCTTTGTCGCCCGACGAGAGATCATTTCTGTATTCAAACACCCTATCGAATTCCGTCCCTGAGCCGGGCACCGTCTCACTGCTGGGTTTCGGGGTGCTGCTACTCTGGAAGAGAGTGACTCGCACAGGAGCGGCCTGGACACGGCACCGTTGTGTCTTGCCAGTCCGAAAATTTGAACACACATCTTCGCTGATTCTGTATTCAAACGGACAAGCGCCGCACGGAATTCGTTGAGGCGCACGCGGGCGGGCCGTTATGATACGGAAAGGTACGTCACCTCCCCCAGACTGGTGCCCGGGATCATGCCCGCTAGACGTCTATTAAGAGACAAAGACAAGAAGTTTCGGATTCTGTTTCGCGAGAACCCTCAGCCCATGTGGGTCTTTGAAGCGGAGACCCAGAAAGTGCTGGAGGCCAATGCCGCGGCGTGCGCGCTGTACGGCTACTCGGCCGACGAATTCCGCAAGATGACGCTGGCCGGCATCCAGGACGAGGAGGAGGCGCGTCGTTTCGCAAGCGGGTCGGGCGGGAAGGTGAGCGCGTGGCGCCACCGCACCAAGAGCGGCCGCACGATCGACGTCGAAATCGCGGTCCACGGAATCCAGTACGGCGGGAAGCGGGCCCAACTGGCGGTGCTGATGGACGTCACGGGGCGAACCCGTCTGGAAGATCAACTCCGGCAGGCGCAGAGAATGGAAGCGGTGGGCATGCTGGCGGGTGGAGTGGCGCACGACTTCAACAACCTGCTCACCATCATCACCGGCTACAGCCAGCTTATCCTGAACGGCCTGGGCGCAAACGACCCGAACCGCCATTCGGTGGAGCAGATCATGAAGGCCGGGGAAAGCGCGGCGGCCCTCACCCGGCAATTGCTGTCCTTCAGCCGGCGCCAGGTGCTGCAGCCCAAGGTGCTCGACCTGAACGGGCTGGTGACGCGGCTGAGCTCCATGTTGCAGCGCGTGATCGGCGAGGATATCGACTTGCGCCGGGAACTGCGGCCCCATCTGGGGCGCGTGGTGGCCGACGCGAGCCAGCTCGAACAGGTGCTCATGAACCTGGTGGTGAATGCGCGCGAAGCCATGCCGAAAGGCGGTACCCTCACCATCGAGACGGCTAATTCCTACCTGGATGAAACCTATGCGGCCCGTCATATGCAAGTGAAACCCGGGCCGTATGTTCTGCTGGCGGTGAGCGACAACGGCGCGGGCATGGACGCGGCCACGCAAGCGCGCTTGTTCGAGCCGTTTTTTACGACCAAGGTGGTGGGCAAGGGGACCGGTCTCGGGCTTTCGACGGTGTTCGGCATTGTCAAGCAGAGCAACGGCTGCGTGGAGGTGTATAGCGCCTTGGGCCGGGGAACCTCGGTGAAGGTATATCTGCCGAGCATCGATCAGCCGGTCACCGTGGAATCGGGCGCGCAGCAGAGGACGGCGGCGCGCGGCACGGAAACCATCCTGGTGGTGGAAGACGACGAAATGGTGCGCAGCCTGGTGCGCGAGACGCTGGAACGGGAAGGGTATCAGGTGCTCGATGTCTCCGATCCGACGGCGGCGCGCGGCTTGTCGGAGAGCCGCCAGGGAGCGATCGATCTGCTGATTGCCGACGTGGTGATGCCCCGCCTGAGCGGCCCCGCGCTGGCGCAAGAGCTGATTGGCGGCCGGCCCGCGCTCAAGGTGCTCTACATTTCCGGCTATACCGACAGCGCCGTGGTCAACAGCGGCATTCTGGAAAAGGACGTAGCCTTTTTGCAGAAGCCGTTCACGCCGGCCGCGCTGGCCGAGAAGGTGCGGGAAGTGCTGGAGGGCGACGGCAAGACGAAGCAGGCGGGGGAATAGCCTGGCCCTTCGGGCCGGTTTGCTAAAAGGCGGGGGGCATGAGCGCGGCCAGCAGGGCGGCGCAGCCGAGAAACGTGCCGAAGGGCAGCTCGTAGGTGGATGGGTCTTTGCCCGTGGCCTTGATGTAGGCGTAGCCCAGAATGGAACCGCCGAGGGAGCCGGCGATTAAGGCCAGCAACGCGCCGCCTAATCCCAAAAAAGCGCCCGCCATCGCGACCAGTTTGACATCGCCCAGGCCCAGACCCTCCCGGTGGCGCACCTTGAGATAGAGCCACCCGCCGCCCCACAGGAACAGCGCAGGCAGCAGCGCACCCAAGGCGGCGGCGGCGATCGACTGGGCCATTCCCTCGGGCACAAACCAGAGCAGCATCAGCGAATACGGGTCGCGCATGGGGACCATGGCGGCGAAGGCCAATCCGGCAAGCGCGCCGCCCAGGGTGAATTCGTCGGGCAGGATGCGCTGCTCCAGATCGGAGAAAATGAGCGTCACAAGCATGGCCGCAAAGACGCACATTTTGAGGGCGGCGAGGGTGGCTCCGAGGGTCAGCACGAAATAAAAAAAGAGCAGCCCGGTGGCCAGTTCGACCACCGGATAGCGCAGCGAAATGCGCGCGCCGCAGTGGCGGCACTGGCCGCCGAGGACGGCGTAGCTCACCAGCGGAATGTTGTCGTACCAGGCGATGGTCTTGCCGCACGCGGGGCAATGGGAGCGCGGCTTCACCACCGACAGGTCGCGCGGCCAGCGGTAAATGCACACGTTGAGAAAGCTGCCGATAAGCAGGCCGAAGACGAACGCGAGAATCGATTCGATCACGAGAGCACCTGGCGGTAGACTTCCATGGTACGGCGGACCATGCGGTCGACGGTGAAGCGCTCGGCCACGGTCTGGCGGGCGGCGGCGCCGAGGCGGCGGGCGAGCGGCCCGTCGTCGAGCAGCTCGCGGATGGCGGCGGCGATGGCCGCGGGGGCGTTCTCCACCAGCAGTCCGTTCTCGCCATGGCGGACCATCTCGGGCAATCCGCCCACTTTGCTGGCCACCACGGGCACGCCGGCCGACATGGCCATAAGCACGCCCGAGCCGAGGCCCTCGCTCTCGGTGATGTAAACGAAGACCGCGGCGTGGGGGAGGTCTTGCTCCAGATTGGAGGAGAATTGCAGGGTGACGCCCGCCAGGCGCGCGGCTTCGAGCGCGAGCGGCGCTCCCTTGCGCGGATCGCCGGCCGTGTCCGGGGCCACCACATCGGCGCCCCGCGCGGGATCGAGCAGCGGCACGCCGTCGTAGACTACCTCGATTTTCGATGGCGGGACGCCGCGCGCGATGAGAGTCTGCTTTACGAACTCGCTGACGGCGAGGAATTTGGAAGGGCGACTATATTTTAATTGGGCAGGCCAGAGGCCTACCCCACGGAAGGCAACGCGGCGCGCCACTACGAGTCGGCCGGGGCTCAGGGCGCCGAGCGTGTGGGCCCTCGCGTCGTGGGCATGCACCAGATCGTGGCGGCGCGCGAGCAGCAGCACGCGCGGGAACGACAGCGGCTGGACGCGCCAGGCGCGCTCGCGCGCAGCGGCGAAAAGCGGACCATCGCGGCGGGCGAGCAGAGTGGATTCCACGCCGGCGGCGGTGAGCCCCGCGATCAGGCGGAGCACCTGCCACTGCCCTCCACGCATCTGTCGGCCGCTATCGAGGTGGAGGATGCGCATCAGCTCATGTTTCTCGCTTTGCTGTATTTCAGGAAGGTGTAGAAGGCGGCCATCTGGGCGATGGCCAGGCCCTCGGCTCCATCCAGGAAGCCGCGCTGCAGAAAATAGGTTTTCGCGAAAGTCCAGGCCGGATCGAGGATCAGGCGCGACAGCGGAACTTTCACACGGCGCGCGGCCAGTTCCTGCGCGGCCAGCGTGGTGTAGCGGTCCAGGGTCCGCAAATGCTCGGAAAGCGACTCGCAGGTGAAGTGGAGGATATTGCTTTCGAGGTGTCCCAGGCGGCCCGAGACGGCGACGCTCTCGTGGACGAAATCGCCGGTCCATTTCGCCTTTCGGCGGTCGTAGAGGCGCACCTTGCGGTCGGGATACCAGCCGGAGTGCAGGATCCAGCGGCCCAGGTACCGCGCCAGGCGAGGCATGGTGTAGGCGTCGTACGCCGGGCCGGCCTTCTTGACGCTCCAGATTTCGGCTTCGAGCGCTTCGCTGAGGGCTTCATCGGCATCGAGCGAAAGAATCCAATCGTGCGCGGCCTGTTCGGCGGCCCAGTTCTTCTGGCCCGCGAAACCGCGCCATCCGGCCTCGAAGACGCGGACGCCCAGGTTTTGGGCGAGCTCGACGGTGCGGTCCGTCGAGCCGCTATCGACGATGAGGATTTCGTCGGCGCAGCGCAGGCTCTCGATGGCGCGCGCGATATTGCGCTCCTCGTTGAGGGTGATGATGGTGGCGGTGATCTTCATGGACCAACCGGCGGCCTGCTGGCCCAACTCGACGCGGTCCAATTCGACGCGGAGGCGCGGAGCACGCGGAGATTACGCGGAGAAGGCAAGACACTCCGCGCGGCCTTCGCGTCTCCGCGCCTCCGCGTCGAGCTTGAAATCAGACTCACTTGCTGCGTCTCCGGGATGCGCGCGCTAGAGTCCGCCGGAGCTGAACGGAGCATAGATGAAGCAAAGGAGAAAGATGGCGAGCGCGATCCAGCCCAGCGTGCGGCGTCCATCGCCGAGCGTGGCGGCATCCACGATCACGGGGTGGCGCCGCCCGATCAACAGCAGCACGATGGCCCAGAAGGCCCAGCCGGCCCAGAGAATCCCGAGCGGCAACATCAGCACGCACAGGATCTTGGAAACGGTGCGGTGACGCTGGGGAAAGAAGGAATAAAGGATGTGGCCGCCATCGAGCTGTCCGATGGGGAGCAGATTCATGGCGGTGGCGAACATGCCCACCCAGGCGGCGCGCGCCACCGGGTGGAGGTAGATATCGGCCGGACGCGCACCGGGAAAGATGACGCGCTCCAGTAGCCACTGCAGGCCCGGCGCGCCGAACTGGAGGCTGGACTGGTGGGCGATGCCGGGGATCACCTTGGAAAACGCCAGCCCCACCGCGAGCGCGGGCAACAGGAAGATGAATCCGGCCACCGGGCCCGAGATGCCGATATCGAACAGGGCGCGCTTGGAGTAGATGGGCGAGCGCACACGAATGAAAGCGCCGAAGGTACCCAGGAACGGCGAGGGGAGGAAATAGGGCAGGCTGGAATCCACGTGGTGGTACAGCGCGGCCAGATAGTGGCCAAACTCGTGGGCCAGCAGAATGGTCAACAGGGTAAGGGAAAAGGGCAGTCCGTGGAGTATTTCGGCGGGGTGGCGCCAGAACCAGCCGTAGAGGGCAAAGGTGCGGTCGAGATCGAAGGGCAGGTTGCGGTTGAAATCGTCCTGCATGGCGGCCCCGACGATGCTGGTCGTCAGCAAGGTCAGGCCAAACAGCAGAGAGTAAAGCCAATACCGTTCGCGCGTGCGGGTAGTGGCGAAGACATAGGGGCCTCCCGCACCGTTTTCGGCAAGGTACGGGTACGGCGCGGGCGATAGATCCTGAGAGGACACGATTCCTAAGGGCCGCGTAGCGGTCTACTGCAGCGTCTGTAACTCCTTGCCGGGCTTGAAACGCACGGCCTTTCCGGGAGGGATGGACACTTCCGCGCCGGTGCGCGGGTTGCGCCCAATCCCCGTTTTGCGGGGCTTCACATTGAATACACCGAAGCCGCGCAGCTCGATGCGGTCGCCTTGCTCGAGCGCCTTCTTCATGGATTCAAAGACAGTCTCCACCGCCATTTCGGCTTTCGTCTTGGTGATGCCGGTCCGGTTCACAACTTCGTTAATGATATCGAGCTTGATCAACGCCGCCTCCTCCTAGTCCGGGCACGGGGCCGAGCTTGCATTCCCGCATCAGTCAACCACATGATAGGATTGAATTTATACTCATGTCAAGCGACCTGCCTCGGGGGCGTATGGCGCCGGTCTCAAGCGAACAGTTCCGGCAGGCCTGCGGACGCTTCGCCACGGGTGTGACCATCGCCAGCGTGCTCGATGCAGAAGCGGTGCCGCACGGCCTCACGGTGAGCTCCTTTTCCTCGGTCTCGCTCGATCCGCCGCTGGTGCTCATCTGCCTGGGCCATGCAGTAACGGCGATCGAACTGTTCCGCTCGGCGGCGTACTTCGGAATCAACGTGTTAGCCGAGGGCCAGGAGCCCCTGGCGGAGTTGTTCGCACGCAAGGGATGCGACCGCTTCGAGGGCCTGGAGTGGTATCGCGGCGAAACCGGCGTGCCGCTGCTACCGGATACGCTGGCGGCGATCGAGTGCGCCGTGGTCGCGCGCCATACCGCGGGAGACCACGACATTCTGGTGGGCGGGATGGTGCGCATGCGCGTGTCGGAAGGCGCGCCGCTGCTCCATTTTGCGAGCCGCTACCGGCGCCTGGCGTTAGACTGAAGACCTATGGGCAATCCTCTCTCCTATCTTCACGATCAGCTCGAACAGTGGCGGAGCGAAGGCACCTACCAGCGGCTGCGCATTCTGGAATCGGAATCGGCGGCGGAGTCGCGCTTCGACGGCAAGCAGGTCATCAACCTGGCCTCCAACAATTATCTCGGCCTGACCACGCACCCCAAGCTGAAGGAAGCGGCGCTCGAAGCGGTGCGCCGGTATGGCGTGGGCTCGGGCGCGGTGCGCACCATCTCGGGGACGATGCGCCTGCACATGCAACTGGAGGAGCGCATCGCGGCCTTCAAGAACGTGGAGGCGTGCGTGGTGTTCCAATCGGGCTTCGCGGCCAACGCGGGCACGGTGGCGGCGCTCCTCACGCCGGAGGATCACATCGTCTCCGACGAGCTGAACCACGCCAGCATCATCGACGGCTGCCGGCTTTCGCGGGCGAAGATCCATGTGTTCGCGCATAAGGACGTGGCGGCGGCGGAGAAGGCGCTGGCGGACCTGGAGCGGGAGCCGGGGCGCAAGCTGCTGATTTCCGACGGCGTTTTTTCCATGGACGGCGACATCGGCCCGCTGCCCGGCCTGGTGGCCGCAGCGGAGAAGCACAACGCCATCATGATGGTGGACGATGCGCACTCCTCCGGTGTGCTGGGGCGCAACGGCCGCGGCACCATCGACCATTTCGGGCTCGACGGGCGCGTGCAGGTCCAGGTGGGCACGCTTTCCAAGGCCATCGGGGTACTGGGTGGATACGTCTGCGGCAGCCGCGATCTGATCGAGTTCCTGTATCATCGCGCGCGGCCGTTCCTGTTTTCGACGTCGCATCCGCCGGCCGTGGCGGCGGCGTGCATCGCCGCATTCGACGTGCTCGAGCAGGAGCCGGAGCGCATCCAGGCGCTGTGGGACAACACGAAATACTTCAAGCAGGGCCTCACCTCGGCGGGCTTCAACACGGGCATCAGCGAAACGCCCATCACGCCGGTGATTGTGGGCGAAGCGAAGCTGGCGCACGAGCTTTCGCGCGCGCTGTTCGAAGAAGGCGTGCTGGCAACGGGGATCGGTTTCCCGACGGTGGCGAAGGGCAAGGCGCGCGTGCGGACCATCGTCAGCGCGACGCACACGAAACCGGAGCTGGATAGGGCGCTGGAGGCGTTCGGGAAGGTGGGCAAGCGGTTGGGGATTTTAGGGTAGAGGGGGAGCGCGCCGGTTAGGCTAGGATCAGGCGGCGCCCCTTCGGTTCCGGGACCCGATCGCCGAATTCCTTCGCCGTATCGATCCAGAGTTGAATCGCGCCTTGGGCGTTGCCGAGAGCCTCCTCTTGCGTCGCACCATGAGCGGCACATCCCGGAAGTTCCGGCACTTCGGCAATGAAGGCCCCGTCTTCTTCGCTCCAATAGATGATGACTTCGTATTTGATCATTCTCGGGGACCCAACTGGGCCTTTAAGATTATAGCCCGGACTTGCTTGACCTGGTATGGCTTCGCATGGGAGCCGGCCCGCTGCAAATTGATTTTCTCCTCCACACCGCTTTTCCGGAATAGATGATGGCTGCCGCGCACTCGCTTCTCGAAACCCAGACTCTCAAGCAGGTGAATCAAGTCGTCAAACCGGATGGCAGCATCGGCGGTCCCGCTGAGAACCCGAAGAAGGATCTTGTCCGCTCCCACAAGAATATTTTACAGGCCGCCTTCGACGCCTGCCCGGCCAGTGGCAGGCGTGAGGAGATGAAACAGCCAGCCGGCGAGGACGGCCAGGCCGACGATATCAAAAGCGACACCGAACGCGGCATAGGCATCCGGAGCAAAGAGCAGAATGAGCGCCACCGCTGCAGCCAGCAGCAGGTACGGCGGCCACCACCGGCGGCCGAACGCCACGAACCCGAGCACGGTGATGCCCATCGCCAGAAAGGCCGCCAGTGCGGCGTCCCAGTCGCCTGTAGCCCGCAGCACTGGAACTACGATTACCGCTGGCGCGAGCAGCCAACTCCACCGGCGGCGCCGGGCTCCGAACAGCACGAGCAGGCCGGCACCGGCCAGTATCCAGCCGATGCGCGCCGCCCACATTATCGGCGCGGGCACCAGCGAATGCCCTTCGGCCCGCTCCTTGATGCCGCGAAGCATGCGCTGCTGCATTACGAAATGCATCGAGTCCCACATCAGAGCGCTGATGGCGCGTGCGATGAAGGTAGACGCGACCGGCTCACGCACTAACAGCCGGGTGGTCTCCGTGTCGATCGGCTGAAGCACGAACCGGCCCGGAATGTCGGCGATCCATCGCTCAGGTTCGAGAGCGACGATGCGCGTTTGCGCCACTTGCGCAAAGACGCCGCCGAAAAAGTCGGGACGGGCGAGAGGGACACGGTCTCCGATGGTGCGCTGCTGCCACTCCGCGTGGATCGCGTTTGCGTTGTGAATGCCGGCGCCGGCCAGGTTCTCCAGCCAGGTGTTGCTATAGAAGCCGGCACGGTCCTGGCCCATCTGCACCACCCATCGCCACACCTCGCGCACGGGTGCGCGGATGGTGATGGCCCTGGTAAACCGGGACCCCACATCGGACAGCGGTTGGTCGCCGGGCAATGCCATCTGCTGTTCGGCCGCAGTCGCGCCCCAGTTCATGAACCAAGGATGGAGCCCAGCGAAATAGACGCCCCAGACGGCGGCGAGGATTATCACGACCCAGCGCATTGACATAGTCGATTACAACATAGATTAACATCTCTAACTCTGTTTACCGTAAAGGGGGCCCGTGAATTGCATTATAGATCCGAGGGAGAGGTACGACCATGCAGAAGTTACATTTCGTACAATCATTCATCCTCAGTGCATTGCTCTGCGGCGGTTACGGGACACTATGTGCGGCTCCACCCGAAACAGCTGCGCCGGCGATCACGCTGCCCGCGGGCACGAGAATTCCCATCCGGTTGGGGCAGTCTCTGGATACCAAGCGCGACAGACCCGGCGCCACGTTCATCGCACACGTGGCTGCGCCCGTGCGGCACAACGGCGAGGTCGTTTTCGAACGAGGCGACGTGTGCCGTGGTCACCTGGTGGAATCCAAACCATCGGGACGCTTGAGAGGGCGCGCCATGATGCGCCTCGCCCTCGACTCGGTCGAAACCC
>JADGNR010000007.1 GCA_017883415.1 Bryobacteraceae bacterium | reverse complement strand
GATCGCCTCCGGGAACCGCGCCGTCCTGCTGGAGATCCCATGGGCGGAGCATGCCTTCGACCTGGTGTTTTCGGGGATCGGCAGCCAGCTCGCGCTGCATTACATCGAGCGGTTCCTGAGCGAGACCGTCGCGAAACAGTGATCCTGGCGCATCCGAAGCCGGGCTAAGGTTCGTACAGAATCAGGGGAGGGCTCATGCACGCCGCCGCTCGCACACGCGCCGTTGTTGCGCTACTCGTGTTCGCCCTGGCGCTGTGGATCGCGCTCGATCTCTACCTGCCCCTCGATCACGATCTGCGCCGCTTCGAGCCCGGCAGAGTGGCGGCGTTGGAGACCGCCATGTGGCGCTCGTACTACGATCACCGCGCCATCGCACTCTTTCGCGAGCTCACCACGCTGCTGCGGCACGAGTACGGTATGCCGTTCTGGCGATCGGGCGTGGCCGCGTATCGCGCCGCGCATGCCGCGCGCGTATTCCAGCGCGGACACGTCCGCGGCGATTATGAGCTGGCCTTGCCCGACCTGGTTTCCTATTACAAGCTGATCCGGCGGAGCAGCTCGACCGGATTCGACGTGGGCGAAGCCGCCCGCCGGGAGCTGGAATGGTGGATCGTGCATCGCGAGCGCGACCACCATCCCCCGGCGGATCTCGACCTAGCCCTGGCCCGATTGCAGTCCGCGATCTACAGCCTGCCGGCCGAGCGCTTTGCCGCCCATGCGCGGTATCGCGCCGAGGCCATGCGTCTGCGCGACGCCAAAGCGGACCCGGGCCTGGCGGCGGCGGACTGGGCGCGCATCGAGCAGCTTTTGCGGCTTTCCTGGGGTTCGTTGCACGACGCCGTGGCGGGAGATCAAGCTGCCGAACGGCACGGGGGGCGAGAACGGGTTCGTGGCCGCCCGGCCGGCAAGCCCGCCCGACCCACTACAATGAAGTCATGAAGTTTTCCGAGTCGATTTTCGCGGCGCGTTTCAACATCACCAAACAGGACCTGGAAAGCTATCTGGCGGAATCGCTTTCGCAAGGCGGCGATTACGCGGATCTCTATTTCGAATACCTGCTCGCCAGCGCCATCAGCATCGACGAATCCATGGTCAAAAGCGCCACCCAGGGCGTCTCCATGGGGGTAGGGGTGCGCGTGATCGCCGGGGAGCGCACGGGGTACGCGTACAGCGACGACCTGTCGCCCGAGAAGATCCGCAAGGCGGCGCGGGTGGCGGCCTGCATCGCGGCCGGGCCCAGCAAGCTGGACAAGTTCGACCTGAACGAGGGCGCCCGGCACAACCTGTACCCGGTGCTTACGGCGCCCACCGAAACCGCCTTTTCCGAGCGCGTCGAACTGGTCAAACGCGCCGACCGCGCGGCGCGCGGCTTCGACACGCGCATTTTCCAGGTGCAGGCGTCCTACGCCGACAGCCTGCGCTACGTGATGGTGGCCACCAGTGAAGGGGTGCTCACGCTCGACCGGCAACCGCTGGCGCGCATGAGCGTTTCCGCCCTGGCGCGTCACGACGGCGGCCAGCCGCAGCGCGGCCATGCCGGCGGCGGCGGGCGCGTGGAGCTGGACTTTTTCCTGAAGGAGAAGACCCCCGAGCATTTCGCCGCCGAGGCGGCGCGCGAGGCCGTGGCCATGCTCGACGCGGTGGACGCACCGGCCGGCGAAATGACCGTGGTGCTGGGACCGGGCTGGCCGGGAATCCTGCTGCACGAGGCCGTGGGCCATGGCCTCGAGGCCGATTTCAACCGCAAGGGAGTCTCGGCGTTCAGCGGCCGGATCGGCCAGAAGGTGGCCAGCGAGCTGTGCACGGTGATCGACGACGGCACCATTAGCAGCCGTCGCGGCTCGCTGAATGTCGACGACGAAGGCCACGCCACGGCGCGCAATGTCCTGATCGAAAACGGCGTGCTGCGCGGATATCTCCAGGACAAGCTGTCGAGCCGGCTGCTGCACTCGGATTCCACCGGCAGCGGGCGCCGCGAAAGCTACGCCCATATTCCCATGCCGCGTATGACCAACACCTTCATGCTGGCCGGCGAAAGCCAGCCCGAAGACATCATCCGCTCCGTCGCCAAGGGACTCTACTGCGTGAATTTTGGCGGCGGGCAGGTGGATATCACCAGCGGCAACTTCGTCTTCTCGGCGTCGGAGAGCTACCTCATCGAGGAGGGCCGGCTCACCCGGCCGGTGCGCAACGCCACGCTCATCGGCAACGGTCCGGAGACGCTGAAGTACGTGAGCATGGTGGGCAACGACCTGCGCCTGGACGAAGGCATCGGGGTGTGCGGCAAGGAAGGCCAGAGCGTGCCGGTGGGCGTGGGCATCCCCACCATCAAGATCGACCGCATGACCGTGGGAGGCACGGCGTGAGCGAGAACCATCTGCTGGAGCTGGCCCAAGGCGTGGTGAAACGCGCCCAGGCCGCCGGGGCGAGCGACGCCGAGTGCACCATGGCGGAGGGGGATGAGTTTTCCGCCAACGTGCGCATGCGCGAGCTGGAGAATCTCAAGGAGGCTGGCTCGCGCGGCGCCGGGCTGCGCATCCTGATCGGGAAGAAGACCGGCGCGTCCTACACTTCCGATTTGTCGGAGGAAGGAATCGCGCGGCTGGTGGAATCGGCCATCGAGCTGGCCGCCATCACCAGCGAGGACCCGCACGCCGGCCTGCCCGACACCGATGAGCTGGGCGCCCTCGAGGGCGACCTGCGGCTCTATTCGCCGGATGTCGCGGGGTTGCAGCCGGGGCTCAAAATCGACATGGCCAAACGCGCCGAAGCCGCGGCCCTGGCCGCCGACCCGCGCATTTCCAACTCCGAAGGCGCTTCCTTCGATACCCATGTGGGCCGGCACATCTTCGCCAATTCGCGCGGGTTCGCCGGCGAATACCGCTCCAGCTACTGCTCGCTGTCGACGGTTCCGGTGGCGCGCGAGGGCGAATCCATGGAGCGCGACTACTGGTACACCATGGCCCGCGGGTTCGCCGGGTTGGAATCGCCCGAAGAAGTGGGCCGCCGCGCCGCCGAGCGGGCCTTGCGGCGGCTTCGGCCGGTGAAGGTGGATACGCAGCGGGTTCCCGTGGTGTTCGATCCGCGCATCGCCCAGACGCTGCTGGGCAACATCTTCGAAGCGGTGCACGGCACCTCCATCTACCGCGAGGAATCGTTTCTGGCGGGCAAGCTGGGCCAGAAAGTCGCCGGCGAGAACGTGACGGTCATCGACGACGGCACCATTCCGGGCCTGTTCGGCACTTCCCCGTTCGACGACGAAGGCGTCCCTTCGCGCCGCACGATGGTGATCGAGCGGGGCGTGCTGAAGAGTTACCTGCTGAATAGCTACGCGGCGCGCAAGTTGGGAATGAAGACCACCGGCAACGCCTCCCGCGGCCTGACCGGGAATGCCGGCATCGGCCATGGGAATTTTTTTCTGGAAAAGGGCGTCCCAACGCCGGAGCAGATTATTGCGGGCATTCCCAACGGGTTCTACGTCACGGAGCTACTGGGCTTCGGCGTGAACATCGTGACCGGCGATTATTCCCGCGGCGCGGTGGGACTGTGGATTCGCGCGGGCGAGCTGGCCTTCGCGGTCTCGGAAGTCACCATCGCGGGGAATCTGAAAGAGATGCTGATGAACGTGGAGGCCATCGGTTCGGACCTGGAGTTTCGCGGTTCGGTGGCGGCGCCCACGCTCAAGATCGGAGAGATGACCGTTGGCGGCAGATAGGACGGCAACCCCGGAAAAAAAGCGGGTCACCATCCCGCCGGTGGCGATTGTCGCCGGAGTGGTGGTGCTGGCGGGCCTGGCAGGGTTATGGTATCTCGATCGCGCGGCGAAACGCCCCCCGCCGCCTCCACCGCCGTTGACCGGCGCGGCCAGGGCCTATGTCCGAAGCCTGAAGTTGGGCGACGTCGAGATGAAGGCGCACGAGAGCTACTTCAAGCAGTCGGTGGTGGAGATCACCGGCAAGATCGGCAATGCCGGGGACCGCGTTCTGCAAAAGGTGGAGATCAACTGCATCTTCTACGATCCGTACGGGCAGGTGGTGCTGAAGGAGCGGGTGCCCATCGTGAGCCGGAAGATGGGCAGCCTGTCCCCGGGCGAGCTGAAGCCGTTCCGCCTCCCCTTCGACAACGTTCCCGAAAGCTGGAATCAGATGATGCCGCAAATGGTGATCGCGGCCATCGACTTCTAAAAAGGGGACAGACGCATTTTCCTCCGCCGGGCGCGGTTGGCGATTTTTCCTCCGTCTTCGACACTGTGTACGCGCGGCTATACGTGGCCCTGTCCGGTTTTTCGGTGCCGCCTGACCACGGTGGCGAGGTCACCGCGGTTTCGGACAACACGGATTTTTTGCCTGGGCGCCGGGACGGGGGCACGGGCGCCGCCGAAAGTGAGCATGCGGGCAATGGCGGCGGACGAAGCTTCGCGCACGCTGAAGGCGAAGCAGAGGCCGCTGGAGCTCTGGGTGAGCGTGATGACGGCGGGGCCTCCTTCTCGCGGCTGAGCGTGTAGCCCTCGTTCCCGACGGTGGTTGTGACAGCGCCGCTCACGAGTCCGGCGATGTCGTGGTAGCCGCCACAAGTGTTCTTGGACGTGAGAATGCCGACGGCGGCGGGAGTGGGTGAAGCTGCGGGTCCGCCGATCTGGATGGAGGGAGCCTTGATGGAGGGCTTCTCGGCGCCGGCGCCAGTGAAGCGGCCGCGGACAACGAGGAGCTTGTGGCCTTCCGCGGGAAGGATGGACGTGTTGCCGCAGTCGACTTCGGATTCGTAGTGGGAGGCGAGACCGGCAACGGTCCACTTGACGGACGGCTGCGCGGCGAGAAGGACGGCGCGGGCGGCGGTGAGAAGCTGGAATCGGACGATGCCGCAAACGGGGTCCCCGGCGAGACGGCGCCTGTACATTTGGATACAACGCTCCAGACACGCAGATCGCACCCGTGCTCTTATTGGGACCAAACAGAGAGAGCTCAGGTTATACTGTCCGTCTCGCGTTCCCCGCGAGAAATGGAGGCTCTCATGTCCACGGGCACAAGTTACCTGGCCGCATGGCGTCCGGGCACAGGCGCGCAATGGTGGGTCACCGGATGGAATTACAACGATTTCAAAGCCAAGGACCTGACCTACTTCAATCAAGGCCTGCGCCTGGTCTGCCTGCGCGTGCAGGATGACGGCACGTTTACCGGAGTCTGGCACCCCGGCGCCGGCGCGCAATGGTGGGTGACCGGCTCCAGTCTCAATGATTTCAAAGCGCAAGACCAAACTTACTTCAACCAAGGCCTGCGCCTGGTGGACATACAAGTAAGAAATGGTAAGTTCACCGGTGTGTGGCGGCCGGGCTCGGGCGCGCAATGGTGGGTGACCGGTTACAATTACAACGACTTCAAAGCCAAGGACCTGACCTATTTCAACGAGGGCCTGCGCCTGGTTTGCCTGCGCGTGGAAGACGATGGAAACTTCACCGGCGTCTGGCATCCGGGCGCGGGCGCCCAATGGTGGGTTACCGGTTACGATTACAACACCTTCCGGAATCAAGACAAGACCTACTTCAACGAAGGCCTGCGGCTGACGGATATCGAAGTGCACAACGGAAAGTTCACCGCCGTGTGGCGTCCCGGCTCCGGCGCGCAATGGTGGAACTTCGGTGACGACTACGAAATGGTCACCGGCTGGGACCACACCTATTTCAGCCAGGGCTTGCGGCTGCTGAAGGTCTTCACTTACCCGGGAAGCTGCGATACGCAATGCCTCAACCAGGTAGTCATGCCTACCGGCTCTTACAATTACGGCATCACCAAGACGCCGGAACATTGTCCGGGCCTGCCCGGCACCTGTGGAAACCCCGCGCCCGGCGACGTGGTCTACTATCGCTGGCCGTGCATCACCTTCGACGGCAGCGCGCGTTACGGACGCATGTCCGCGCTGACTTACTCCGACGCCGGGCTGTTCACCCTGCCCTTCTCCGACACCGCCGTCAAACAGCATGGAACCTGGCTCTACAGCCCGGGAAGCTGGCACCACGCGATCGACTTCAGCCGCGACGATACGGCCTCATTCCCCGTTCACCCGGCGGCGCCCGGCAAAGTGATCTTCATCGGGTGGGATGCGTGGTCGGGCAACACCATGATCATCAGCCACGACTCGGGCGGCGTTACCGACGCCTTCCGCACCATCTACATGCATCTCCGCAACGGGCCGACGCACGATGCCGATCAGGCTTGGAACGTCACCGTCCCGGGGCTCGGCGCGCCTCTCCAGGCACAATACGAGAGCTACCTCACCAATACAGGCTGCCCCAAAGGCGGGCCGTACAATCCCAAGCCCCAGTTCTGGGGCACCGACGCCGACAAGATCGACATGAGCCTCCTCGGCCAGCACGTGACCCCTTCCCAGGTGGTCGCCCATGCCGGGTGCACGGGTCCCGGCGGCTGCGGCTGCACCAACAGCCAACCCAACTTCTCCTGGGGCGGCGGAGTGAATACGCACCTGCATATCTTCCACGCGCGGCGCGATCCTGCCGACAACGAGTGGTACTTCATCGACCCCTACGGCATCTACGCTCCGGGCGGCAGTTGTTATCCCGCGTTCAACACGCCGATCACCACGTCGTGCGCGCGTTACCCGGTCGCCTGGAAGGGCGGAAAAGCGCAGTATCCGTAACTACCGCTCGCGCGGCGTTCCCGCTTCCACCGGATACCCGCGATCAATCCAGTCCTTGGCGAAGTTGGTCTCCATATAGACCGCCTTCACGTGCGTGAAGCCCATCTGCTTCAGGAGGTCGACCGCCGGCTTCACATTGGGGCACCGGTCCCACGGGCAGCAGCCGCAGTACACCACCACTTCGCGGCCGCGGTCGAGCGCGCCGGCCGCCGCGCGCAGGGCGTCCAGCCCTTCGGCCTTGTTGCCGGGTCCCGCGTACACCGACCCGGGGATGTGCTTGCTGCGATACAGCACGTTGGGTCCCACGTGAAACAGCGCTGGGCGCGCCCCGTTCCCGGCGAGTTGCGCCGCCAGGTCCTTCGGCTGGACCAGCGCCATTTCCGCCGCCGCAACCGCCACCAGCGCCAATGTCATTCCAATCGCCAGAGCTCTCATATCTCTCCCATTCCGGCAGGCTGCGAGGGCTTGCCTGAAAGACTGCGGTAAGTGTAAACGAAATACCCGGTCGCGAGCAACATGCCGGGAATAAACCAGACCAACCCGACGCGCAGGCCGTAGACGGGCGCCGCCGCGTTGTACACGGTCAAGGAAAGCGCGGGATCGAGGTTCGAAGGAAGCACGTTGGGATACATTCCGAAGGCGGCGCTGGTCAACATGCCGACGATGAACAGACAGGAGGAGAGGAACGCCAATCGCGCTTTCACTCCGCCGTTCAGCGCCTTGATGCCGGCCAGGCCCGCCAGCGCCAGGATGGGGAAAAGGTAGCCCCAGGGCCGCCCCGCAAAGCTCTCCTTCAGATGCGCCTGGATGCGAAAGCTCACCAGCGTAATCACAATGACCGAAGCCAGCAGCGCCCACCAGGCGCGGCCGGCCACCCGGCGCGAGCGCACCGCGAGCTCGCCTTCGGTCCGGAACGCGATCCAGAGCGCCCCGTGTACGGTCAATGTCACGAGCGCGGCCACGGCGATCAGGACGGTGTACCAGTCCAGAATGCCGGCGTTAGGGCCCGGCGCGAAATCCGTCCACAGCGGCAGGAAGAATTCGCCCGAACGGTCGAGCGGCACACCCCGCACCACGTTGCCCAGCGCCGCTCCGAAAAAGATCGCCAGCAACGCGCTCGCGCCCGCGAATACCGCGTCCCACAGCGGCTGCCACACCAGGCTATCGACGTGGTTGCGGAACTCGATTGAGATGCCCCGCAGGATGAGAAGCCAGAGCACCATCATCAGCGGCAGATAGAAGCCGCTGAAGCTGGAAGCGTAGAGCAAGGGGAAGGCGAAGTACAGCGTACCACCGCCGGCCAGCAGCCAGACCTCGTTGCCGTCCCAAACCGGGCCGATGGCGCCGAGGACCGCGCGGCGCTCCGCGTCGGTGCGCGCCACAAAGAGGTGGATGATGCCGGCGCCGAGATCGAAGCCGTCCAGAACCACATACACGGCGATCATGACGGCGACCAGACAGAACCAGATCGTTTCCATAGTGTAGCCTCAGACCACGGCCGGGCTCGGCTCGCTGCCGTGCTCCGGACCCTCCTCGATTTCGAGACGGACCAGGAACAGAAAAAGTATCGCGAGGATGGTGTAGATGCCCATAAAGCCGATCAGCGTGAACAGGGCATTGCCCGCCGATACGTGCGGCGACGAGCCGTGGGACGTGCGCATCAGGCCGTAAATCAGCCACGGCTGGCGTCCCACTTCGGCGGTGATCCAGCCCGCCGTGTTGGCGATATAAGGGAAGGGCAACAACAGCATGATCACCCAGAGCAGGGACCGTGAGCGGTAGAGCGCACCGCGCCAGAGACTCAGCGAGGCGGCCGCCATGACGGCGATGAAAATGGTCCCCAGCCCGACCATGATGTGATAGCTGTAATACAGCAGCGGGATATTGTCCGGCCAGCGCTCGACGGGAAACGCATCAAGCCCTTTGACCTCTGCCCTCCAGCGCCGGTAGGTCAGAAAACTGAGCGCGTCGGGCACGGTCAGCGGGTTGTCGAGGCGACGTTTTTCCAGGTCCGGCTGACCCAGCAGGGCGAGCGGCGCTCCTTGTTCGGTCTGGAACAGTCCCTCCATCGCGGCCAGCGTCGGGGGTTGATAGAGCGCGATGTTCCTTCCCTGGTTGTCGCCGGTGGGGAAAGCCAGCAGGAAGCTGGAGACCGCGCCGGCGATCACTCCCAGCCGGAGAAACGTGCGGCCGTGTGCCTCCTGCCGCCGGGTGAGCAGGTAGAAGGCGCCCACCGCCGCCATCACGAAACTCGCCGTGACCACCGAAGCGATCATGTTGTGCAGATACTGCCACAATAGCCAGGGGTTCAACAGCAACCCCCACAAACTGCTCAGCAGGATCTCGCCCGCGGGACCCAGACGGTAGCCGGTGGGATGCTGCATCCAGGCGTCGGTGGCGACAATGAAGAAACCCGACAGCCACGCGCCGGCGAAGACCAGGAACGCCGCTACCCAGTGGGCTTTCGGCCCGAGCCGTTTTTCGCCGAATAGAAACACGCCGAGAAAGCTGGATTCGAGGAAGAAGGAGAACACTCCCTCCATGGCCAGCGTCTGGCCGATCACTCCTCCGGCGGCCCTGGAAAAGCGGGACCAGTTGGTGCCGAACTGAAATTCCATGGGAATGCCGGTGACTACCCCCATGGCGAAGTTGATCGCCAGGATCTTCGCCCAGAAGCGGGCCGCCCGGTGGTAGTGTTCGTCGCCCGTGCCGAGCGCCATGGTCTTGAGGATCAGGATCAACAGCGCCAGGCCCATGGTCAACTGCGGAAAGATGTAGTGAAACGTAACCGTAAACGCAAAATGCAAGCGGTGAACCGTTAGCGCGTCCATAAACCCCGGCAGCCTCCCGCAAATCTATATATTAAGACCTACGAGTCTGCAGTGCCAACCGCCACGAGCGAAATCGGAGCCGCGACGGGGAGCGGATGCCGCCGATGCCTACCGCTCCCTCACGGTCGCGGCTCTGACTCGCACTCCTACGCCGGCCCCGGCTATTTATCTGTACAAGCGCCGGTAGATATCGGAATTGCGCAGCACGGCCTGCACGTAATCTCTCGTTTCGCTGAAGGGAATCGACTCCACGAATTCGGCGGGCTCGCGGTAGCGGTTCCAGGTAAGCCACTCGGCTACGCGGTTGGGGCCGGCGTTGTAGGCCGCCAGCGTCTCCTCCAGGCGGCCGCCGTTCTGGTCGAGCATGGAGCGCAGCACGGAGGTGCCGATTTTCAGATTGGGCACGGGTTGGAACAGCAGGCGGTTGGTGAACCGCCCGACGCCGGCCTGGCGCGCAAACTGGCGGCCCGTGCCGGGGCGCACCTGGGTTAGACCGTATGCGTTCGCATGGGAGAGCGCCTGCGGATTGAACTCCGATTCCTGGCGGATCAGACCGGCCACCAGGTAGGGGTCCAGATCGCGATCGCGCGCGGTGCGGACCACCTCGCTGCGGTAGGGCAGGGGAAAGAGCAGTTCCCAGAACCTGCGCGGCGCTTCGTTTAGCGGCAGATTGAGATACTCCGGCGCCATGGATTTCATGATGCGCATGGCCTGGTGGGGGGCATCGGCGGCGCCCGCGCTTTCCATGGCGAGTAACTGCGCCTGCCCGCCGGTGCGCGAGCCGAAGCGCAGTTCCGCATCGGCCAGGTCGCTCAGACCGGCCGCACGCAGCAGCCGCGAGCGGTCGATGCGGACCTCGGTTGCGGGGATGCTCCGTTGCGGGACGGGCTTGGGCGCGGGCAACGCCAGACCGGCCAGGAACTGCCCGGTTTCCACGGAAGGCGGGGCCGTGGCGATCGGGGATTGCTGCAATCGCGCCCGCGCCAGCATGGCGTAGTAGTGGTTCTCGAAGACGCTGGAGAGCCGCTGGTAGCACGCGCGCGCCGCGCCCCAATCGTTGGCCTGCTCGGCTTGGCGGCCCAGAAAGTAAAGCGCAGCGCCCGCGGTCGCGTGCCCGGAGTAATTGCGCAGATGCTCGCGCAGCAGATCGCCGGCATCGCTCCCGCCGCGCAGGTAGGCCTGGAAAGTCACCTTCCAATGGCAGAGACCGGCTACCGGCTCCTGGGGAAAATCCTGGTACGCCGCTTGGTAGAGGGGCAGGTACGCATCCGGCCGGTTCACCAGCAGAAAACGGCTGCCTGCCGAGACCAGGGCCTTCAAGCGCCAGGGCGATTTGGGATACTGGCGGGCCAGCCGGTTCAGGGCGGCCGTCATCTCGTCATCGTCGGTAAGGCGCCGCGCGCACTCCAACAAGTAATAGAGGCGCTCGGCATCGGCTTCGGAGGGGGCGAGCTCAAGCGAGCGCAGATAAGGATACGCCGCGGCGGTGCTGCCGTAGAGGTAATCGGCGGCGCCCATGCGTACGCGCGCCTGGTCGCGCTCCAGGCCGGGCACCTGGTCGAGGAGCGCCTGATACTCCAGGCGCGCCAGGGCGTAGGCGCGCGTCTCCATCAGGCGATCGGCGCGGCGCAACCTCTGCTGCGGAAGCGGCGCGGGATAGGCTGCGCCCATCCCATCTTTGAGCGTGCTCATGGCCGCGGCGGCGCGGGTAGCGGCTTCCGTGGTGGGGTATTGATAGAAGACGCGCTGGTAGAAGTCCGCGGCGTGGGGCAGGTCTTGGGCCGCCTGGTAGCATTCGGCGAGAGCCAAGTCCCCTTCCGGCTGCGGCAGTTCGGTGTAATGGTCGCGCAGCATGCGGACCGCATCCGCTCCGGCCGACTCCTTCAGGGCGCGGGCCTCCACCAGCCAGGCCCTGCCCGAGAGCGGAGAAGGAGCGGCGCCGGAGTGCGCCCCAAGCAGATCCTTGGCAATTCCATTGAAGTCCCTGGATTCGACGCGGGAGAGCGCCAGATAGTAAGCGGTGTAATCGGCCATCTGCGGCAGTTTTGTCTGGATCTTCCTCAAGAAGGCGATGGCCGTCGCGTAGTCCTTCTGTTCGGAGGCGACGATGCCGATCGCCAGACGCGCCAGCGCAGCGTCTTTGGGATGCGCGGCGGCGTAGGAGTCCACGGCGGCGCGGCGCGCGGGAGTGGGAGCCTCGCGCCAGGCGCGGACCAGGGCGGCGAGCGAGCCCGCTTCGGGCGCAGCGGGCTTTCGGGCGGCGGGCTTCCTTCTGGCGGGCGCGGCGCTCGAGACGCCGCACGAAACCAGCAGGCTGATGCCGCTAAGCCAGAGGGCCGGGATAATCTTTGCCAAGCAGTTCCGGATCGTCATGGGCCAACGTTCGCACCAGCTCCAAATGAAGATAATCGACCATGCTCGGGCACGTCGCGAAGAACGACTCCCGAAACGTCTCGCGCGCAGCGTCGATCCGCCTGCCCAGTGCTTCGTAAAGATTGCGCCGCACGCGGCCCGAGTTCACCGCGCCGCCCTCGGAAAGGCGCATCTCGGCGACCTTTACCCGCGCGAAGCGCTGCGCGCGCAGATGCACCCGCTGCTCATCCGGCGGAAGGCGGTCCCAGCCGGACGCGGGAGGGGCGGGTTCCGCCGCGGGTGCGCTAGTGGGTGCGATAGCGGGTGCAATGGTCACCAGCGGCCCGGCCGCGGTCTTCTCGGCGGGCCACACCGCTCCCGCCACCTGCGTCAGCAGCTCGAGGGTGGATGCCTGCACGTCGCCCCAGGCGTAGACCAGCGCCGCCACCCGATCCGCCGCCACCACCGGAAAAATGGACACGCGGCCCTCCGGCGGATGACCGGCCAGGTGCATCATCTCCGCGGAGACCTGCGCCGGGGTGGTGAGGGCCACCACCGGGTCGCGGCTCTCCACCGAATGGGCCAGCGCAGCCGCCGATGAGAGCGGGAGCGCGAGCCGGCGGAAGGCTTCCACCGCTTCCTCCGGCACGCCGCGAATTCCCTCGCCTCGAACGCTCTCGCCATCCATGCGGAACAGCGCCGCGTTCCCGGAAAACGCCGCCGCGGCATCGAGCAGCGTGGCCGTGAGCTCCTCCATGCCGTCGTTCAGCCGCATGCGGCGCACCGCCTGGTTCAACTGGCCGGCAAATTCGCCGCGCGCCGCCAGGCGGGCCTCTTCGAAACGGCGCTCGATTGCCGTCGAGAGTTGCGCAAGCTGGTTTTCCAGATACTGGTGCAAGGAAGCTGTCGGCCCGCTGGAAGCCATTCCTGTAACTATTCTAACAAGGCGCCTGCGCGGAAACGGGTAGAATCCGATTATGGAACCACTTTCAGGTAAGATCGCGATCGTGACCGGAGGCACCCGGGGCATCGGCCGGGCCATCGCCGCCCGCCTGCTGCGGGAGGGCGCCTTTGTGGCTATCTGCGGGCGCAGCCAGGAGTCCGTGGACCGCGCCGTGGAGGAGATGACCCCGTTGGGGAGGATCTTCGGGGTTCCGGCGGACGTCGCCAAAGTGGAGCAGGTGCGCCGCTTCTTCCAGGCCGTGGACGAGAAATTCGGCGGCGCCGACATCCTGGTGAATAATGCCGGCGAAGCCGTATTTCGGAAAGTCGCGGAGATGACGCCGGAAGAATGGCATCGCAACATCGACCTCAATTTGAATGGCCCCTTCTACTGCTCGCGCGAGGCCCTGGCGCGGTTCTCCCAGCGCGGCGGAGGGTTTATCGTCAATATCTCCAGCCTGGCGGGTAAGAACGCGTTCAGCGGAGGGGCGGCTTACAACGCGTCGAAATTCGGACTCAATGGCTTCACCGAAGCGATGATGCTCGATCACCGCTATGACAATGTCCGCGTAACCTCTATTATGCCGGGAAGCGTGGACACGGACTTTACCCCAGGCGCGCCCAAGCGCGCCGGCGACACAAGTTGGATGATCGCTCCCGAAGATGTGGCCGAAGCGGTGGTTCTGGTGTTGCGCATGCCCGCGCGAACCATGATCAGCCGTATGGAAATGCGCCCTTCCCGTCCCGCGAAGTAATGTCCGATACCGGGCGGCTTGGGTTTGACCGCATTTACAGGAAAATTACGTTCCTCCTGCACCCTGGCAACACACTTGCTCCATCTAAGAAAGCGAGAGGGGGCAACAGGGTTATGGGGTGCCTGAATAAGCAGTTGGATCCGACACTCACTGGCGTGGAGAGCGAACAGCTCGATTCGGATTTGCGGAAGCGGATCGTGGGCCAGGAGGAGGCGATCGAGCAGATCGTTAACACCTACCAGACGTATCTGGCGGGCATGTCCAGCCCTGGAAGGCCGGTCGGCAATTTATTGTTTCTCGGACCCACGGGCTCCGGCAAAACGCGCATGGTGGAAGCCGCGGCGGAAAGCCTGGTGGGCGATGCGCGCGCGGTCGTCAAGATCGACTGCGCGGAATTCCAGCACAGTCACGAGATCTCCAAACTGATTGGCTCGCCTCCCGGATATCTGGGCCACCGCGAAACCCACGCGCTGCTCAGCCAGGAAGTGCTGAACCAGTATCACACCGAGAAAATCAAGCTGAGCCTGGTGCTGTTCGACGAGATCGAAAAGGCCAGCGATGCGCTCTGGAACCTGCTGCTCGGCATCCTGGACAAGGCTACGCTCACACTGGGCGATAACCGGCGGGTGGATTTTTCGCGGGCCATGATCTTCATGACCAGCAACCTCGGCGCTTCGGAGATGAACTCCCTTCTGCGGCCCAACCTGGGATTCGCGGCGGGGGAGGTGGAGCGCCGGCAGGCGGCCGGCATGGTGGACGATACGTTGTCCGAAAAGGTCTCGCGCGCGGGCGTGGAAGCGGCGCGGCGGAAGTTCACGCCGGAATTCATGAACCGCATCGACAAGACGGTGGTGTTCCGGCCGCTGGGCGAGGGGGAATTGCGCAAGATCCTGGCGCTGGAGTTGGACATCGTGCAGCAGCGGATCTTCAACTCGGCCCACGGAGCGCCCTTTGTTTTTTCGCTCACCGACGGGGCGCAGGACTTTCTGCTGCGCGAGGGCACGGACCTGAAATATGGCGCGCGGCATTTGAAGCGGGCCATTGACCGGAATCTGGTTCATTCGCTCTCCAACCTGATCGCGACCGCGCAAGTGCGAGCCGGCGACCTGCTGCGGGTGGGCTACGACAGCGCGTTGCAGCGGCTCACGTTCGTCAAAGAAGCGGAGGACGTGCCGGCGTACGCGATGGTGCAGATGCTGGATCGCTCGGCGGCTCCGCGGTGGGGCGCTGTATCGGCGAGCGCAGCGGTGGAGATGCCGGGCGCAGCCAACGCCAAATCCTCGCGCCGCTAGGGTCCCGGCTGCGCCACAGCGCGGGCACACAGCGCGGGCACACACACGCTAAACGCCGCCACGCTTTGGTACAATTCGGCTGCCAGTGAAACCGCCAGTCGAAAAGCAGAATCTGCACCTCATGCGTGCAATGTTTTCCACCATTGCGCCGCGCTACGACTTCTTCACCCGCGTCTTTTCTTATGGGATGGATGGGCGGTGGAAGCAGGCGGGCGTCGAGCAAGCGCAACTGTCCCAGTACCCGGTGGTACTGGACCTGGCGTCGGGCACGGGCGACTTCTCCTTTCTGGTAAGCCGGCGGTATCCCGGCTGTCGCACCATCGCCGTCGATGTGACCGAGCGCATGCTGCAACTGGCCCGGGCGCGCGGCTTAGAGAGGGCCGTCTGCGCGGATGCCGGCCTGCTGCCCTTCCGCGACGGCTCCTTCGATTGCGTGTTCGTCGGCTACGGTCTGCGCAATTTTCCGAGTCTGGCGTTGGCCGTGGGCGAGATCGAGCGGGTGACGCGCCGCGGCGGGATGATGGTAAGCCTGGATTTCTTTCTCCCCGCGAACCCCTTCTTGCGGCGGCTGTATCTGGGCGTCCTGTACGCGCAGGGCGCGCTGTTCGGCCTGCTGCTGCACGGCCGGCCGCGGGTGTACACGTACATTGCCGATTCCATCCGCAGCTTCGTTTCCATTGACGATTTTTCATCCCTCCTGCGCCGCGCGGGGTACCGGCAGGTGGGCACCCGGCGCTACCTGCTCGGCGGCATCGCCTTGCATTGGGCGGCGAAGCAATGACGCCGGGGCGCGCCGCGGCTAATCGCCAGCGGTGCGGCCGAAAACCACCGCCCGCATGAAAGAACGGCTGCGCCCTTCCGATTACCGCTTCATCGCCGTGTGTCTCGCGCTGCTGGCGGGAAGCACATGGTTTTCGGTGCGAAATTTTTACCGCGCATTTCCCGAAGCCTCCATCGATTTTCGGGTGAGCCGCGAGGATGCGCGGTTACTCGCCGGGCGCTTCCTCGCCGCTCGGGGCTATCGCACCGCGGGCTACCGCGAGGCCTCGAGCTTCAGCTTCGACGACGACGCCAAGACCTTTCTGGAACGCGAAGCCGGCCTGGAGCGGGCCAATCGCATCATGGGCGGCCGCATCCGCCTGTGGCGCTGGTCCTATCGCTGGTTCCGGCCGCAGCAGAAAGAAGAATTTCGCGCGGATATCACGCCCTCGGGCGAATTCTCCGGTTTCGCCCACGAGATTCCCGAAGACGCCGCGCGCGCGGAGACCACGGCGGAGCGGGCGCGGGCGCTGGCCGAGGATTTCCTGCGCGGCTCGCTCGGGCGCGACCCGGCTTCGCTCGACTTCATGGAGGTCTCGACCATCGCGCGGCCGCGCCGCGTCGACCGCGTATTTACCTGGAAAGAGCGGGATTTCCTGCTGCGCGATGCGGACCATCGCCTGGAGGTCACCCTCCTCGGCGACGAAGCCGGCGGCTATCGCGAATACCTCAAGATCCCCGAGCGCTGGACGCGCGAATACGAACGCCTGCGCTCGAAGAACGAGGTGGCGCAGCTTATCGATTCGGCCGTGATGCTGGGGTTGGTGGCCGGCCTGCTGGCGACGATCGTGATGCGCGTGCGGCGCCAGGATATTCGCTGGCGCCGGGCGGCCCTGGTCGGCACGGTGGGAATGGCCCTCGCGCTCGGCGCCCGTCTCAATGAGTTTCCGCTCAGTGAATTCGCGTATCCGACCACCGACACCTACGGCAGTTTCGTCCTCCGCTATGCGCTCGAGGCCCTCCTCGGCGCGCTGGGCGCAGGCGGTCTGCTGTTCGTGCTCGCCGCCGGCGCCGAGACGCTTTACCGCGAAGCTTTGCCTGGCCAGATTTCGCTCGCCGGTCTCTTTCGCCCGCGCGGTTTGCGCACCAGGCGGTTCTTCCTGGGAACCATTCTGGGAATCACGCTGACCGGAATTTTTATCGCCTACCAGACCATCTTTTACATCGTGGCGTACCGCTTCGGCGCTTGGTCGCCCGCCGATGTGCCCTACAGCGACCTGCTGAATACCCGCTTTCCGTGGCTCTTTGTGCTGTTCGGCGGGTACCTGCCCGCGGTCTCCGAAGAGTTCCTGTTTCGCATGTTCGCCATTCCGTTTCTGCGCAAACTGGTGCGCTGGCTCCCGGCGGCCGTAGTGCTGGCGGGCTTCATCTGGGGATTTGGCCACGCCGGATATCCGCAGCAGCCGTTCTTCATACGCGGCCTGGAAGTGGGACTCGGCGGCGTGGCCCTGGGGCTGATCATGCTGCGCTGGGGCATTCTGCCCACTCTGGTGTGGCACTACTCGGTGGATGCCATGTACAGCGCCATGCTGCTGCTGCGCTCGCACAGCCTGTACTTCCGGCTTTCCGGAGCCGCCAGCGCGGGGCTGCTCGTGCTGCCCGTGGTGGTGGCTCTGGCAGCTTACTGGAGACGCGGCGGATTCGAGCCGGAGACCGGCCTGCTCAATGGCGATGAGGCCGCGCCCGCGGCGCCGGTGGATGCCGCGCCGGTGGTGACCGAGCCTGGCGTGCCCTACCGGCCGCTGGCGGCGCGCGGGCGGGTGGCGGCCGTCGGCGTGTGCATTCTGGGCCTGCTCAGTCTGTTGATTCCCGTGCACCGCTTCGGCGAATCGCCCGGATTTACGCTCGACGACCACCAGGCGCGCGCCTCCTCCGACGCTTTTCTGCGCGGCCAGGGCGTCGACCCCAATGCGTTTCGCCACGTGGCTTATCCGGCGTTGCACTGGGAGGGCGACGACGCGCTGGCGGGCAAATACTTCCTCGAACGCCGGCCGGTGAGCTTCGCCTCCAGCCTCTTCCAGCGCTTCCGCCCCGTCGAGCATTGGGCCACGCGCTATTTCCGGCCGCTCGATCAGGAAGAGCTTCTGGTCACGGTCGATCCCGAGACCGGCCGCACGATGGGCTTCAGCCACACCATTCCGGAGGACCGCCCAGGCGCCGAGGTTTCGCCGGCGGAGGCACGCCGCATCGCCATGGCGTTTTCCGGCGCACAGAATTTCGCCCTGCCCGCCATGGAATTGAAAGAGAGCCGCTCGCAGAAAAAGAAGGCGCGGCTCGATTACACCCTGGTCTGGGAGGCGCGCCCGGGCGACGAGCGCAACCTGGACGAAGCCCGCTACCGCGTGGAAATCGGCGTGGCCGGAGACCGGGTCTCTTCGCTGCGGTCGCATTGGAAACTGCCGGAAGCTTTTGTGCGCGTCCGCTCGCAGCAGAATCTTCTCTCCATCGCGGTGCTGCTTCTGCGCATCGGGCTGCTGGCGGGGGCGGTGGTGTGGGCCCTGTGGCTGCTCATTGGGAACACGCGCCAGGGGCTGGTGCCGTGGCCGAAAGCGATTCGCATGGCCGTGGTTCCGGCGCTGGCGGGCGTTGTGGGCCCGCTGCTGGCGATCCAGTTGACGCTCGAAAGCTACCCTACCGCGATTCCCCTGGAGACCTATCGGGTAGTGACCTACACCGTTCTGGGCATGTCGGCGATCCTCGCGTTTCTGCTGCTCTCCGGAGCGGCTGCGTTCCTCACGTCGTTCTATCCCGAGGGCGCTGCCGCGCTCCGCGCGCGCTATCGGCGGGTCTATGGCGGGGATGCGGCGGCGGCGGTGCTGGCGGCCGCCGGTCTGGCGCTGCTCTCGAGCCGCCTGGCAGCCTGGCTGATGGACCGGTTCCACGCTTGTGCCCTGTTTTCGATCTCGAGCCCGGACCTGATCGCCAGCGCCGGCCCGGCGGCGGCAGCCATCGCGGGCGCGGTGCGCTCCACGCTGTTGCGCGCGGCCATCGCGGGCGCGCTGGCGCTGGTCTGGCGCCATCTGCCGAAGCGCTGGATGCGCGCGGCCGCGGTGCTGGCGGCGCCGTTCGTGATTCTGCCGTCCGCCATCCACACGCCCGGCGAATTCGCGCTGCACTACGGCGTGGCGCTCATCCCGGTGGTCGCCGCGGTTTTGTTTTGCGTGTGCTTCGCCCGCGAAAATTATCTTGCGTACCTGCTGGCCCTGTGGATGCTGGCGCTCCAGCCGGCCCTGGCGGAGCTGTTCGGCAATCCCAATCCGTCGCTCCACACGCAAGGATGGATCGTGGCGGCCGTGTTGGCGGCCAGCCTGGCGTGGGCGGTGGGGCCCGCGTTTAGGCGCAGGGCCGCAGCGGCGTCAATAATATAGAGAGCGCCGGTGATGCCAATACTGACATTCGAGCAGTTTCTTCGGGACACCGCACGGAAAGGGGAGGCGATCAATCTCATGTTCGAGGAGCGTCTGTTCGACCTGGTAGGGGTCTTGCACAAGATCGCCGATCCTCTCATGACGGAAAATGTGCCGCATGAGTTGATCGGCGGTCTGGCGGTCCTGATCCACGTGGAAGCCGCCGATCCGACTCACTCCACACTGACTCGCGCTGTGGATCTGATGATTCTGCGGTCCGATCTGGAGCGAGTGAAAGAGATTGCCTCGCAACATGGATTCCGGTTCCGTCACTCGGCCGGGCTCGATATGCTGCTCTACGGCGAAACCGATAGCACAAAGAACGCCGTGCACCTGATTTTCAGCGGGGAGAAGGTCAGACCAAATCAGGCAACACCCAATCCGCCGATCCATCCCGAACGGAGAACCATCCACGGCCGGGAAGCATTCGTGATTCCGGTGGTGGATCTGGCGAGGATGAAGCTGAGTGCGTACCGCGATAAGGACCGGGTTCACATTCGCAGCATGGACGCCGCCGGCTTAATCACTCCCGAAGTGGAAAAGGCCCTGCCGATCGACCTCCAATCCCGGCTTCAGCATATTCGAGAGACGGAATGAGCACGTTCACCCAGGACGCCCGGTACGCCGTTCGCCTGTGGGCGAAGAGCCCGGCGTTCGCGGTGGTCGCGGTGTTCACGCTGGCCGTGGGGATCGGCGCCAACACGGCCATTTTCAGCGTGGCCAATGCCCTGCTGCTGCGGCCATTGCCGTACCGGCAGCCGGACCGGTTGGTGCTGATCGCGGCGGAGCAGAAGGCCAACGGGGGCCGCGGCGGCCCGCTCTCGTGGCCCCGCATCTCGTTTGTGCACGACCACGCCTCCTCCTTCGCGGGCATGGCCGCCTTCACCGGCGAAGTCTTCAATCTGACCGGGCGCGGCGATCCGGAACAGATTCCGGCGGCGCGCGTTTCGTGGGATTTCTTCGATATTCTCGGCGTGCCGCCGGCGCTCGGCCGCTCGTTCCGTCCCGCGGAGGACAAGGCCGGAGGCGACCCGGTGGTGCTGATCGGCGATGCGCTCTGGCGCCGCCGCTTCGCCGCGGACCCCGCGGCCATCGGCGGGCAATTGACCCTCGATGGCAACGACTACACCGTGATCGGCATCCTCCCGGCCGGCTTTCGTTTTGGCCTGCTCGGGCCCGCGGTGGATATCTTCGCGCCGCGCGTCTTCGAGTTCAACCTGGTGACCCGCGCGCAGATCCAGAGCGGCGTGATGTTCCTGAACGCCGTCGCCCGCCTGAAACCCGGGCTCGCCATAGGACAGGCGCAGGCGGAGATGGACGCTCTCGGCACGCCCTACCGCAGCGAGTATCCCAAGCTGCCCGACGCCGATCCCGGCATCGCGGTACGCGCCGGCGGCCTGCGTGACGAGATGGTTGCCGGTATCCGCCCCGCCCTGCTGATTCTCTCGGGCGCGGTTGCGCTGGTGCTGCTGATCGCCTGCGCCAACGTCTCCAGCCTGCTGTTGTCCCGCGCGCTGGGGCGGAGGCGCGAGATCGCCGTGCGCACGGCCATGGGGGCCACGCGCGGCGGCCTGGTCCGGCAGCTTCTCACGGAAAGCCTGATGCTCGCGCTCGCCGGAGGAGCGTTGGGAGCGCTCCTCAGCTCGTGGGGCACGCGCCTGTTGGCCTCCATGGCCCAGGAAAATCTGCCGCGCGCCATGGAGATTCACACCGACGGCTACGTGCTGGCGTTCACGGCCGCCGTGTCGTTGCTGGCCGGCATCCTGTTCGGGCTGGTGCCGGCGTGGCAGGTTTCGCGGCCGGATCTGAATTCGGTTCTGCGCGCGGAGGGCCGCGGCGCCAGTTCCGGCCGGCGCCGCAACGCGCTGCGCAACGTGCTGGTGGTCTCCCAGGCGGCGCTGTCGCTGGTGCTGCTGATCGCCTCCGGGCTGCTGTTACGCAATTTCATGCAATTGCGCGGGGCCAGCGAGGGATTCGATGCGCAGCACCTGCTCACCATGAACATCGCGCTGCCACCCGCCCGCTACGCGCGCGCCGCGCAGATCGCGTTCTACGACGAACTGGTCCGGCAGGTGCGGACCCTGCCGGGCGTGCGCTCCGCGGCGGCGTCCTCGGCCCTTCCGGCAAACCCGGTTCGCTTCTCCCCAGCGCTTCCGGAGGGGCAGCCGCAGGTGCCGCTCATGGAGCGGCCGCTGTTCAATATTCAGGCCATCGGCCCGGGGTATGCGGAGACGCTGCGCATCCCGCTCCAGCGCGGCCGCGAGTTCACGGCGCGCGACGATGCGTCCGCTCCCCCGGTGATCCTGGTGAACGATACGCTGGCGCGGCGCTACTGGCCGAAAGAGAACGCGGTGGGCAAGCACATCCTCATCGGCCGAATGGCGCGGCCGAGCGAGGTGGCCGGGGTGCTGGGCGATGTGCGCAACAGGAACCTGGCCGCGGACGTGGCGCCCGAGATCTTTATTCCCTTCGCGCAGCTTCCGTGGCCCGCCATGAACCTGGTGGTACGTGCCGAAGGCGACCCCCACCGGCTGATTACCGCGGTGCGCGCGCGCGTGTTGGCGCTCGACCGCGACCAGCCGGTCACCGCGGTCCGCAGCATGGAGGAAGTGCTCGAGTCCGCCCGCGCGCAGCCGCGGTTCACGGCGTCCTTGCTGGGCGCGCTTTCCGCCATCGCCCTGCTGCTGGCCGTGGTGGGGATCTACGGAGTGATTTCCTACTCGGTGGCCGAGCGGACGCAGGAGATGGGCATCCGCATGGCGCTGGGCGCGGAGAGGGCGGACATCCTGCGCCTGGTGCTGCGCCAGGGCCTGCTGCTGGCGCTGGCGGGAATCGCGATCGGCATCGGCGCTTCGCTCGCGCTGACCCGGCTGCTCGCCACCCTTTTGTATCGCGTGAGTGTGACCGACCTGCCGACCTTCGCGGCCGGCGCCCTGCTGTTTCTGCTGGTGGCGCTTCTCGCCAGTTACCTTCCGGCACGCCGCGCCACGCGCGTGGACCCCCTGGAATCGCTGCGCTGGGAGTAGGCGCGCGCCTGGCGCGGGCGTCTAAAAGAACCGTGCCCAGCAGTGCTTCCTGTAATCGTAGAGCTGGCAGGTCCGCATCTGCGCCAGGAACGCGCGCGGCGAAAACAGCTCGACCCGCACAACGTCCCGGCCGCACAGTTCTTCGAGTTTTTTCTGGGCGGCGCGGAGCTCATAGAAGGGGATCCCCGTGTCCACATGATGGGCCGTATGCTCGAAGATGTTATGAAACAGCCAGCCCATGCCGCCGGGAAAGCTGGTATGGGTGGTGGAGCATACCTGAGCTTCATAGAAGCTCCACTCCGCCCGGCTGTCGTACCAGCGGACCTCGGGATGGGTGTGATGGCAGTAGATCGCGAAGCCCATCAGGTAATTCCAGAGGACGAACGGCAGGAGCACGGCGAACCACAACGCCTCATGCCAGCTCGCGCCCGGCGGGGCGATCCGGCGCACGGCCGCGATCTGCAGGGCCAGGAAAGCCAGGCTCAACAATGTGTCCCAGAAATAGCTGGCGCGGTAGGACCGAGGCGTTCCGCAATTCCATATGTAAGGTTTATTACTTTATCAGAAGAGGCGGCGGAGCGTTGTAAGTTGCGCGTTGGTTGCGGTGGTTCCGGCCCCACGGTTGCATCGGATGAGTAAGTCTGAATCAGACCGCGCGCGGCGGGTCATACCGCTGTCCGGCCCGTCCCACGAACGGGACGCCATCCGGGAGCTCTCAGGCGAATAACCGGCTTCCTGGGACTCACCGGGACGCTGGCACGGCACGTGCTATGACAGTTCGGCAATGAGCGGCGCCGATTTCCGAAAACTTCCTGCTTAACGGTTTTCGGGAACATTCGTCTAAGAGGTGTCGTAAGGAATGGGTAGCCAAATGGACAGGACGGGCCGCCCGTGTAATATCTCAGCCGCGCACATACACAAAATGCGCATGATTGGCGTCTTATCCATGAACGGGTGCACATGAACGAAGCGGGCCGGCAACCAATTACGCTGCCAGTGGCGTCCGTCCGCGCGGAACTGCCGGCCGCGTGGCGCGAATTCATCCGCTTCTGCCGCGATCTGCGGCACGGCGAGATCGAGCGATTGAGCATCCAGGACGGGCTGCCCGTTCTGGCCGAGACGATCAAGAGAAAGGTCAAATTCACCGGCGACCACTGAGGTCGCAAACAACTTGCTGATTCCGGGCGGCTGACCGATGCACTTGGAGGCCGCCGGCGGGGCCCTACCCTCGCCGGCGGCCTTTTTCTATTTGGAGGGACCAATGAAATGCAAAGCGGCGTGTCTTATAGCGGCGGCGTTCCTGGCGCTGGGTACGGCAGGAGCCCAAGGTAACGACTGGCAACACATGATGGACCAGGGGGACTCCCAGGCGCGTTCGGGCAGTTACGCCGAAGCGGCGATCTCTTTCCGCGACGCGGTCCGGGTGGCGGAGACATTCGGAGCCGCCGACGGACGGCTGATCAAGGCGGTGAACGCGCTGGCGCTGGCTTACGACGAGCTGGGGCGGTATGCGGATGCGGAGCACCAGTATCGCCGCGCCCTTTCGCTGGTGAAAGCCCGGGGTGGGAAAGATTGTCCGGACTACGCCCTGCTGCTCAACAACCTGGCGGCTCTGAAACTGCAAACCGGAGAGCCCGCCGCCGGCGAGGAGATGATCCGCGAATCCATAGCCACATACCTCCACACGGTTCCGGCGGACGACCCTCACCTGGTGGCGGCGCGCAACTGTCTGGCGGAGTTGCTGGTGAAGAGGAAAGACCTGACGGAAGCCGAGCGCCTGCTCCGGGACGACCTGGCGGCCATCGAAAAATGGCCGGGGCCGCCGCCGGCGATCCTCGGCGTGACGCTGAATAACCTCGGCGCGGTGCGGCGGTACCAGCGGAAGGCGGGGGAGGCAACGCAGTTGATCGAAAGAGCGATCGGCATTCTCGGAGACAACCTCGGGGCGGACCACCCCACGATCCTGCGCGCAATGAACAATCTGGCGATCGTGTACGCGGAATCGGGCCGTCCCCATGAGGCCGATGTGACTTTCCAGCGGGCCATCGCGATGACCGAGAGACGCCTGGGGAGCGAGCACCCGGTGTACGGCGCAGTCCTGAACAATTACGCCGATTTCCTGCGCCTGACCGGACGCAAGACGGAGGCCAAGGCGCTCGCGGCCAGGTCTAAAGCGATCCTGCAGGACAGCGCGCGCCGCAATGGCGCGGGCATGACCGTCGATATCGCGGCCTTCCGGCAACCGTAGCCGCACCTGGGATAAGATGACGGGCACGTGTCGAATTCCATAGTCGTGCCCGCCTTCCCCGAGGGAGCTGCCGACCACCGCGCCGCGTTGCTGGCGGGCTGGCTGGGATGGACGCTCGACGCCTTCGATTTTTTCCTGGTCAGCTTTTGCCTGACCGCCATCGGGCGCGAATTCCACAAGTCCGACGCCCAGGTTGCCGCCACCCTGACACTCACTCTGGCGTTCCGCCCGCTGGGCGCCTTCATCTTCGGGTTGCTGGCCGACCGCTATGGGCGCCGCCTGCCGCTGATGCTCGATCTGGTGTTCTACTCGGTGATCGAGGTGCTCTCCGGCCTCGCTCCCAATTTCACCACGTTCCTGGTGCTGCGGGCGTTGTTTGGCGTCGGCATGGGCGGCGAGTGGGGCGTGGGCGCTTCTCTCGCCATGGAGAAAGTGCCGGTCCGCCTGCGCGGCGTGCTTTCCGGCTTCCTGCAACAGGGGTATGCCACCGGGAATCTGCTGGCGGCGGTCTGTTATTTCTTCCTGTTCCCGCGCTTCGGCTGGCGGCCGATGTTCTTTGTGGGCGGGCTGCCCGCCATCCTGGCGCTCTTCGTGCGGTTCCGCGTGAAGGAGTCGGAAGTCTGGAAGAAAACGCGCTCCGCGAACTGGAGTCATCTCGGCCGGGCGATTCTGTCGAACTGGAAACTGTTTCTGTACCTGGCCGTATTGATGATGGCCATGAACCTGGCGTCGCACGGGACGCAGGACCTCTATCCCACATTCCTGGAGCGGCAGTGGGGCTTTGGCGTCGGCAGGCGCGCGCTGCTCACCGGGTTCTCCATGATCGGCGCCATTCTGGGCGGCACGCTGTGCGGCCTGTTCTCCGACTGGTGGGGCAGGCGCCGCGTCATGATTGCCGCTCTTCTGGGCGCGATTCTGGCGATTCCCTTGTGGGCTTTCGCGCCCTCGCTCCCCCTGCTGTTCGCCGGCGCATTTCTGATTCAGTTCCTGGTGCAGGGCGCGTGGGGCGTGATTCCGGCGCACCTTTCGGAGCTGTCTCCGGATGCGGTGCGCGGTTTCCTGCCAGGGTTCGGTTACCAGGTCGGCGTGCTTCTGGCCAGCCCGGTAAACCAGATCGAAGCGGTATTCGCGCGCCATACCAGCTATGCCATCGCCATGGCCGCCACGGCGGCCGTGGTGTTCGCCATGGCGGCGGCGGCCACGGCCCTCGGCCGCGAGCGGCGGGGCGCGGTGTTCGGCGAGTAGCCGCGCGCTATAATCCGGTTTCCATGCCATCCGTTGAGCGGCCGCTCGGCCGGAGCGCCGACCAGATCCGCGCCGCGATCGAGGCGTTTCTCCGGAGTTGCCGCCAACCGGCGCTGCTCGAGCCCGGCGAAGAACTGCTGCCCCTTACCGGCGACAATTTCTCTCTGGCGATGCGCGGCTCGCGCCTGGTGCTCGAGGCCTGGGACCGGACGCGCAACCTGGCGCGTCGCGTCACCGCGGTCCAGGAGCCGGCGGCGGCGCGGCTGGAACTTACCGTGGAACGGTTTGCGCGGCGCGAAGGGCGGCTCTTCCTGCTCGATCTGGCCCGCCCGGGCGGCGCCGACCTGGGCCGGCGCAGCGGGCGCCTGGTGTTTCGCGAGCGCTTCCGGTTGTTTCTGCGCCGCCAGTTTCCCGAATGGGACCTGGCCGAGCTTAGTACCGAAGCGAACCTGGAATTCAGCCTCTCGCCGGCGTTTCCGCGGGCGTTCCTGCATCATGGCCAGCACGGCTGGGCGGCCCTCGCCTGCCCTCCGGAAGGCGATGCGGCGGCCGCGCTCTCTTTCGGGCTGATCTGGCTCTCTTACCTGCGCGCGAGCAAGCGCCGGGTGGCGATCGAAGGGCTGGCCCTCTACGCGCCGGCGGGGCGGGAGCGCGGCGCCGCGCTGCGCCTGCTCTCGCTCGATCCTTCGGCCGTGCGTTTCGAGTTGTTCACCTATTCCGAGCAGGACGTCGTTGAGCGCATCGACCCGCGGGACCACGGCAACCTCGATACCCGCCTCGAACCCTGCCGCCGGCCCGGACCCAATCAAGGGGAAGGCTGGCAGCGCATCGCTTCGCTCCCCGGCGTGGAGCGCGTCGTGAAGCACGACGGCCGCGCCAGCCTGCGGGTGCGCGGTCTGGAATTCGCCGAGATCTCCGAAGGCGGCCTGCTCTTCGGCCTGGGTCAGCGCCTCCCGGCTGCTCCGCATCATGGCGCGGAAATCGAGCGCCTCGCGGAAGAACTGCGGCGCGCACGCACGCCCGGGGCGGCCGACCGCGCCCATCCGCTCTATCGCCAATACCCCGAGGCTTGGCTCGAGTCCCAGGCGCGCGCCCAGATCGAAACCCTGGACGCCTCGCTGCTGGCCGATCCCATCTACGGCCAGGTGCCCGCCTTCGCCGCGGGCGAGCGCGGCGTGATGGACCTGCTGGCGGTGGATCGCAGCGGCCGTCTCACCGTGGTGGAGCTCAAAGCGTCCGCCGACCTGCACCTGCCGCTGCAAGCCCTGGATTACTGGATCCGCGTCAAATGGCACCTGGACCGCGGCGAGTTCACCGCCAGCGGGTACTTTCCGGGCATACTCCTGCGGCCCGAGCCGCCGCGCCTGCTGCTGGTTTCGCCGGCGCTCGAATTCCATCCCACCACGGAGACGATTCTGGGGTACTTTTCCCCCGTGGTCGATGTGGAGCGAATCGGTGTGGCGGAAGACTGGCGACAAGAGCTGCGGGTGATGTTCCGCCTCACGGGAGCGGAACGGCCCCACTGACGGGGCATTCCCAGACGCCCGCGCCGAGGGCGCTTCGCGCGCTGGGCAGGCCGGAGGCCTACCCCACTGACGGGTAGTGTCCTAAAGATAGGGTACCAGCCAGCGGCGCGAGAAACCCAGCCCAGGGCTACACTACCAGATAAGGAGATCTGAATATGCGTCGCCTTCTCGCGTTGCTGCTTCTGATGGGAGTTTTCGCCGCGATCGGACCGGCGCAATCTTCCAACGGCTACGTGTTCTTTGCTCCCGGCGGTGTTACCTGCTGCGGGAATACCGCGATGACGCTGCATGTCGGTGTGGGCGGAGAAGGCGTCATTGGAAAAGGTGTCGGCATCGGCGCCGAGGTGGGCGCGGTCGGCCCCCGGAAGGACCTCATCGACTCGGTGGGCATATTCTCACCCAACGGCTACTATCACTTCGTGCATCGCAAGGAGGCCAAGGCGGACCCATTCATAACTGGCGGATACACTTTGCTCTTCCGTTCGGGACACATCAACCTGTTCAACTTCGGCACCGGGTTCAATTACTGGTTCCTCCACCACCTGGGCGCCCGCGTGGAATTCCGCGACCACGTGTACACTGGCGGGACGGCGATCCACTACTGGGGAGTGCGCTTCGGGTTGGCCTTCCGGTAGCTGACGGCGCCGCTCAGCGGGGATATCTGCCCAGCAGCTTGCGGCAGAACCCGTGCACGCGGTGCGGCCAGGCCGTGTCCTTCAGGAACATGAAGGGGCACTCTCCGGCGATTACCCGGGCGTCATGCTTCCGGCAGAAGCCGACAGCATCGGGACTGACCGCGCCCGCGCCCGCCGCGCGGTACATCCAAATCGAGCGGATGCCCGCTTGGGCGCAATCGCGAACCACCTGGTCCGTGACCGCGGGCTTGGTCATCAACAGCGCGCCTTCGGCGGGGGGAGTCACATCCTGAACGTGGGCGAATGTCCTGCGGCCTTCCACCTCGGCGACGTGGGGAGTCACGGGCACGGCATCATACCCGCAGCGCAGCAACTCGCGAAACATGGCGCGCGTAAAGTCCTTCGGGTCGCGGGAGACGCCGACTACCGCCAGGCGCTTCCTGCCGAGGAAATCTTCGATATCCTGGTATGCGTTCATGGTGCCTCCGATATATCGGATGTTGTTATCTGAATAGCACGGATGGGGTCCCGTCGTAAAGGTGGGGCAGGCGGTGCTGTCCGGCAGTGCCGCCTGCCACGCGTTGACGGGCGGTTTTTTCATACGTTCTCAAGGTCGCGTCTCTGATCGGAGCCGCGCGCGTCAGCAGGCGGTGTAGCGAGAGCCGGCCCTTTGAGCCAGGGGCGGGTTTGGATTGGAGTTAGAATGATCCTTTATGCTGAAACTCTTGAAGCAGGCCCGCGCCGCCATCGGTCTTTTGAATCCCGATGAGGTGCGCCAGCGCGCCGGGCGGCCCGTGCGCATCGGGCTGGTCGCGACGGACGGCAAGGGGTACGGCGAAATGGAAGACTTCCTCGTCCCCCGGGGTTTGCCGCGCAACAAGCAATGGGCGCTCGTCGATCGCGTGTATCGCGCCGACGACCCGGGCGTCCCGGCCTCGGTGGACATTGTTCTCTTTCAGCAAGACCTCGCCACGCCGGAGGGCGCGTACACGTTTCACCGCGACGAGCCCGAGCGAACCATCGTGGAGATCCTGCGCGGGAATGAGGATTTCGCGCTGCCGCTGGCCCGCCAGTTTCCGGCGTTCCGGCGGCCTGTGGTGGAGCGCATCATCCATTCCATCGCGCGGGAGAACGCGCTGTTCGCGGTGGCCACCGCGCTGCCGGATGTGATTCCGAGCCTCATCGAGCTGCCGTGGGCCTTCGGAGAATTCGCTACCGACACGGCGTTCCTTACCGCCAACCAGGTCCGCATGGCATTCCTGATTGCCGCGGCCTGCGGGAAGGAAATCGGGTTCTCGCAGCAGAAGGGCGAACTGGTCACCATTGCGGCCGGCGCCTTCGGATGGCGCGCCATCGCCCGCGAGCTGGCGGGCAAGATCCCGTTCGGCGGCGGGTTGGTCCCCAAGGGCGCCATTGCCTACGCCGGGACGTTCGTGGTCGGCAAGAGTCTCGAGCTCTACCATCGCGCCGGCGCAGCGTACACCAGTGAGGAGCGTGAGCAGGTGTATCAGCAGGCGTTTCGGCGCGGAGAAGAGATGGTGCAATCTCTCCGCACGGGTGAACAACCGGTACACTAAATGGCGCGGCAGCGCGTCGTACAATAGGGAAGGAAAACTCCAAGGGGGACTTATGCGCGTGCTGCACCTGGGAATCGTTTTCGTTTTGGCCACGGCCGGTTTTGCGGATACCGTCACGTTGAAGAGCGGCCGTGTAATCAATGGCACATATCTGGGGGGCTCGCCGCGGCAGATCAGAATCGAGGTGGGCGACCAGATCCGGACTCTGGACATCTCGGATGTGGTCCGCATCGAATTCGGCAGCGCATCCGCCCGAACGGACGACGACGCGCGCCCGGCGCTCCGCCGGAACGACTCGGACGACGACGCGCGTCCGCCACTCCGCCGGAACGACTCGGACGACGATGCGCGCCCGGTCCTTCGCCGGCAGGACAACGACAGCACCAGCGGCAACGTGATGCGTCCCGACCCGAACGATGCTCCTCCGCCGGCATCTCGCGGCGCGGTGGAATTGCCCTCGGGCACCAACCTGGTGGTAAGGATGATCGAGGGGGTGGATTCGGAAACCAATCGCGTGGGCCAGACGTTCGCGGCGAGCATGGATGAGCCGGTGATGGTCAACGGCGAAACGGCGATCCCGCGCGGCGCGGACGTGGTAGTCAAGCTGGTGGATTCCAAGGAGTCCGGAAAATTCGCCGGCCGTTCCGAGCTGACCCTCGACCTGGTGTCCGTCAAGGTGGGCGACCGCATGGTGGACATCAATACGCAAAGCGTTTCGCGGGAGAGTTCCTCGCGCGGAGAGCGAACCGGCAAAGTAGTGGGCGGGACCGCCGCGGTGGGCGCCATCATCGGGGCCATCGCCGGCGGCGGGAAGGGCGCGGCCGTGGGCGCGGCCGCCGGCGGCGCGGCGGGCGCCGGCGCCGAGGTGGTCACCAAGGGCCAGCGCGTCAAGATTCCCTCGGAAACGCGCTTGACCTTTGTGCTGGAGACCGCCACACGGATATGAGAGGCGCGGCCATCGCTCTTCTGTCCGCCAGTGCGCAACTGCTTGTGGCGCAGGGCCTCACCGAGGGCCGCGCGGGCAGCCCGGTGCGCGCCGTGATCTACGAGGACCTGCAATGCTCCGACTGCGCCAATTTCCGGGTGATGATGGACCGGCAGATCCTTCCGAAATACGGGGACCGGGTGGAATTCGTCCACCGCGATTTCCCGCTGGCCAAGCATCCCTGCGCGCGGCGCGCGGCCATCGCGGCCCGCTTCTTCGCCGAGCGCGACGCCAAGCTCGGGCTGGAGTATCGCCGGCACGCGCTCGCGACCATCGCCGAAACCAACGCGGATAACTTCAACGACCGGCTGGGGGAGTTCGCGCGCAGCCACGGCATTAAACCCGCCGATGCGCTGGCCGCCCTGGGCGATCCCAAGTACGAGGCGATGGTGGAGAAGGACTACCAGGACGGTGTGGCGCGCGGCGTGGTGCACACCCCCACCGTTTTCGTGAACGGCGCGCCCTTCATCGAAACATTCACCTTTGAAGAAATCTCGAAGGGACTCGACGCCGCCCTTGCCCAGGCCAAATAGCATCGTCACTGGCGCCAGCCGGGGGATCGGGCGCGCCATCGCCACCGAACTGGCGCGCACGCACAACGTGATCGGAACCTACCGCGACCGGCGCGATGCCGCCGAGCGGCTGCGCCAGGAAACGGGCTGCGAGATCTTCCCGTGCGACGTCTCGCGCCCGGAGGACCGCGAGGCGTTGATCGCCTTCGCCCGCGAGCGCTTCGGCGAGCTCGACCTGCTGGTGAACAACGCCGGCATGGGCCCGCGCGAGCGCCGCGATCTTCTGGAAGCCACCGAAGAGAGCTTCGATGAGCTGATGGCGGTCAACCTCAAGGGGCCGCATTTCCTCACGCGGCTGGCGGGAGCGTGGATGGCCGGTCGCGGCCAGGGGCGCATCGTTTTCGTGACCTCGATCTCCGCCTTCACGGCATCGGTGAGCCGCCCGGAGTATTGCATTTCCAAGGCCGGGCTGAGCATGTCGGCGGCGCTGTACGCGGTACGGCTGGCCGACGCGGGCATCAAGGTGTTCGAGATCCAGCCGGGGATCGTGCGCACCGACATGACCGCCATCGTGGAAAAGGCCTACGAGCAAAAGATCGCCGACGGCCTGTTGCCGCAGCGGCGCATGGGCGAGGGCGCGGACGTCGCCAAAGCGGTGCGCGCCATCGCCGACGGGCTGCTCGATTACTCTACCGGCCAGGTGATCCACGTGGACGGCGGATTTCACCTGCGCAGCCTGTAGCCCAGTGGGATAGGCCTCCCGTGCCCCGCGCCGCAGGCGCCCCCCGCCCCACCAGAAACGCGGCTCTACCGGATCACCGTCCTGCTGGATTCGGCGTCCACGTACCTGACGATTCGCCTGCCGCGCTACGGCGCCGTGGCGGGTACAGTCGTCGATGAAAGCGAAGTCGGATTGCCGGACCGCCACCGGTGGAAATTCGAACGCACCGTAGAGATTGGTGCGGGCCGATAAGTTCCTCGGCGGCCGTCCCGTGACCGGCCGCAACACGACGAGGGCGTGCCCGTGGCCAGCGCCAGCAACAACATTTTCCCAATGGTGTCTCAAGGAATCACGCGGCGGGGGGCGGGAGAGTGTAGGGAGAATCGCGCTTGACATCCGATCAATCCTACTGTACAGTGTACTTGTACAGTAAACAGTTCCCATGCCGCCGCCCGCCAAAATCCGCATCGACCTGAATTCGGCGGTTCCGGCCTATCGCCAGATCGTGGATGCCGTGCGCGTGCTGCTGGTGGAAGGCGCCCTGCCGCCGGGCAGCGAGCTGCCTTCGGTGCGGCGGCTCGCCATGGATTTGGGGGTTCACTTCAATACCGTGGGGGAAGCCTACCGGGAGCTCGCCGCGGAGGGCTGGCTGGACCTGCGCCATGGCCGCGGCGCCACCGTGATTGCCCGCGGCTCGCCTGCCGCCCGGCCCGAGCAGTTGCAGGAATTTCGCACCCGCCTGCGCAGCCTGGTGGCGCAGATGCGTTCGGAGGGCGTAGCCCCGGCCCGCATTGCAGCCGAGTTGCGTTCCCTCACCGAGAGTCTCAAACCATGAACAGCGCCTTGTTCCTTTCGTTGCTCGTCGTAGCCTTCACGGGAGCTTTCATGCTCCTGGTGCCGCATTTCTCTTCGCCGCGTTATCTGTTCGCCGTCACCGTACCCGCGGGCTTCCGCGCCAGCGAGCCCGGCCGGGCCGCCATCCGCCGCTATCACTGGTGGGTGGTGCGCGCCATCGCGGCTTCCGCTGTGATCGTCGCCACCATGGCGCAAAGCTGGCCCGATCTCGCGGTGGTGCTGGCCATGCTGCCCGCGATTGCGGGGGTGGCGTCGTTTCTGCGCGAACGCAGCAAGCTCCAGGGTTACGCCGCGCCGCCCCCCGGAGTGCGCGAAGCGGATCTCGCCCCGGATGGCGACCATCTGCCGCGTTGGATCGCGCTGGCCCTGGTCCCCCTGGCACTTCCCCTGGCCGCCGCCGCTTACTTGCGCGCCCATTGGAGTGAAATTCCGGAGCGCTTCCCGGTCCATTGGGGCGCAGCGGGCGAGCCCAACCGCTGGGCCGGCAAGACGCCCGCAGCGGTCTATGGCCCGCTGTTGTCCGGCGCCGGCATGATGCTGTTCCTGCTCCTGCTCGGGTTGGCCATCTTTTATGGCTCGCGCCGTGCTCCCCAGCGCACCGCCATCCTCAAAATCCTGGTGGCCTGCGTCTATTTTCTCGGCTTCATTTTCACCGGGGTCGGGCTCATGCCGGTGGTGAGAGTGCCCATCGCAGCCTTCCTCGTGGCGACGTTCCTGTTTGCCGCGGCCGTGATCGCGTGGGGTTACAAAATTGTCACCGACCCCGCGCAGCCCGTGGAGGCCACGCTCGACCAATACTGGTATCTGGGCAGTATTTACTGCAACCCGCAAGACCCGGCCATCTTCGTGCAGAAGCGCATCGGTTTCGGCTACACCATCAATTTCGGCAACCGCATGTCCTGGCTTCTGCTGGGCAGTTTCCTGGCGGGAATGCTGGGGCTGGTTCGCGTAGCCCGCTGATTCACAGGTGGTACAGAGCTTTCTATGGCGCAAAGGCTACTTGCTGATATGGCTCTCCCGGCCTGTGCGGGCCGATCTGGATAGTGACCTTCCGGTCGAGGCGCTTGAGAAAATCCAGCAATTTGT
>JADGNR010000309.1 GCA_017883415.1 Bryobacteraceae bacterium | reverse complement strand
GGGTGGGCGGAGCCAACTACCAGGTGCCCATCGAGGTGCCGCAGAACCGGCGGACTTCGCTGGCCATTCGCTGGATCATTCTGAACGCGCGGGGGCGGCCGGAAAAAGGGATGCCCGAGAAGTTGGCCAACGAACTGAACGAAGCCGCGAATTTGCGCGGAGGCGCGATTAAGAAGAGAGACGACGTCCACCGTATGGCCGAGGCCAATAAGGCCTTCGCGCATTACCGGTGGTAAGGAGCTTTCAGCGATCGGCGTTCAGCTTTCAGCCAAAGCGGCTGGGGGTTGTGGGCTGAAAGCTGAAGGCCGATAGCTGAGAATTTTATGGCCAGAACAGTCCCGCTCGAAAGGATGAGGAATATCGGCATCGCGGCCCATATCGATGCCGGCAAAACCACAACCACGGAGCGCATCCTTTATTACACGGGACGCACGCATAAGCTGGGCGAAGTGCATGAAGGCACGGCCACCATGGACTGGATGGAGCAGGAGCAGGAGCGCGGCATCACCATCACCTCGGCCGCCACCACCTGCGAATGGCGCGATATCCAGATCAACATCATCGACACGCCGGGCCACGTGGATTTCACCGCCGAGGTGGAGCGCAGCCTGCGCGTGCTGGATGGCGCGGTAGCGGTGTTCGACGCCGTGGCCGGGGTGCAGCCGCAATCGGAGACGGTGTGGCGGCAGGCCGACAAATACTCCGTGCCGCGCATCTGTTTCATCAACAAAATGGACCGTGTGGGCGCGGACTTCTACCATTCCGTGGAGACGATCGTCAGCCGGCTGAAGTGCAAGCCGGTGGCGATTCAGCTTCCGGTGGGGGCGGAAGACCAGTTCAAGGGCATTGTCGACCTGGTGGAAATGAAGGCGCTATTGTGGCGCGACGAGACCCTGGGCGCCGAATACGACACGGTGGAGATTCCCGCCGACCTCGCAGAGAAGGCCCGGGAATACCGCGAAAAGATGATCGAGACGGTGGCCGAGCACGACGACCACCTGTTTGAAAAATTCGCCGAGGGCAAGGCCATCTCGAACGACGAGATTCGCGCCGGCATCCGCCGCGCCACCATCGCGCTCAAGATCTTCCCGGTGATCTGCGGCTCGGCGTTCAAGAACAAGGGCGTGCAGACCATGCTCGATGCGGTGGTGGACTACCTGCCGTCGCCCCTCGACGTGCCGCCCATCGAAGGGATCGACGTCGATCATCCGGACCGGACGCTGGTGCGCCATGCCTCCGACAAGGAGCCTTTTTCGGCGCTGGTCTTCAAGATCATGACCGACCCGTACGTAGGCCAACTGGCGTTCTTCCGCGTGTATTCGGGCATGCTGAAATCGGGCGAGTCGGTCTACAACGTGGCCAAAGCGCGCAAGGAGCGCATCGGGCGCCTGCTGCGCATGCACGCCAACAAGCGCGAGGACATCCAGGAGATCCTGGCGGGCGATATCTGTGCGGCGGTAGGGCTGAAGACGGTCTCGACCGGCGATACGATTTGCGACGACAAGCAGCCCATCATCCTGGAATCGATCGATTTCCCCATGCCGGTGATCCAGCTCGCGGTGGAGCCCAAGACCAAGGCCGACCAGGAGAAGCTGGGCATGGCCATTCAGAAACTGGCGCAGGAAGATCCCACCTTCCGCGTGAATACGGATCCCGAGACCGGGCAGACGATTCTTTCCGGGATGGGCGAACTGCACCTGGAGATCATCGTCGACCGCATGATGCGCGAGTTCGGGGTGGGCGCCAATGTAGGCAAGCCGCAGGTGGCCTATCGCGAGACCATCCGCAAGAAGGCCGAAGCCGAAGGGCGGCACGTGAAACAGACCGGCGGCCACGGCCAGTACGGCGTGGTGAAGATCCGGGTGGAGCCGCTGCCTTCGGGCGCGGGATTCGAGTTCATCAACGAAGTGACCGGCGGGCGGGTTCCCAAGGAGTACATCGGGCCCACGGAAATGGGCATCAAGGAAGCGCTCGAGGGCGGGATTCTGGCGGGCTATCCCATGTCCGACGTGCAGGTGACGCTGTACGACGGCGACTATCACGACGTGGACTCCTCGGAAATGGCCTTCAAGATCGCCGGGTCGCTGGCCATCAAAGAGGCCGTCCGGAAGGCCAAGCCGGTGCTGCTCGAGCCCATCATGGCGGTGGAAGTGGTGGTGCCGGAGGAGTACAACGGCACGGTGATGGGCGATTTGAACTCGCGGCGGGGGCATATCGAAGGCATGGAGCTGCGCGGGACGACGCAGATCATCAAGTCGTCGGTGCCGCTGTCGGAGATGTTCGGCTATGCGACCGAACTGCGGTCGCGCACCCAGGGCCGCGGCAGTTTCACCATGCATTTCGGCAAGTACGAGGAAGTACCCGGCGGGATCGCCGAGGAGATCGTCAGCAAAGTTCAGGGCAAGATTACGAGATAAGGAGATTATATTTCCTATGGCAAAGGAAAAATTCGACCGCAGCAAGCCGCACGTGAATATCGGGACGATCGGGCACATCGATCATGGCAAGACTACCCTGACGGCGGCGATCACCAAGGTGCTGGGCAAGAACAATCCCAAAGTGAAGTTCCGGAGCTTCGATTCCATCGACAACGCGCCGGAAGAAAAGGCCCGCGGCATCACCATCGCGGTGGCGCACATCGAGTACGAGACGGCCAAACGGCACTACGCCCACGTCGATTGCCCCGGCCATGCCGACTACATCAAGAACATGATCACCGGCGCGGCGCAGATGGACGGCGCCATCCTGGTGGTGGCGGCCACCGACGGGCCCATGCCGCAGACCAAGGAGCACGTGCTGCTGGCGCGGCAGGTCGGCGTGCCGTACATTGTGGTGGCGCTGAACAAGGTGGACATGGTCGACGACCCCGAGTTGCTCGACCTGGTCGACCTGGAAGTGCGCGACCTGCTGACCAAGTACGAGTTTCCGGGCGACGACACGCCGATCATACGGGTGTCGGCCCTGGGCGCGCTGAACGGCGAACCGCAGTGGGAGAAGGGCGTGGTGGAGCTGATGGACGCGGTCGATTCGTACGTGCCCATGCCGGCGCGCCAGATCGACAAGCCGTTCCTCATGCCCATTGAAGACATTTTCTCGATCCAGGGGCGCGGCACGGTGGTGACCGGGCGCATCGAGCGCGGCATCTGCAAAGTGGGCGAGGAAATGGAGATCGTCGGCTTCCGCGACACGCGCAAGACGGTGGTGACCGGCGTCGAAATGTTCAAGAAGCTGCTCGACGAAGGGCGCGCCGGGGACAACGTGGGGCTGCTGCTGCGCGGGGTGGAAAAGGACGAGGTGGAGCGCGGGCAGGTGATCGCCAAGCCGGGCTCGATCACGCCGCACACCACCTTCCTGGGGCAGGTGTACGTGTTGAGCAAGGAAGAGGGAGGGCGGCACACGCCATTCTTCAAGGGGTACCGGCCGCAGTTCTACTTCCGCACCACGGACGTGACCGGGGTGGCGGAGCTGCCGGAAGGCACCGAGATGGTGATGCCGGGCGACAACGTGCTGTTGAAGGTGGAGCTGATCACGCCGGTGGCCATGGACAAGGGGCTGCGCTTCGCCATTCGCGAAGGCGGCCGCACGGTGGGCGCCGGCACGGTCACCGAAGTCGTTAAATAGGCATACCATGGCCCTGAGAGAACGCATTCGCATTCGCTTGAAAGCATACGACCACCGGGTGCTCGACCAATCGACCACCGAGATTGTGGACACGGCCAAGAGGACTGGCGCTACCGTAGCCGGTCCCATTCCGCTGCCCACCACGCGCAGCATCACGACGGTATTGCGTTCCCCGCACGTGGACAAGAAATCGCGGGAGCAGTTTGAAATCCGCACGCACAAACGGCTGCTGGACATCCTGGAGCCGACCCAGCAGACGGTGGACGCGCTGATGAAGCTCGATCTGCCGGCGGGCGTGGACGTGGAAATCAAGGCGTTCGGCAAATGAGATTTGCCGCACGCCGGGGCCAGGGGCTGGGGGCCGGGGGCCAGGGAATGGCGCTCGGCGCTTCGCGCCTCGGGTTCGGTTTTGATTTTGCTAGTGGGGCTTCGGATGGGCGGAGCCGGGCGGCGCGGGGTTTTCCCCGGCCCCCGGCCCCTGACCCCCGGCCCCTGAGGTGGCTATGAGTCCAGGAATCCTTGGCAAAAAAATCGGAATGACGCAGATGTTCCGGCCGGACGGCCAGGCGGTACCGGTGACGCTGCTGAAGGCGGGGCCGTGCATGGTGGTGCAGCGGAAGACGCCCTCCACCGACGGCTACGACGCGGTGCAGTTGGGCCTGGTGGAATTCATCAAGCCGCAGCGCATCAACAAGCCTTCTACCGGCCACCTGAAGAAGGCCGGGGTGGAAGGCGCGAGATTCCTGCGCGAGTTCCCGCTGGGGGCGGGCGCGGGCGACATGAAGCAGGGCGACCAGGTGCTGGTGGACCAGTTCAAGCCCAAGGACAAGGTGGACGTGATCGGCATCAGCAAGGGCCGCGGCTTCGCCGGGGTGGTGAAGCGGCACCATTTCCGGGGCGGGGAAGCGACACACGGCTCCATGTTCCATCGCGCTCCGGGTTCGATCGGGGCTTCCAGTTTCCCGTCGCGCGTGCTTCCCGGCATGCGCATGGGCGGACACATGGGGCACGAGCGCGTGACGGTGCGCAACCTGGAGGTCGTCGAGGTGGATACCGAGGACAACGTGCTGGTGGTGAAGGGCGCGGTCCCGGGTCCGAACGGCGGCTATGTGCTGGTGCGGAGGTCCAAGAGGTAACGGCCATGCCGACATTGGATGTAGTGGATTTGAATAATCAAAAGGTCGGGGAGCTCGAGTTGGCCGACGCGGTATTCGGCGCCGAGGTCAACGAAGCGCTGCTCTACGAAGCGGTGCGGCACTTCCAGGCGGGCCGGCGGGCCGGCACGCACAAGACCAAGGTGCGCAGCGAAGTGGCCGGCTCAGGCAAGAAGCTGTGGAAGCAGAAAGGCACCGGCCGCGCGCGCGTGGGTTCGGTCCGGTCCCCGCTGTGGCGGCATGGCGGCACGGTGCATGGTCCGCAGCCGCGCGACTACAGCTACAAACTGCCCCACAAGATGCTGGTAGGCGCGCTGCGCTCGGCGCTGTCCGCCAAGGTGCGGGACGGAGAGCTGAAGGTGGTGCAGGCCTTCGACCTGGCCGATCACAAGACCAAGAATGCCATGAACGCGCTGGCCAACGTGGTATCGGGGCGGACGGTGCTGGTGGTGGATAACGGCGAGAACCGCAACCTCACGCTAGGGATCCGCAATTTGAAAGGGGTCACGCTGATGGCTACGCGCGCCGTGAACCCGTATCACCTGCTGGCCAACCAGAACGTGCTGCTGTCGGAAGCGGCGGCGCGCAAATTCTCGGAGGCACTGGCGAAATGACGCTCTACGAGGTGATTCGCCGCCCGCTCGTGACCGAGAAGGGCGTGGAAAAGAAAGATACGGATCGCACCCTGTGCTTCGAGGTGGCGCTCGACGCCAACAAGACGCAGGTGAAGACCGCCGTGGAGAAGCTTTTCAAAGTCAAGGTGGCGGAAGTGCGCACGGCGACGTTCGACGGCAAACTGCGGCGGCGCGGCCGGTTCACGGGCTACCGCCCGGACTGGAAGAAGGCGTACGTGAGACTGAAGGCGGGCGAGAAGGTGCCCGATTTCGCGGCGGTTTGATGAGGATCGCCGAGAGCTGAGAGCTAAGAACATGCCCATCAAAACATACCGGCCGGTGACCCCGACCCGGCGCTTCCAGACGGTGACCTCGCGCGAAGACATCACCAAGGAACGGCCGGAGAAGTCTCTGGTCCAGGCCAAGAAACGCACCGGGGGGCGCAACAGCACGGGACGCGTCACCTCGCGGTTCATCGGGGGCGGAGCCAAGCAGGCGTACCGGGTGATCGATTTCAAGCGCGACAAGGCGGGGATACCGGCCGTGGTCGGGGCCGTGGAGTACGATCCCAACCGTTCGGCGCGCATCGCCCTGCTGCACTACGCCGACGGGGAGAAGCGCTACATCCTGCAGCCCGACGGGCTGAAGGTGGGGCAGAAGGTGATGTCCGGACCGGCAGCCGACATCCTGCTCGGAAACGCGCTGCCGCTGAAGAACATGCCGGCCGGAACCATTGTGCACAACATCGAGCTGAAGCCGGGCAAGGGCGGGCAAATGGCCCGCTCGGCGGGCTCGCAGGCGCAGTTGGTTTCCAAGGAAGGCGGCATCGCGCTGTTGAAACTGCCCTCGGGGGAAGTGCGCCGGGTGCAGCTCGAGTGCATGGCCACGATCGGGCAGGTAGGCAACCTCGATCACGAAAACGTGTCGCTCGGCAAGGCGGGACGAACGCGCTGGCTGGGCAAGACGCCGCACAACCGCGGCGTTTCCATGAACCCGGTGGACCATCCGCACGGCGGCGGCGAGGGCAAGACCTCGGGCGGCCGTCACCCGGTGACGCCCTGGGGCCAGCCCACGCGCGGGTTCAAGACGCGGAACAACAAGCGCACCGACAAGTGGATCGTCACGCACAAGAGCAAGAAGAGGTAAGGAAATGGGCAGATCCGTCAAAAAGGGGCCGTTTACCGACACGCACCTGGAAGTGAAGCTGGCCGCGCTGGCCGCGGCCAATGAGAAGAAGGTGGTGCGCACCTGGTCGCGCCGTTCCACCATCCTGCCGGAGTTTGTGGGGCAGACCGTGGCCGTGCATAACGGCAAGAAGTTCATTCCGGTTTACATCACGGAGAACATGGTGGGACATAAGTTGGGCGAATTCTCGCCCACGCGGAGCTTCCGGGGCCATTCGGTGAAAGCGGCAACGGAGAAGACCGCCAAGCCGGCATAGGGAACAGCCATGGAACCTAAAAGCAAAATCAAAGCGGAAGCCAGATACATACGGGTCTCGCCGCAGAAGGCGCGGCTGGTGGTGGACCTGATCCGCGGCCAGCAGGCGGGGGCGGCGCTGACCCGGCTGCGCACCACCAACAAACGCGTCGCGCCCACGGTTCTGAAGGTTCTGGAATCGGCCATCGCCAACGCCACCAACCGGATCGAAGACCTGGATGTGGACCGGCTGTTCGTGAGCG
>JADGNR010000595.1 GCA_017883415.1 Bryobacteraceae bacterium | reverse complement strand
TCCGCACGCCCGCTACCTGGCTTTCTTCAGTTCCTCGTCGATGACCGACCGGATCGCCGGCAGGTCCAGGTCGCCGTTGTATTTCCGTCCATTGATGAACACCGAGGGGGTGCCCTCCACGCCCGCGCGATCGCCGTCGTCCACGTCGCGCGCGACGGTGGTCTTGGTTTCGGCGGAATCGAGGTCCACCGCGAAGCGTTTCATATCGAGTCCGGCGGTGCGAGCCAGGGCTAGAATCAAAGGACGGGACAATTCACGCCGGTGCGCAAAGAGGGCGTCATGCATGGGCCAGAACTTCCCCTGCCGATGGGCCGCGATGGCGGCGGCAGCGGCCACGGCAGCCTGCGAGTGCATGTCCAGCGGAAACTGTTTGAAGATGAGCTTGATTTTTCCCGGATACGCTTCCAGCAACGCATTCAGTTTGGCGACGGCGATGGAACAGTAGGGACACTGAAAATCGGAGAATTCCACCAGGGTCAACACCGCGCCCGCGGGACCGCGGACCGGCGCTCCGGCGGTGGGAATGGTCACCGGTTCATCCAGCAGCTTGTGAGGCTGCGGACCCCGGGCCCACTTCGATGCCTTGGCGGCTTCGAGGGCCTCATTCTCATCCTTGCCCGCGCGAATCGCATCCCCCATCGCGGCGGCCAGGCCCTTGCTCCACGAGCACCCCGGGTCCTTGACGCGGCACTCGGCCACCTTCATGCCGCACCCGCAGGGGCAGCCGTGGTTGCGGAGCAGGCGCAGCAGCGCGCGGGTCTTCACCGGCGACAGGCCCGAGAAGTCCACCGCCGGCAAATCGACCATGGTCCTCCAGTCCGGTTGAGCGAGCAGCAGCGCGGCTCCCAGAACGCAGTAGGCGGCGATCTTGGTTCCCCTCGCGGGCAGATGCATAGGAATATTGTAGCGATAGATCGCATATGGTTTGCCCGCCGCGTCGCCTGCGGGAAGGCGATGCGTCCAGGAATTCTACAGCGCGTTCACAAAGTCTTCTACGCTGATGCCCGCCTGACGGAGAATGCTCTGGAGTGTGCCAACAGCCAGTTCGCGATGCATCGGCACCGTGACGCGCCGACCTCCTCGGGCCGTGCGAACGTGAGAACCGGTTTGTCTGGTAATCGAGAAGCCCAGGCGCTCCAGAGCTCTGAGCGCTTCGGCTCCCGAAATGTTCCGGGGCAGTTTCACGCTTGAACTAGGATGGGATCGCTCACGAAGTGGATGCGGATTCGACGCGGACCGGCGCCTTCGTCAAAGTGAACTGAAACCGCTTCCGTGATTTGCTGCTGCAAATCCCGGAGATCTTGCCCTTGTGTAGTGATGCCACCCGCGCCATCCGGATCATCCCACCATGCCACGAGCCAGCCCGATTGCTCGTCACGTTGGACTTGAAGAGTGATTTCTTCCATTACCTTGCACCTATTATTTCATACCGACGCTGCTCTCCGTGTCGATTGGGCCGCGTCGCCGAGCGAGGCGTCAGTAAATCGACCAGACGCCCGGTGTGGCGACCTCGATCAGATGCCGGTCCGGATCGCGGAAATACAGGCTGTGACCGCCGGAATCCCACGCTTTCTTCTCTTCCACGGCGATTCCGTTCTCCGAAAGCCATGCTTCCCAGTTCGCCAGCTCCGCGCCGGGAATCGCGAAGGCGATGTGCAGTTCGCCCGCGCCGTCGTGAGGCGTCTCGATGGTGAGCGAACCACGCTTTTTGAATAACAACAGCACCTGGCGGTCGCCGGCCTGCAGCGCGCAGCCGCGCCCGCCGAAATCGCCGATAACCGGGAACCCGAACAGTTTCCCGTAGAATTCCGCCGAGCGACCTACATCGTCGACGTACAGTGAGGACTCCAGAATTCCCTCGGTTTTCGGGTGCATGTTCAGGGTATTATAGCCGTCCCGCCGGCAGGCCGATTCTCGCCATCAGGCCCATGAACTCGCGGTCGGCGCGCAGGCTGTCAAAGAGGGGCTCGAACCCGGCGAAGATCAGGTCCGCCTCGCGCCGGTCCGCGGACTTCTGGAGGAACTCCAGCGCCCGCTTCTTGTCGCCCAGGCCCACGCAGATGAACGCGCTGTGGACTGCGGCGGCATTCCCGTCGCCGGCCAGTTCCGCGAGCAGCGCGCGCGCCTTCTCCTGGTTGCCCGCGAGCGCGTAAGCGTACCCCATGCGCCCCAGGTTGGAAGAGTCGCGCCCCGAACCGGCGACCGCCTTCTCGAACTCCGCGATGGCTGCGGAGTAGCGGTGGCGGCCCGACTCGGCGACGCCCAGCAACGCGTGCGCCGCCGTGTTGGCCGGGTCCAGTTCCAGCGCCCGGCGGGCGCAGCGGATGGCCTCGTCATAGCGGTGCGCGGCGTAGAAGATCACGCCGGCATCGTTGCTGGCCAGATACGACAACGGATCGAGCGCCACAGCCCTCTGAGATTCGGCCAGAGCCTCGGCGAACCGGCCGCGCGAAGCCAGGCCGAGCGCGAACAGGTTGTGGGCTTTGGCGTCGTTCGGATTCAGGTCCACAGCGCGGCGGAAGTCCTTCTCGGCATCCGGCCAGTTCCAGTCGTTGAAGAACTCGATCCAGCCGAGAGTTCCGTAGGGTTCGGCCAGCGTGCCATCCAGCTCGCGCGCCTTTTGCGCCGCCGCTTTCGCCCGCGGAATGCTCTCCGCCGAGGGCGCCAGGCCGTGGAACCCCATGGTGGCGTATGCGTCGGCAAGGGCCGCATAGGCGGGCGCGTACGCCGGGTCCGTCAGGATGGCCTGCTGGTATTGCGCGATGGCCTTGGGCAGCCCCTCCGACAGCTTTTGCCGGCGAAAGTAACGCCCTCTCCAGTAGAGTTCGACGGC
>JADGNR010000308.1 GCA_017883415.1 Bryobacteraceae bacterium | reverse complement strand
CTTTCGTGCCCGCTTCCGCGCCGAGCGGCAGGCAGAGCCTCGCTCGCAACCGGAATCGCATCGGAGCGATGAGCGCCATGAGGTGGGTCGCCACAATCTGGCGGACGAGGCGGCGTACAATTTTGCCGCTCTGCGTTTTTAGGAAGTTCGGCCGCCACGATAACCGCGCGGGCGAAGGGCCGGCGACTCTTTCATGACCTCTATTCGATGCGAGCCCCAAACGGCGCCATGCCCGCGGTCAACAAAGTCTTGGGAAACTCGCCGGAACCGCAGATTATGAATGAGCCGAAATCCTTGTACCAATCACCCTCAGGCGCCGACGACCCGCCCCTCACCCAATCCTGCAACCGGCGAAGATCCTGGAGAGAAATCCGACGCTCCTCGACCCGCGCAAGGATGTGCTCCCAAACAGGCCGCGGAAGACTAGAGAATCGAATCTTCGGCAATGGCATCCTTCCCGAAGATTGCCCTGATCAGATCCTTCCCCGCTTCGCCTTTGCGCTCGGGGTCGGCCTCGGACATGAAGCGGCGATAAGTCGTATTGAGATTGTCCCGTGCTGCCGCTTCAGCCTCCACCCCGCGCTGCGCGAGTTCAACCAGCGCCCGGCTCATCGTAAGATGCTTTTTCCTGGCCACACGTTCGACCGCAATTGCCAGTTGCGCCGGAATGGTGACGCTCTGGCGTACGGACGATGGTGTTCGAGCACGGGCCTTTGACTGCCTCTTCATTCCCTTAGGATATCAGGCGCACCAGGCTGGTGCAGTTGAACCCAAGCCCTACTTCGCCCCCAGCGCCCAGGGGTTGGCCACGGTCGAGAGGTCGCCCAGCGGTTCTCCCAGGTAGCTCTGGCGGATGAGGCGGCGTACGATCTTGCCGCTCTGGGTTTTGGGCAGTTCCGCCACCACGACGACGGCGCGCGGCCGGAAGGTCGGCCCCAGCACCTCCACTACGGTCGCGCTTACCGCGGCGGCATCTACTACGGCGCCGGGGCGCGCCACCACGTAGCCTACGATGGCTTCGCCCTTCAATTCGTCGGGGACGCCGATCACCGCCGCTTCGGCCACGCCGGGGTGCTGCATCATGGCGTCTTCCACCTCGGCCGGCCCCACCTTGCGGCCGGCCACGTTCATGCTCTCGTCGGCGCGCCCGTGCAGGAACCAGTAGCCGTCTTCATCCACACTGGCCCAGTCGCCGTGGTACCACATGCCGGGGAAGCGCGACCAGTAGGTGTCCAGGTAGCGCTGGGGGTCGTTCCAGATGCCGCGCGTCATGGAAGGCGCGGGGCGGGTGCACACCAGGTAGCCCTTGCGGCCGCGCACGGGTGCGCCGGTTTCGTCCACCACTTCGGTGGCCATGCCGGGCGCGGGCCCGCCCAGGGTACACGGCTTGAGCGGCTGCGTGGGCAGCGGAAACAGGAAGCAGCCCACGATCTCCGTTCCCCCCGAAATGTTGATGATGGGGCAGCGGCCGCGGCCCACGCGCTCGAAAAACCACAGCCACGCCGTCTCATCCCAGGGCTCGCCGGTGGACCCGAGCAGGCGCAGCGATGCCATGGGCGGCAACGGGGCGGCATCTTTGCCGACCACCCGGATGGCCGTGGGAGAGACGCCGAAAGTGGTGATGCCGTGGCGCTCGATCATTTCCCACAGGCGGCCGCTCCCGGGGAAGTCGGGCGCGCCATCGTAGAGGAAGATGGTTCCTCCGAAAAGATGATTGCCGAGAATGCTCCAGGGTCCCATCATCCAGCCGATATCGGAGAGCCAGAAGAACCGGTCTTCCGGCCGGTGGTCGAAACCGAGCCAGATCTCTTTTCCCATTTGCGCCAGGCAGCCGGCATGGGTGTGCACCGCGCCCTTCGGCTTTCCGGTGGTGCCCGAGGTGTAGAGGATAAAGGCGCGCGCCTCGGAGGCGAGCGCGGCGGTGGTCGCCTGGGCCGGTTGCCCGCGCAGGAAATCGTCCCAGGCGAGGAAGCCGGCCGCGTCCCCTCCCCGGTAGCGCAGCACGATAGTGCGCTCGAGGGTGCGGGGCATCTTCTCCAGCAGGGGCAGCAGCTTACCGCGGCGCTCCAGGTGGTCGGCGGTGAACAGCACCCGCGCGCCGGAATCGGCGACGCGCGTGGCGATGGCGCCAGCCCCGAAACCGGCGAAAATGGGCACCACCGTCAAGCCCGCCTTGAAGCAGCCATAGAGGACCGAGAGGACCTCCGGAACCATGGGCATGCACAGAGCCACGCGGTCGCCGGTTTCGAGACCGAGCGCGCGCAGTCCATTGGCCACGCGGCTGGCTTCGGCGTGCAATTCCGCGAAGGTGACCGCGCGGGACTCGCCGTTTTCGCCCTCCCAGAGGCAGGCCAGACGCCCGGAGCCGGCCCAGCGGTCGAGGCAGTTGTGAGCGATGTTGATCGTCCCTCCCACGAACCACTCGGCCCACTCGGGCCCGCGGCTGATGTCCACAACTTGCCGGTAGGGCTCGAACCATTCGACGCCCATTTCGCGCAGGATCTCGTCCCAGAACCGGTCCGGATCGTCGCGCGAGAAGCGCAGAAAGGTCTCCCGGTCGTCGAAACCCAGGCGCTGCATGAAACGCCAGACGTTGGTGTTCTCGATGAATTCGCGCGATGGCTCCCAGATCATCCGCCGGGAGTATGGCAAGCGCGCGGCCACGCTGTCAAGCGGGGCGCCACCGCCGCGGAAGCCGGGCAGTCGCCGGATGTTCGCGTTTTGAAACGGTCGAATACCGAAAAACACTACGGTGGTGATAGACTCTGCACGAGTCGCTCGATAGCAGTCCAAAACCATCGATCAGGAGGTCGAATGCCAGGTTATGTCCCGTTACCAGGCAGCCAACGCACGCTGCTGCCCGATTCTCGTCCGGTGGGCCCGGTCGACAGTTCGGAAATCGACAGCCTTACCGTCCGCGTACGATCCACTGGAGATGTGGGGGAACTCGAGAAGCGGGTTCTTGAGGAGAGTAAGAAACCGCTCGCGGAAAGAACCTATGTCTCGCGGGCGGAACTGGCCGCGAACCACGGCGCCAACGCCGCGGATCTCGATCTTGTGGAACAATTCGCGCAACAGCATAATCTCATGGTGGTGCATCGCAGCGCGGCCGAACGTTCCATCGTGCTGAAGGGAGCGCTGGGGGATTTGCTGAGCGCGTTTCCCGCGGACGTGCATATGTATCACCACTCGAGTGGGACGTATCGCGGGCGGCGCGGAGAGATCAGCGTTCCGAAGGAACTGGAGGGAATCGTAACCGGTGTCTTCGGGTTCGACACGCGTCCCAAACATCGCGCGCCGCACCAGCAGAAACTGCTTTCCCTCAGTGGCCCGGGCGGCCAGAACGGGGTGGCGGCGACTCATTTCGCGCAACGCTACAATTTCCCGTCGACCTTCCAGGGCGCCCGGCTCGACGGCACGGGGCAGACCATCGCCATTATCGAATTGGGCGGCGGTTTCCGGCCGAGCGATCTGAAGGTTTTCTTCAACGAAATCGGGGTTCCGTTGCCGGCCGTGTCGGCGATTTCGGTGGATCATGCGGGAAATAAACCGACCACGCCCAACTCCGACGATGGCGAAGTGATGCTGGATATCGAAGTCGCCGGCGCGGTGGCCCCGAAGGCGAAATACGCGGTTTATTTCGCGCCCAACAACGGAGACAAGGGCTTCATCGACGCAATCAGTGCGGCGGTGCACGATACGGAGCGGAATCCGGACGTGATCTCGATCAGTTGGGGCGGTCCGGAATCGACCACCGACCAGCAGGGGATCAATACGTTCCATGAAGTGTTCGTCGCGGCAGCGGCGGCGGGCGTCACCATTTGCGTGGCCTCGGGCGACCACGGGACGGCCGATCTGGATGCCACGAGCTGGGACAAGAAAATCCACGTGGACCATCCCGCGGCGGACGACTTTGTGCTGGGATGTGGCGGAACCCAGGTCAACACGCAGAACCAGGACGTGGCTTGGAACGATGGCACGCCGTTCAATGTGAATAAGCCGGGCGGGGGTGGATGGGCCAGCGGGGGCGGCGTGAGTGAGCTTTTCGCGGTTCCGTCCTATCAGGCCGGCGCCGGGATTCCCGTGTCCATCGACAACGGGAAACCGGGGCGCGGGGTGCCCGATATCGCCATGAGCGCGACCAACTATTTCACGCGCGTGGATTCATCGGAAGGAGCGTCGGGCGGCACCAGCGCCGTGGCGCCGCTAATGTCGGCCCTGGTGGCCCTGCTCAACCAGGCGAAAAAAAAGAATGTCGGTTTTCTGAATCCGTTTCTCTACGCCAATGCGGCCAAGGGGGTGGTGCACGACGTCACCCAGGGGACCAACGCGATCGCCAACACGGTGAAAGGCTATAACGCCGGCCCCGGATGGGATGCGTGCACGGGATTGGGAACGCCCGACGGAACGGCGATTCTCAATAATCTGTGAAGCCGGGGCACGTCTAGCACCTTCCCGGGTTCCGTTCTGAAGCCGCACGGTACAATCGAGATGTGGACCAGCAAGGCGAGACCGAACTGGCGCGCGCCCTGCTGGCGGGCGAGACGAATGCATTCGAACGATTCGTCGACCATTTCCGCTCCAAGGTGTTTCACTATAGCTGGCTGATGTGCGGCCAGCCGGAGGACGCCGAGGAGGTAGCGCAGGAAACGCTGCTCAAGGTGTTCGAGAATTTCGAGCAGCTCCGCGAGCCGGAGCGCGTACGCCCGTGGATCTTCCGCATCGCCAGGAACGCCTGCCTCATGCAGCGCCGCCGGAGCGTCTTCGCGCCGGCCCACGAGCTCTCCATCGACGATCTGCCGGCTACCGCCGAGCTGGCCGGAGAAGAGCTGCCGCCCGAGACCGCGCTGCTCGCCTCGGAGCTGCGCGCGGTGCTCGATCGCGCGATTGCGGAACTGCCGCTGTCTTACCGGGCGGTGGTGCTCCTGCGCGACATCGAAGAGCTTTCGACCGACGAGACCGCCCAGATCCTGGACCTGACCACGGACGTGGTGAAGACGCGCCTGCACCGCGGCCGGCTGGCCATGCGTCAGAAACTGGATTGCTACGTCAACAATCACTGCCTCGAAGACCAGCCCAGCCCCAATCCCGCGCCCTTGAGCGCCGCCGAGCGGGAGGCGCTCCATGCGGTGTGGCGGAGCCGTGTGGCGGTCCGGTGACTGAGGTAGAACCGACTCCCGCGCCCTTGAGCGCCGCCGAGCGGAGGCGCTCCATGCGGCGCGGCGGAGCCGTATGGCGGTCCGGTGACTGAGGTCACTGCTTTCGTAGTTTCAACGGCTTAGGATGTGGTTTGAGAGGTTTTATGGTCGCCACGCCCGCCGTCCTGCCCGCCTCCACGCCCGCCCCTGCCCCGCCGCGCCGGAAGAAGCTGATCAAGCGCGCCGCGCCGGACCGGTCGCAGTCCCTGCGGCGCGCCTTCCAGGGGGCGTTTCTGGCGCTCAACGTCTGGATCGGCGTGGAGTTTTACCTGTTTGTGCGGTTCTACGAGACCGGCGGAAAATCGGCCTGGGCCAGCCGGCCGCCGGGCGTGGAAGGGTGGCTGCCCATCGCCTCGCTCATGAACCTGAAAGTGCTGCTGGCCACGGGCCATATGCCGCGGCTGCACCCCGCGGGGATGGTTCTGCTGATCTCTTTTCTGACCATGTCCTGGATCTTCCGCAAGAGTTTTTGCGGATGGCTGTGCCCGGTGGGAACGGTTTCGGAATACCTGTGGCGGCTGGGGCGGCAAACGTTCGGGCGGAACTTCCGGCTGCCGCGCAAGCTGGATATCGCGCTGCGCGGTCTGAAGTACCTCCTGCTGGGGCTGTTCGTGTATGCGGTGGCCTCCATGTCCGTCTCCGCGATCCGCGCGTTTCTGGAAGGCCCGTACGGCATCGTGGACGACGTCAAAATGCTCAACTTCTTCCGTTTTCTGGGCGTGACGGGCGCGGCGGTGACCGCGCTGCTGGTCCTGGCGTCGGTCTTCGTGCAGAATTTCTGGTGCCGCTATCTGTGCCCGTACGGCGCGCTCATGGGCTTGGCCTCGCTCGCCAGCCCGCTGCGCATTCGCCGGGACGAGTCGCTGTGCATCGACTGCGGCAAGTGCGCCCGGGCGTGCCCCTCGGCGCTGCCGGTGGATCGCTTGATTGCCATTCAATCCGCCGAGTGCACGGGGTGCCTGGCGTGCGTGGCGGATTGTCCCGCCGCGGGCGCTTTGTTCCTGGCCGCGCCGCGCAAAAGACACGTTCCCGCATGGGCGATGGCCGCCGGGGTAGCGGTTCTTTTTGCCGGCATTTGCGGCTATGCGCGGTTCGCCGGCCACTGGAGCACCGACCTGCCTGGAAGCGTGTACCAGGAGCTGATTCCGCACGCCAACGAATTCACGCATCCGTAAAACCAGCAATCGGCTTTCCGCTCTTGGGTTGCAACTGCTTCGCCCGGTTGCCGCGGCTGATCGTGCGCCGCGTTACGAGGGCAACTGTTTGCGCAGCTCCGGAAAGAGGACGCGGATGAATTCCACGCCGGTCCTGGTGGCGGCCTCGATATCGTTCTCGCGCACCGGCACCCAGACCTTCACCAGCGAGGTATCGCTGCGATGGTAACGGATGGAATCGGCCACCACCCAGAACTTGGCCCCAAACTCGCTGGCGATGATGCGATCGTGGCTTTGATACCAGTACAGCGTGACGCTCTTCTGATCGCCGTGCGCCACCACGTACTTGTTGATGACAATGGGCGCCTCGCGGCCCGGGACATCGACCGGGATGACCCGGCTTTCCAGCGGCTCCCAGCCGGCGCCGGGGAGGCAGTTCTTCGGCGAGTGCGGCGCGGCCCCGGTCCGCTGGGTCTTGAAAAACGCGATAAAGAGGTAGGCCGTGTCGGTGCGCGAGGGGTTGGCATAGACCCGGTTCAGGGTGTCGTCCGCCTTCAGAACGTCGAGCGTTTCCTTGTCGACGGCCGAATCCTGTATCATTTGCCACCCGCCAATCGCCGTCGGAAAGATCGCCAGGGGGGGGACGTTGGGCACCGACTCGCTGCGGCGCGCGAGGCCATAGAAGGTGGCGGCTTCCAGCAGCAGCACCAGGGTCAGCGCGCGGGCATACTT
>JADGNR010000594.1 GCA_017883415.1 Bryobacteraceae bacterium | reverse complement strand
GGGCTAAATCCCGATAGCTGACAGCCCGGCAGATCGCGTGATCGAAAACCTCGAGGACGCTTTCGGCGCGAACAGGCAATACCCGGACATTCGTCAGTTTCCGGGTAGCCTCCCGAAGAAACACCGACTTTCGCTGGTGCGATTCGATCAGGCTGACGGTGCAGTCCGGCCGGAGCACCGCCACCGGGATGCCAGGAAATCCGCCGCCGGAACCAAGGTCGGCAATTCGGAGCGGTCCCGCCGGCAGATGGGCTCCCAGAAAGAGCGATTCGCAATAGTGGCGTTCGACCGCCTCCGGCATGTTGGTGATTGCGGTCAGGTTCAGGGTGCGGTTCCAGCGGACCAGCAGTTCAAAGTGGGCTTCCAGCGCCTCGACTTGTTCATTCGAAAGGTCGGCGATGCCGGCGAGGCGCTCTCGCAAAAGGTCAGCAAACACGGGCAAGGCTCAGGTAAACGTCCAGAATGGCGATCGCGGCGGGAGTGACTCCGGGAATCCGCGCGGCCTGGCCCAGCGTGGCCGGCCGGACCTGCTCGAGCTTGCCGCTGATCTCGCGGGAGAGCCCGGGGATGCCCTGGAAAGCAAATTCGGAGGGGATGTGCCGGCGCTCGGCATGCTTGAGGCGCTCCATCTGGCGCTCCTGCTGTGAGATGTAGCCGCTGTACTTGGTTTCGGTCTCCACGGTAGCGAGCAGGCCGCGGGCGGGCGGTTCTCCGAGCACCTCGGCAACCCAGGCAGCGATTTCGGCGATCGACGCCTCCGGGCGCTTGAGCCATTGCCCGTTACGGTGCTGCTCGAGGGCCCGCGTCAGGCGGTCCTTCTGTTTCTCCTTGGCGGTGAAAATCTCCCAACGCTCCTCGGTGACCAGCCCGGCGCGGCGGCCGATCGGCGTCAGCCTGGTGTCGGCATTATCGATGCGCAGGTGCAGACGGAACTCGGCGCGCGAGGTGAACATGCGATAGGGCTCGTCGGCGCCCTTGGTGATCAGGTCGTCGATGAGGATGCCGGTGTAGCCTTCGGTGCGGCCGACGATCACGTCCCCCTTTCCGCTCAAGCGGCAAGCGGCGTTCATGCCGGCGACGAGGCCTTGGCAGCCAGCCTCTTCATAGCCGGAGGTGCCGTTGATCTGTCCGGCGAGGTACAGCCCGGCGATGGACTTCACTTCGAGACGGTGGTCGAGTTCGCGCGGATCGACCGCGTCGTATTCGATGGCGTAACCGGGGCGAATCATCTCGGCGTGCTCGAGGCCGGGAATGGAGGCCACCATGGCGGTTTGCACATCGATGGGCATGCTGGTGGACATGCCGTTGAGGTAGACCTCATTGGTGTCGAGGCCCTCGGGTTCGAGGAAAATCTGGTGACGGGGCTTATCGGGGAACTTGACGATCTTATCCTCAATAGAAGGGCAGTAGCGCGGGCCGACGCCTTCGATTTGCCCGCTGTAGAGCGGGGAACGGGGAATCGCCTCGCGCAGGATGCGGCGTGTCTCGTCGGTGGTGTAGCCGATGTGACATTGGATTTGCGGGCGGTCGATCTTCTCCGTGAGGAAAGAGAAGGGGGTGGGGACGGCATCGCCGGGTTGCGGTTCGAACCGGCTCCAGTCGATGGTGCGGCCGTCGAGGCGCGGCGGTGTTCCGGTTTTGAGGCGGGTACAGCGGAGGCCGAGGGTGCGGAGCTGGTCGCCGAGTAACTCGGACGGCGCCTCGCCATTGCGGCCGCAAGTGTACTGCATCTCGCCGACGTGGGCCAGGCCGTTGAGGAATGTGCCGGTGGTGACGATGACGGCGCCGGCGGCGATGGTCCGGCCATCGCGCAAGTGAACGCCGGTGACGCGGCGGTTTTCGATGGCGAGCGAGGCAACTTCGGCCTGCTTGATGCGCAGGTTCGGCTCCCGCTCGAGGACCTCGCGCATGCGCGTGCGGTACATCTTCTTATCCATCTGGGCGCGGGGGGACCAGACGGCGGGGCCGCGGCTGGTATTGAGAAGGCGGAACTGGATGCCGACGGCATCGGCGACCTCGCCCATGACGCCGCCGAGGGCGTCGATTTCGCGTACGAGGTGACCTTTGGCGATGCCGCCGATGGCGGGGTTGCACGACATCTGCGCAATGAGGTCGAGGTTCATGGTGACCATGGCGGTGCGGAGACCCATGCGGGCGGCCGCGCGGGCGGCTTCGCACCCGGCGTGACCGGCGCCGATGACCACGATGTCGTACTTCTCGGGCATTGCTACCATTGTACGGAGTTGGTGGGGGAAAGGAGGCGGAGTTGGGGGAGAGGGAGGCGGGCGTGGGGGAAAGGAGGCGGAGTTGGGCGAGAGGGAGCCGGGGCGTGGGGGACAGGAGCGCGGAGTTGGGGGAAAGGGAGCCGGGCGGCGGGGAAGGAGGAGCATGAAAATCCTGATATTAGGAAGCGGCGGGCGGGAGCATGCGCTGGCGTGGAAGTTGGCGCAATCGCCGGGGGTCGCGGTGTTCGCGGCGCCGGGGAATCCGGGGATGGCGCGAGTGGGAACGTGCGTGCCGGCGGGGGACGGATCGCCCGAGGCGTCGCTGGCGGTGGCGGAAGCGGTGGGCGCGGACCTTACGGTAGTCGGACCGGAAGCGCCGCTAGTGGCGGGAGTGGTGGATGCGTTCCGGGCGAGCGGGCGGCGGATCGTCGGACCGAACCGGAGTGCGGCGCGGCTGGAGGGGAGCAAGATTTTCGCAAAGAACTTTCTAGTACAAAGCAATATTCCGACGGCGGAGTTCGTGGTGGTGGATGGTAGGGCGGAGGGCGGGGTGGAGCGCGGGGCGGAGGGTTCGGCCGCGGCCCGGAAGGCGACCGAGCGATTCGGGTATCCGGTGGT
>JADGNR010000060.1 GCA_017883415.1 Bryobacteraceae bacterium | reverse complement strand
GAACCGCGGTTCCCTCCGCATACCGCTTGCCTTCCTCGACGATCTTGACCACTTTCCGCGGAAGCGTGCTCTGGCGCGCGGCTTCGACCGCCCGGTCGCCGAGCGCGAACGCCACCCGGAAGCCGCCGCGGCACGGAGAGAGATACACGATGTTCCGCTTCTTCACTTTCAGACGCAGCGCCCATCCGGACTTGGGGGAGGAGGAATTCCACTCCTTGTCGGTAAGGTTGCATTCGGCCGCCAACCGGGCCATCAGTTGGTCCCAAAGCGCCCGGGCAGGGCCCAGCGCCGCGGTGAGCTCGCTTTCCGCCGGTTGCTCGAGTTTGCCGATGAACGCGTTGGGAAGCATGGTCGGTGGTGCGACGGCTCGCCGCCTATTGCTTCTGCTTGAGCACGGCGACCAGTTCCGCCACCGAATCCGCGCTCTTCTTGAGCATGGCCTGCTCTTCGGAGGTGAGCTTGATCTCGTAGATCTGCTCGATGCCGCCCGCGCCGAGTTTCACGGGAACGCCCACGAACAGACCGTGGATGCCGTATTCCCCTTCCAGGAGAGCGGCGCAGGGCAGCACCTTTTTCTTGTCCTTCAGGATGGATTCCGCCATCTCCACGGCGGCGGCCGACGGCGCATAATACGCGCTGCCGGTCTTCAGGTACTTCACAATCTCGGCCCCGCCGTTGCGCGTGCGGGTGACGATGCGGTCAATCGTGGCCTGGTCCATCAATTCCGTCAAGGGAATTCCGGAAACGCCGCTCAGCCGCACTAGCGGCACCATAGTGTCGCCATGGCCGCCCATCACCACGGCGGTGACGTTCTCCACCGAGACTTTCAATTCCTGGGCGATGAAGGTCCGGAAGCGCGCGCTATCCAGCACGCCCGCCATCCCGACCACGCGGTTCTTGGGGAACTTCGATACCCAGTACGCCGCCTGCGCCATGGCGTCCAGCGGATTGGTCACCACGATCAGAATGCAATTGGGCGAGTGCCTGGCCACCTGTTCGATGGCGATGCGAACCACGTCGTAATTGGCCAGCAGCAGATCGTCGCGGCTCATGCCCGGCTTGCGCGGAAACCCGGCGGTCATGATGGTGATATCGGAGTTCGCCGTGAGCTCGTAATCGTTGGCGCCCACCACTGTGACATCGTAACCCTGGACCGGGCCGGATTGCAGCAGATCCAGCCCCTTGCCTTGTGGAACACCCTCCACCACATCCACCAGGACCACATCGGCGAGTTCCTTGTCGGCAATCCGCAAGGCAACGTTCGCGCCCACGTTCCCGGCGCCTACCACGGTGATCTTCTGTCGCACGGCCAGCTCCTTTATGGCAAAAATGAACTTCGATTATAGCAGCGGAGCGGGCGCGCCAACGGGGGCGGGCGGCGGTTGCGCATCGCCCGCAAACTCCAGCACCAGCACGGTGATATCGTCGGACTGCGCCGCCCCTTCGGTGAATGCGGCGACGGCCTCCTGGATGGCGTCGTGCATCGCCGTGCACCCCTCGCCCGCGCGCGCCGCCACAATCTCGCGCAGCCGCTTTTTGCCGAAGAAGGCGCTTTCGGTATTCTGCGCTTCGGTGACGCCGTCGGTGTAGACGACCACCTTGTCGCCGGGCGCGAGCCGCTCGACGGCCACGGCGAATTCCGCCCCCTCCACCAGGCCGACCGGCATGCCCGTGGCGTCGAGCGACACCTGCTCGCCCGAGCCGCGCACCACCAGCGGGGGACAATGCGCCGCATTCACGTAATGGAGCTGGCCGTTGGAATCCAGCAGGCAGTAGAACACGGTGGCGTACTTCTCGCCGCCGGTGCGGTCCAGCAGGAAGCGGTTGAGGCGCTCCATGCGGAGGCCCATGGCCGCGGGATGTTCGGTGGCGGTGATCAGCGCGCCCTGCAAGAGCGAAGCCAGCAGCGCGGAGCTGACGCCTTTGCCCGAAACGTCGGCCACCACCGCCGACCAGCAATGCGGGTTCACCGACGTCACGTCGTAGTAATCGCCGCCCACCTGGTGCGAAGCCACGCTGCTTCCGGCGGCGCGCAGCCATCCTTCGGCCGGCAGTTTGCCGGGCAGCAGGCTTTGCTGGATGGAGCGCGCCAGGCGCAGCTCCTCCTCCATCTGGTGCTTGGTCCGCTCCTCCTCCAGCAGCCGCGCGTTTTCGAGCACGGTGGAAGCCTCGATGGCCAGTGTCTGGAGGAGCTCGCGGTTGCCGCCCGCCATGTCCGCCGCCACCACGCGCGAATCCATGTAGAGCACGCCCACGGTCTCGCCGCCGGTAGAGAGCACGCTGGTGGTATCGCCCTGCCCCGTGCGGATGCGCACCAGGGGGACGCAGATCGCGCTGCGCAGCTCGAGATCCGCGACGCTGTCCTGCGGCCGGGTTTCCCCTTCGCCCAAAGGGTCGAAATTCATGAACAACAGCTCACGCCGGTGGTGCAGCGCGCGTTGGATCACCTCGCGCGGCACGCGCAGGTCGCTCGGAGGCAGATGATGCCCGCGGCGATGCCGCGAAATGCGCGTCTCCAGTCCCTCGCCCGCGCGCAGCATCAGGAATCCGCGCTCCGCGCCGGTGATGGCGAGCGCGGTATCCACCACCGAGGCCAGCACGTCGTCCACCGAGAAGGAGCTTTGCAGGGTGCGCGCCAGGTCCAGGATGGCGCGCAGCTTGGCCAGGTTGCCGCCCACGCCGTGCGCCGGCACGTTTTTCTCCGCCGCGCCCATCTGTTCCATGAGCCGCTTCAGCTCCTCGCCGTCCAGGACGAAAATCAGCTGGTACGAATCCTGCGCGCCGAATTCGATCCGGTCGGAGCTGTGCAGGATGTGCCGCGAGATGCGCTTGCCGTTCACGTACGTGCCGTGGCGGCTGGCGCAATCTTCGATCGCGTACTGGCCCTCCTCCACCAGGATGCGCGCGTGGGTGCGCGAGGCGCGGCTATCGCGGATGATGAGGTGGCTCTCGGGCTGGCGGCCAATGCGAAACGGCAGCGGATCGAGCGACACGCGCGTGCGGTGGCCCTGGGGGTCGATCACCACCAGCGACGCCGGTGCGGCGGCAGATTCAGCGGCCGTGGGTTCCATCTAGGCGCGCCCGGAATCCGGGCGCCGGGCGGGACGCCGCGCGCGGCGCCGCGCCGGCGCGGCGTCCGGCTTGGGAGGCTCCGCCGGCCGGCTGCGCAGCTCTTCCACTTCGCGCGCCCGCAGCGTCTGGCAGTGCGCGCAATAGCCGCCCACTTCGGTCCGCGCCAGCAGCACCTGGAATCCGAAATGGCTTTCGATCTGCTTGCGCAGGCGCTGCAGCGGATCGCCGAAGAATTCCTCCACTTTGCCGCAGCGCAGGCAAATCACGTGCGCGTGCTCCTGCTTGAGGCGCGTCTCGTAATAGTGCTGATCGCCCCCATAGTGCATGAGGTCCAGCTCGTCCACCAGCCCGCCGGCCTTGAGCATCTTGATGGTGCGATAGACCGTGACCCGGTTCAGCTTGGGGTCTTTCTCCTTGGCCAACTGGTACAGGCGCTCGGCGTCGAGATGCTCGCCGGTCTTGTCGATCAGTTCGAGCAGGATCTGGCGCTGGCGGGTGAGGCGGACACCCCGCTCCTTGAGCGATCCTTCAATCGAGTCGAGGGCCATAAGTGAGGGCCTTCCAATTCTAGCAAAGGCTTCCACCGCAAAAAGGGGACAGACCCCTTTTCCGCCGCGCGCGGCAGCGGAGTATCGGCGCAAAAAGGGGACAGACCCCTTTTCCGTCCCGTGCGGCAGCGGAGTATCGGGCAGTTACGTTTGACGGAAAAGGGGTCTGTCCCCTTTTTGCTACAATTCGGGCTGCATGTTCCGCAAGGTTCTGATAGCCAATCGCGGGGAGATCGCCGTGCGCGTCATGCGCACCCTGCGCGAGATGGACATCGGGAGCGTGGCGGTGTATTCCGACGCGGACCGCACCTCGCTGCACGTACGCATGGCCGATGAGGCCGAGCACATCGGGCCGTCTCCTTCCGGGGAGAGCTACCTGCGCATCGACCGGATCATCGAGGCCGCCCGGAAGCACGGGGCGGAAGCGATCCATCCCGGCTATGGGTTTCTCAGCGAGAACGCCGATTTCGCGGCCGCGTGCGACGATGCCGGCCTGGTGTTCATCGGTCCGTCGGCCGAATCCATCCGCAAAATGGGTTCCAAGACCGCCGCGCGCCAGACGGCCATGGCCGCCGGCGCGCCGGTGGTACCCGGCATGGACCGCGCGGGCACGGTGGACGATGTCCGCGAGTTCGCGCGCGTCAACGGCTTCCCGATCCTGTTGAAGGCGGTGGCGGGAGGCGGCGGCAAGGGCATGCGCCGGGTGGACACCGGCGCCGAGCTGGAATCGGCCTACCGCAACGCCGCGAGCGAAGCCGAACGCTCGTTTCGCAACGCCGCAATCTACGTCGAAAAGCTGATCGAGCGCCCGCGCCACATCGAGATCCAGGTGATCGGCGATCGCCACGGCAACATGGTGCACCTGGGCGAGCGCGAGTGCTCCATCCAGCGCCGCCATCAGAAGGTGATGGAGGAATGCCCGTCGCCGCTGGTGGCGCTTCATCCGGAGATGCGCCACGCCATGGGCGAGGCCGCCATTCGCGCCGCGGCGGCGGCCGGCTACTACAATGCCGGCACGGTGGAGTTCCTGGTGGACCGCGACCGCCGCTTCTACTTCCTGGAAATGAACACGCGCCTCCAGGTGGAGCATCCCATTACCGAGCTGGTCACCGGTCTAGATCTGGTCAAGCTGCAGGTGCAGATTGCCGCCGGGGCGCGGCTGCATTTGCGGCAGGAACAAATCGCGTGGCGCGGCTCGGCCATCGAATGCCGTGTCTATGCCGAGGACCCATATAACGATTTCCTGCCGTACCCCGGCAAGATCACGCGCCTGATGCGTCCGCTCGGCCCCGGCATCCGGATCGACGGCTGCATTTACGACGGCTGGACGGTTCCCATGGAGTACGATCCGCTGCTGGCCAAGCTAGCGGTGTGGGCGTCGCGGCGCGAAGAAGCCACCGACCGCATGATCCGCGCCCTGCGCGAGTACGACATAGGAGGCATCCGCACCAACATCGGGTTCTTCCGCCAGATTCTGGAAGATGGGGAGTTCCGGGCCGGCCGGCTGCACACCGGTTTCATTGAGGATTTCTTCCAGCGCCACCAGGCCCCCCGGCCGCCGCAGGCGCTGGCCGCGGTGGCGGCGCTGGCGGCGGCGCTCCACACGATCTCCCGCACCGGGTCCGCCGACCGTCCGGCGGAGGCCTCGAGCGCCTGGCTCGCCGACGGAAGGAGCGGGCTGCGGCGATGAAGCTCGAACTGAAGATCAACGGCTCGGCCAGCCGCATCGAGATCCTCGCCCCCGCGCCGGCGTGCCGCTTCCGCCTGGGCGAGGCCGCGGAACGGAGCGCCAGCGTCGAAATCCCCGCTCCAGGAGTCTATTCCATCCTGATGGGGGGGCGCAGTTACGACGCGTGCGTCGAAAAGACCCAGGACGGCCTGGTGGTGGTGGCGATCGACGGCTACCGCTTCGAAGTGGAAGTCCGCGACCCGCGCCGCTGGAACCGCAAGTCGGGCGGCGGCGGAGCGGAGGGCCTGCAGACGGTGGTCGCTCCCATGCCCGGCAAGGTGGTGCGTGTGCTCATCGCGCCCGGCGATGCGGTAGAAGCCGGCCAGGGCCTGATGGTAGTCGAGGCGATGAAGATGCAAAACGAAATCAAAGCGCAGCGGGCCGGCCGGGTGCTCACCGTCGCGGCCAAAGAAGGCGCCACGGTGGCCGCCGGCGAGTTGCTGGCCACTATCGAGTAAGAATCGGCAAGGCGGGCTTGGTAAACGCCATCCCGGCGAAGCTCACCACGCTGCTTTCGTCGATGTTCCACTGCTCGTAGCGCAGCAGCTCGCCCTTCGCCTTGGGCGCGGTCTTCAGGAAGGTATAGAAGGGCGCCGAGCCGCACCACTTCAGGTCGTCGCGATTCTCGCGGACCAGGTCCCAGAAGCCGGCGGCATCGCCCGAGTTGATGCGCTCGATGCGCCGTTCGTCGCGCGCCCCTACTTCGCTCATCACCCCCTGGCCCGCCACGGCCGGGAACTGGTCCTGGTAGCGCGCGCCCATGTGGGCCATGTCCACGCCCAGAATCCAGAACAGGTTGTCGCCCTCCCGTTCGCGCATTTCCCCCAGCGCTTCGAGGAAAGCTTTCACCTGGTCGTCGTCCTCCGGGTCGCCGCCCTCATAGAGGCTATGGGCGTAGGATCCGCACAGGATCGGCAGGATGCGCACCTCGGGGCCGAGCATGTGCTGGAGAAAGATCACCTGCAGCTCCACGGTGTGTTCGAAAGAGTGGCAGAAGTCCTCCATCTCGACGGCGCCGCCGCCGCGCGCGGCGAGCCAGTCGACCAGCCGCCGGTCGGTGGAGGCGTCGCCCAGGGGCGTACGATAATTCTTGCGCGTGAGTCCGAACCGTTCCGGCTCGCCGTAGTGCGAGGTGGCCAGGATGACGAAGGTGCGGTCGCGATGTTCGGGCTTCAGCAAACGGTACGCCGCGCGGTACGACTGCCACCCGCCCTCGGGGCTCACGTGGGGAGCCGCGATGGCGAACAGATCGCCGTTGGCGGCCGCGGGCGCCTCCGGCTCTTCCGCCATGTACCGCGACATGGTGACGCCCAGGGCCTCGCGGTCGGCCGGGTAGGCGGAGCCCGCATGGGCCGGCTCGCGCACCGTCCGCTCGGCGAACTCGCGCCGCCGCTCCGCCTGCATGAGCGCGAAGGTCTCGTCCTCGAGGAATCCGGCCTTGCTGAGCGTGTCGGCGAGATTGCGGGCGATATCGCCCACGTTGAGATCGCCCGTGATGCGCACCAGCGCCGCGCGCAGGTCCAGTTCCGTCTGCCGGCCGTTAAAGCACTCCAGGGTTTCCACCAGCGGCGGCGGGATGATGAGCATGGCGTCGGAGAACCGGTAGGGATCGCGAATCAGTAGCCCCGGATGCTCCGGCGACGGCGAGAGGATGAAGTCGAGGTTCAGGCGCAGGCGAGCGAGTGTTTGAGACAAGTTTCATGGTATCGCATGCTCCCTCTAAATGCGTTCCGTGCGCCAGGCAAGTTACACTATATATGGAAGGCGCCCCGGCGGGCTGAGGGAAGAACGCAAGTGACCATCGAAGAGCGGTTCGAACGTATCGAGCATCTCACGGCGGGCTTGGCCGAAGAGCGGCGCAAGGACCGCGAAGAGTACCGCCAGTTATGGCGCGACACCCAGCGGCAACTGAACGACCTGACCTTTAAGATCGCCGACACCAACGACGCCATCTCGCGGCTGGCCGACGAAACGCGCGCGGCCGATCGGCTGTTCCGCGAAGCCGATCAACGGTTGGGCGACCGGATCGACTCGCTGGTTTCCGCGATCGGCAAATGGATGTCGAAGGAATGATTTCTTAGGTCCTTTCACCGCATCAGCCCCCGGTATTTTCGCAGCAATTCGTAGATCGCCACGCCGCCCGCCGTGGCTACGTTGAGGGAATGCTTCACGCCCAGCATGGGGATGCGCACATGCGTATCGCACAGCGCGGAGAGTTCCGGGCGGATGCCCGCCACTTCGTGTCCGAACAGGAGGCAGACGGGAAACCGCACCGGCCAATCGTAGAGGTCCACCGCATGAAGCGTGGTTTCCACAGCGGCGATTTCGTATCCGCGCTCGCGTAGCGCTTGAAGCAGGGAAAGCGGCTCCCCCACGTGTTCCCAGGGCACCGACTCCTCGGCGCCCAGCGCGGTCTTGGCGATGGCGCGCTGCGGCGGGTGGCCGGTGATTCCGCCCAGGTAGAGCTTCTCTATGCCGGCGGCATCGGCGGTGCGGAAAAACGCTCCCACGTTATACAGACTGCGGACGTTATCGAGCAGCACCACCACCGGCAGCCGCGCCATCTGCTGGTAGGGCGCACCGGCGCTGGTCGCTTGAAAAGGAACGCGCTCCATGCGCTCACGCCGGCCCCGGCGCGGCGACCCCGGTTCCGCGCCAACTGTTTCGGTTGCGCCAGGTAATACTCACGCCGCCGAGCGCGGCTTCCCGGAACCAGTCCTCGAATTCCGGGCGGCTGATGTAGAAGGCCGTGGGGGCCACCAGGTGATCGAAAACGGTGGAGTAGTTCTCGCGGAACGAAAAGCCCGAAATGGAATAGAGGTAGTCGTTGTAGAACAGCAGCCCCTTCAGCCGCGGCGCCCGCCGGTTGACCGGCCGGTAGAGCAGCTTCAGCGCCGACTGCATGGGGACCGCTATGGCGAAGGCGATGGCCTTGGTCATGGCGCGCGGCAGGCGTGAGGTGACCCCGGTGCGCAGCGGGCTCACCAGGTGCGTGATCCACCAGTTGCCTTCCTGGCCGTAGACCCACGCGGAAATCCGCCCGCCGGGCGCCAGCCGCCGGACGAGCGATAGGAATCCCGCCCTGGGTTCGGGAAGGTGGTGCAGCACGCCGATGCTGTAGGCGTACTCGAAGACCGGCTTGAGGGGGACGTGGTAGATATCGGCCTGAATGATGTGCGCGTTAGGAAGGTGGCGGGTGTTGGCGAAGGACGCATCCACCGCATCGGAAATGTCGATCCCCATCACTTCGGCGGCTCCAAAGGCGGCCGCGAGGGCCACGTGACGCCCCTTGCCGCAGCCGCCGTCGAGCACCAGTTTGCCGCGGAAGAAGTCCTTGCCGATGGGATGAATCCAATCGAGGAATTCGTCCTCGTAGGTATCTTCGAGCTCGCTGAAATGGGTCCATTCATAGCCGAAAGCGTCGGCGGTGGCCCGCTGCTGCCCGGAGAACGTCTCGGGCAGAAGGCGCGGCACGCCGCGCACGATGGGGTACCGCCGGCGGCACTCCGCGCAGTCGAGGCTGCCGTCCATGATCTCGGCGCCTTCGATCGCGCCCGCCTGCAAGTGCAGCACGCCGGCGCAGAGGGGGCACGCGAGGTAATCCATCAACCGATGTTTCATTGAGTCCTGGCGCCGCTGCGGCGTACGCCGGCGGCACTGGCGGCAACATAAAGTATACAATGCGCGCTCCGTTCCGGCGGTACACTGGTACCGATGTTGTCGATCGTCATCCCGATCCACAATGAGGAACACTCCATCCTGCCGCTCTACGACCGTCTGACGGCGGTGCTGGACCAGGTGCAGCGGCCCTACGAGATCCTGCTGGTGGACGACGCTTCCACGGACCGGAGCTTCGAGCTGCTGGCCAACCTGGTGGAGACCGACGGCCACTTAAAGGTGATCCGCCTGCGCCGCAACTTCGGGCAGACGGCGGCCTTATCGGCGGGTTTCCACGAGGCCAAGGGCGACATTGTGATCGCCATGGACGGCGACCTGCAGCACGCGCCCGAGGATATCCCCGCCCTGCTCCGGAAGATCGACGAAGGGTACGATATCGCCAGCGGCTGGCGCGAACACCGCGTGGACAGCGCCATCATGCGCCAGATTCCCTCGCGCGTCGCCAACTGGCTGATGGCCAAGGTCTCGGGGGTGAAGCTGCGGGATTTCGGCACTACCTTCAAGGCGTATAAAGCCGATGTGCTCAAGGATGTCAACCTCTATGGCGAGCTGCACCGTTTCATTCCCGCGCTGGCCAGTTTCTATGGCGCGCGCGTGGCCGAGGTGCCCATCCGCAACGTACCCCGCGCGTCGGGCGGTTCTCACTACGGCATCGGGCGGACGTTCCGGGTTTTGTTCGATATCCTCACCATCAAGTTCCTGCTGAATTACTTCACGCGGCCGATGCACTTCTTCGGGTCCCTCGGCCTGATCGGCACCACTGCGGGCGGCGGAATATTGGCGTACCTGGCCGTTAAGAAACTGCTGGGCTACGATATCGTGATTGAAAACGGACCGGCCATGATCGCCGGCGGCCTCATGCTCCTGGCCGGGCTGATGATGTTCTCCACCGGCCTGATCGGCGAAATGATGATGCGAACCTATTTTGAAAGCCAGGACCGCCGGATCTACGCCGTGCGGGAAATCCTCACGCGCAAACCACGCGGAGTGGCCGGCGGCACGGGAAAGGGCAGTTAGGCTTCCAGTTCCGGCGGCCGGCGGTCTTCGCACCGCAACGAAATACCCCGCCGCCACCCGACACCGTCTGCCGTGGCGGCACATCGAGCGGCGTCAAGCATGGCGGTTTGGATATACGGCGAATAGAACCCGAAAATCCAGAATCGAAATTCCGGTCTAAAATATAAGGGCAAGGTATCCTATGAAAAACGACAAGCCCGAACCAACATCCTGCCCATTGATGACCACCTCGTCCGGCCGCCCGGTCGGCGACAACCAGAACTCCGTCACCGCCGGTCCCCGGGGACCGGTCCTGATGGAAGACTATCTTCTCTTCGAGAAAATGGCCCAGTTCAATCGCGAACGCATCCCGGAACGCGTGGTCCACGCCAAGGGAGCCGGCGCGCACGGCACCTTCACGGTGACCGGCGACATCTCCAAATACACCAGCGCCAAGCTCTTCAACCAGATCGGCAAGAAGACCGATGTATTAGCCCGCTTCTCCACCGTCGCCGGCGAAAAGGGTTCCGCCGATACCGCCCGCGACCCCCGCGGCTTCTCCATTAAGTTCTACACCGAAGAAGGCAACTGGGACATGACCGGCAACAACACGCCCATCTTCTTCGTCCGAGACCCGCTGAAATTCAGCGACTTCATCCATTCCCAGAAGCGCATCCCCGCGACCAACCTGCGCTCCCCGGAGGTGATGTGGGATTTCTGGTCTCTCTCCCCGGAATCGCTCCACCAGGTCACCATTCTCTTCTCCGACCGTGGCACCCCGGATGGCTTCCGCCACATGCACGGCTTCTCCAGCCACACCTTTAGCCTGATCAACGCCGCCGGCGAGCGCTACTATTGCAAGTGGCACTTCGTCACCCTCCAGGGCATCAAGAACCTGACTGCGGAGCGGGCCGAAGAGCTCGCTGGAACCGATCCCGACTACGCCACGCGCGATCTCCACGATGCCATCGAGCGCGGCGATTTCCCCCAGTGGCGCATCTCCATCCAGATCATGCCCGAGGCCGAAGCCGAGACGTATCCCATCCACCCCTTCGACCTCACCAAGGTATGGCCGCACAAAGACTATCCGCTCATCGAAGTCGGCGTCATGGAGTTGAATCGGAATCCGAAGAACTATTTCAACGAGGTGGAACAGGCCGCTTTCTCCCCCGTCAACATCGTGCCCGGCATGGGCTATTCGCCGGACAAGATGCTGCAGGCCCGCCTGATCAGCTATCCCGACGCCCATCGCTACCGTCTCGGCGTCAATTTCGAGACGCTCCCGGTCAACCGGCCCCAGTGCCCCGTGCATACGTACAACCGCGATGGCTTCATGCGTGCCGACGAAAACGGCGGCGACACTCCCAACTATGAACCGAACAGCTTCGGGGGAGCCGTCGAGGATCCGCGCTACCGCGAACGCCCCTACACGGTTTCGGGGGAAGTGGACCGGCATAACCACAGAAAAGGGAATGACGATTACAAGCAGGCCGGCGACCTTTTCCGCCTCATGACCCCGGCGGAAAAGAAAGCGCTCATCGGCAACCTCGCCGGTCACATGAAGGGCATTCCGGAGCGCATCGCCAGGCTCCAGATCGAGCACTTCACCAAAGCCGATCCCGCGTACGGCCGTGGCGTTGCCGAAGCGCTGGGAATCGCAGTGCCCGAACCCGCGCTCACGTCGGTGAAGTAATCCTCACGGCGCTGTAGGAGGCGAAGCACCGCCTCCTACAGAGCTCGTCCTCTGCTCCAGCGGTCCTCGAACAGCCCCTTCATGGCGGCGCCCATGCCCTCATGGTTGAATACCACGGCGGTCCACGTGGGCCTGGTGATGACCGGATCGAGCAGCGCGATCAGGCCGTGCTGCCCATCGAATAAAGCCAGTTTCATGGGCAGCGCGTCCGCCACCCTCACCTGGACGCCCGCAGCCATATATTCAGTGAGCCGCTGCCGGTGTCCCTCGTCGAGCGTCGCGCCCTCGAGGAGCAGCCGGCAGGCCACCCCGTTGGCAGCCGCGTGCTTGACCAGTTTCTCGTCCAGCGGATCTACCGCGTGGGGCGGACGGGCAAATTCCAGATACTCCCGCTTCACTTCCGCCAGCATGCGCCGGTATTCGGCGCCGGTTTGCGCCGGCTCGCTGACAATGCGCAGATAATCCAGCGTGCCCCGGCCGCCCTGGCCTTCCGAGTAAAGGGCTTTCAAATCGTCGATCAGCGCCACCCCGGCGCGCCCGTTATCGGTGAGCTCCTGCTCCAGGGTTTGACGCTTGCGCCCCAGGTAGCTCGGGATGGACAGGCTCGGCTCCACGGCGGAGAACAGCTTGGTTTTCTCCTGCACCACCTGGGCGAAGCCCTTCTCCACCAGGCTGTCGAGCACTTCATAGATTTTTTGCCGCGGCACGTGCGCCCGCGCGGCAAGCTCCAGGGCTTTGAACTTGGGATGGCCGAGCAGCACCAGGTAGGATCGCGACTCGTAAGCATTGAGCCCAAGTTGTTGCAGCCTTCGCCAGAACCGTTGAAAGTCAACCTCGGCCAGTTCTTCGCTCATATTCTTTTCACCTTATCAAAGCGCGGTCTCGACCGGCATAGAAAAGTTTCTGGAGGGCCCGCGCCCCCGTTCCGGACCTGGTGGTGGCACGAATCGGAGTCGCGTGTCGTCCCGCGCCTGGACTGCCGCGCGGTAGCCCGCGCTAGTACAATTTGACTTAGTACTCGTAGGACTTCTACAATTAGGCCAGTGGAACGTGTATGATGTCTGACGACCACGCTGCAACCGACGGGCCCTCATACGGGGCGGAAATTCCAACGAAGGCCAGGATCAGGATCGTCGTCGCGGACGACCATCCCATTTTTCGCGATGGTCTGTGCAAGTTGTTGGCCCTGGAAGAGGACTTCGAGGTCGTTGCCCAGGCCCAGGATGGGCGGCAGGTGCTGGACGTGCTTCAGCAACTCGAGCCCGACATCCTGCTGCTCGATCTCAAAATGCCCGGTCTCGACGGTCTGGCCACCCTGCAACGGCTGCAAGCCACTAAGAACAAGACGCGGGTCATTGTCTTGACCGCATCGGACGACAAGAACGAGTTTGTCCAGGCCATGAAGCTGGGCACCTCGGGCATTGTGCTCAAGCAGACTGCCACGGAACTGCTGATCAAGAGTATACGCAAGGTCCATGCCGGAGAGATCTGGCTGGATTCGCACACCACGGCGGCGGTGATCCGTCAGTTCGTGGCGGCCGACGATGGTCCGGCCACACCCATCTCTACAGCCGCGCCGCGGGACCGCGAGCGATCCCCGTTAAGCCAGCGCGAGCGTGAGATTGTGGCGCTGGTGGCGCAGGGCTTCAAGAATAAGGAAATGGCCGAGAAGATGTTCATCAGCGAACAGACGGTCAAGAACCACCTGCATAACATCTTCGACAAACTCGGGGTGTCCGACCGTCTGGAACTGGCGCTGTACGCGATCCACAACAACCTGCACACGGGCCGGTGAAAGGAAGCGGTCAGCTTTCAGCGGTCAGCTTTCAGCCGTTAGCTTTCAGCCGTTAGCTTTCAGCCGTTAGCTTTCAGCTTTTCCGGCTGGCGAGGCTGACGGTTGATCCAGACGCTCGGTTGAGGCGACCGGCGGAAAGCTGATCGCTGAGAGCTGATCGCTGAAAGCTGATCGCCGAGAGCTGTCTTAGCCCCCGTTGGCCGCGCCGTACTCCTTTAGCTTGTTGTGCAGGGTCTTCAGGCTGATGCCCAGGATCTCGGCGGCCCGCGTCTTGTTGTTGCGGGTGTGTTCCAGGGTCCTCAGAATCAGCCCTTTCTCGGCCTCTTCCACGGTGGTTCCGATGTGCAGGCGGATCACCCCTTCGTCGCTGGCGGCGGGAGCGGGAGGCGCACTGGGCGAGGGGGCGGCGTTGCCGGGAGCCCCGGCGGCGGCGGACTGGATCCGAGCCTGCAAGAACGCCGGCAGGTGCCTCATTTCGATCACGCCCTCGCACGCCAGAATCACGGCGCGCTCCAGCACGTTCCGCAACTCGCGCACGTTTCCCGGCCAGCTATGCCGTTCGAACGCTTCCACCACCTCCGGCGCCATGTCGGCGACGCGGCATTGATGCTTGCGATTGAGGTCGGCCATCAACGCCTCGGCGATCGGCCGAATGTCCTCCTTGCGTTCGCGCAGCGGAGGCAGGTGAATATGAAAGACGTTCAGCCGGTAATACAGGTCTTCGCGCAGGTGCCCGTCGCGCACCGCTTCTCCCGGTTCCTTGTTGGTGGCCGCGACCAGCCGCACATCCACCTCGAACTCGGTCTTGCCGCCCAACCGCCGCACCTTGGAATCCTCCAGGATGCGCAGCAACTTGGCCTGCGTTTGCATGGGCATCTCGCCGATCTCGTCCAGCAGCAGAGTGCCGTGCTGGGCGATTTCGAAGCATCCGGCGCGCCGCTCGCTGGCGCCCGTGAATGAGCCCTTCTCGTGGCCGAACAGCTCGCTTTCGATCAGAGTTTCCGGCAGCGCCGCGCAGTTGATGGCGATGAACGGTCCCTGCCGCCGCGGGCTGAGGTCGTGGATCGTGCGCGCCACCAGTTCCTTCCCCGTCCCGCTCTCGCCGGTGATCAGGACACACGCTTTGCTCGGTCCGGCCTGCTGCAGAAGCGCAAAAATCTCCTGGATTCCGGGCGAGGCGCCCACCAGTTGGCCGAGCGACCCTTTGTAGCTAAGTTGCCGCTCCAGGTTGCGTTTCTCCGCGCGCAATCCGGCATGGCTTCCGGCGCGCCGGATCAGCACCTCCAGGGTGCCCGATTGGATCGGCTTCTCGAGGAACCAGTAAGCGCCCAACTCGTGCACGGTGCGGACCGCGGTCTCGATATTGCCGAAGGCGGTGAGCACAATGGTGGGCGGCATATCGCCGGAGTCCCGCAGCCGCTGCAGGAAGCCAAATCCGTCCAGACCCGGCATATTCAGGTCGGTGAGGATCACATCGGCGGGAAATGCCTCGAGCTTCAGCAGCGCTTCGTTGCCGTCGGCGGCCGTCTCGGCCGTCATGTCCCATGCCGAAACCATGGCCGCCATGCCGCTGCGCTGGCTGGCTTCGTCATCTACGATGAGTACCTTCATTGGTGGATGCAAGGAATTCAATAGTTCCCTCGAACGTCGATCTTCGTACCTATTTTACGACGGGCCGCAAGGGTTCGGCGAAGTAGTTGCACCGGATCGCAGGCGCCGGTCGGAGGGGCGGGAAAATGATAGTATTAAGACTAACCGCGAGCCCCAAAGGGGGTGCGGGAACACACGAGGGAGGGCTGTGTTAACGCTGGTCCGGAGGGCGAGGCGCCGTTTCTTCGGCAACGAACTGTTGTCCGAGGGGGCGAATGCCGCCAGCGCCGCCCTCATCGCTTTCATTCTGTTGCTGCTCGCCGGGAGCGAGGTGCTGGACTGGCGCTGGGCTGCGCTGATTCCGGCCGCCGCCGCCGCGGCCGGCCTGTATCGCGCCCGGAGGCGTCTGCCCACCCCCTATGTCCTAGCCCAAATTGTGGACCGGCGCATGGCGCTGGCCGACACGCTCTCCACGGCGCTCTACTTCAGCCAGGGCGGCCGGCCCTCTCCGGTCTCGCCGGAAATGCGTCAATGCCAGTTCGCGCAGGCCGGCCGGGCGTCGGAAGCGGTGGATGTGCGCCGCGCCATCCCCTATACCATGCCACGCACCGCCTGGCTGTTAGCCGCTCTGATCCTGGTGGCCTCCAGCCTCTTCGCGCTACGCTATGGACTGAACCGGCGGCTCGACCTGAAGCCGCCGCTGGCGCGCATCCTGCAACAGACCTTCGGCCCTACGCCACGGACGGAACTGGCCCGGGACCTCGAGCGCAATCGACCGCCCGCTCCCGAACCCCAGGAGGACAGCGACACCCCGGTGGATCGGGATCCCCGATCGGGCGGCGAGTCCGACCCCGCCGCCGACAACTCCTCCGATGGCTCCAACCAGCCCGGTGCGGACAAGAATGGAGCCGCTGCGGGCGACCCGCGGAAGCAAGGGGAAAAGAGCGAGAAACCGGGCGAAGGCGAGGAAGAAGCGCAGGCCGGGAGCAGCTCCGAGGCGAAGGATAGCGGTAATTCCGGATCGGGCCAGCAGGGCAACGCCAAATCGGAACAGAAACAGCAGTCCGGCGCCCAGCAGGATGCGAACTCCGGCCAAAACTCCAGCCTGCTGAACAAAGTAAAGGACGCCTTCCAGAACCTGCTCTCACGCGCGAAGCCGCAGCAAGGCGACACGGGACAGCAGCCGTCCGCCGCGGACCAGAAGGGCCAGCAGGGCAAGGGGCAGCAGGCTGGCGCCAAGCAGCAATCCGCCAGGAATGGCCCGCAGCAGACCAGCGGCCAGCAGGGCGATTCCCAGGAGGGGCAGGCCGGTCAGGACGCGCAGAGTTCGCAAGACCCCCAGGGCAAGGGGACCGGCAAGAGCGATTCTCCCCAGGCCAGCAAGCAGCCCGGCAGCGGCATTGGCAGCCAGGACGGCGACAAGAGCATCAAGCAGGCCGAGCAACTGGCCGCCATGGGCAAGATCACCGAAATCTTCGGCAAGCGTTCCGCCAACATCACCGGCGAGGCGACCCTGGAGGTGAACTCCACCAGCCAGCAGTTGCGCACGCCTTACGCGCCACGCGGCGCGCAACACGCGCAATCGGGCGCCGAGATCGATCGCGATGAAGTCCCTGTCGCCCTGCAGGCTTACGTGGAGCAGTATTTCGAACAGGTGCGCAAGCACGCGCCCGCTGCGCCGCCAAAGAAATAAGCCGGCGAGGGCACTTTCCAACTCGCGGAGGCACGGAGGGCGCAGAGACTACGCGGCGAAAGCATGTTCCTTCCGAAACTCCGCCCGCTCCGCGCGCTCCTCCGGGGCAAGCGCATGGAACTGGAGCCGAAGGTTGGGGCGCAGAGGCGCCGGAGATCGCCGCTACTGCTGCGAACTGCCCTCCGGCGGCTTGGCGGGAAGGGCCGGCTCGTGCCGCGGACCCAGGCCGAGGGCGATCAGCGAAAGAGAATTGATCTTCCCCGTGGATTCCAGGTTCTGTCCGGCCTGAAAGTGCTTGAGCGCGTCCAGCGACGCCTGGTTCCAGACGCCCTTGGCGTCTTCGGGCCTCAAAAATCCCTTGGACACCAGCGCGTCCTGGATTTGCTTGTAGCGCTCCGGGGTCGGCGCCATCTGCCGGTTGCGCCAGGTGGTTCGCTTGGTGGGCGCCTTCTTGCCGCGGCGCGCGGCGGCGGCGCTCTTGGATGCGGCGGCGGACTTCCCGCCTTTCCGGGTGGGCGCCTTCTTGGCGGGGGTGGCAGCGCCGGCGCTCCAGGCAAGCAGCACCATGGCGATGGCCGCAACGCAGCCGAGAATCTTCCGCATCTTCTTTCAGTCTATCAGCAAAACGGTGGCACTACCTTGCCGGGTGCGCGAGCGAGCGGGCGCCGCAAAGTGCGGGAGCACTGTCCGAGATGATACGCCGGAGCGATGCGGGAGGAGCGGCTGCCGGCCGTCGAACTGCCCTCTGGTAGCCGGGAATCGCGCGTTTTCGAGGCCGGGGAAAGAGGCGGCGGCTGCTTTTGCTGGCGGAGGTCAGAGCCGGTCTGGCGGGTGTCGCGGGCGGACCTAACCGGGAGAGCCGAAGGGAGCGCGTTACGCGCGCTTCTTCCTCCGGCGGAATTCGGCCATGCCGATCAGGGCGGCTCCCACCAGGACCAATGTCGCGGGCTCGGGGACCGCCGGAACTGGGCCAGTCCCGTACCTCGGCCCGGCCAGCATTTGGACGGCGTGGCCGTTCAAGTCGACGTTGCTGTAAATGAAGGCGAGATTGGATTGCTTCCCTACGCTCACCAGCTCGTACATTGTCGCCGCGTCTAACACGGCTTGGTCGGTGGGATGGTCAGTGGATCCTTGCTGGACGCTCCCTGCCAGGAGTCCGTCTCCATTATCGTGGACGATATCCCAGATGGCGAGCTGAATGCCCGCCGCTTGGGCGGCTGTTTGAACCCAATCCGTACTGGAAAGAGCCGACTGGAAATTGGGGTCTAGCACCGGAAATAGCGCGTTGTCAATCAGCCACGACACCCGCAACAAGTGCTTGTCCGGCGGGATCGGTACCTGAGAGGGGGATAAGACCGTCGTTAGGTAAGTCCCACCCAGGCCGATGCTGGTAAACAGATCCACGCACAGCGTTTCGCGAAGAAAAGTGTCGTCTCCCTGCTGGAGGGTAATGCCAATCACCCCGGCCAACGCGGAGGCGTCGATGCCATTCTCATTGATCGAGATAGTCTCGCCGAGTCTCAGGTCCGTAGGGACGATAAAGGTGCTGGCGGCGGCGAGCCCGCTCGACAGCAGTAAGACTGCAAGGAATCGGAATGTGAGATAGGAACGAACGTTTTTCATAAAAGCATCAAGTGAATCAGGCCTCTAACTCCTAATCTAATCAAGAAGTATCTTATTGGAAAGTCCTGCCGGTACTGCCAAGGTACCGACGCCCTCTAAGGTACTCGGGTAAGGGGCTCCAGGATCATTCCCTGGGAACTCCCTGGAAATTGGGAGGGCATGTCCGAAAAAAGTGGCACGCCCTCCC
>JADGNR010000307.1 GCA_017883415.1 Bryobacteraceae bacterium | reverse complement strand
ATATGAGCGAGGACGAGCGGCACGCGGCCGCCGACCTCCTGGCCGCGGCCTGGCGCTCCGGCGTGGTATTCGTGGCGTCGAGCGATTTCACCCACTACGGCCGCGGTTTCTCGTACGTGCCGTTCCCCGACGACGACGCGGTTGCCGAGCGCCTGCGGGCGCTCGATTTCGAATGCATCGAGGCGGCCGGCAGCCTGGACTCTGCGCACTTCCTGGCAACACTCGCCGCCAACGGCGCCACGGTATGCGGATCGGGGCCCATCGCATTATTGCTGGACGTGCTCGCACGGCTGGAAGGCGATGCCATTTACCAGGAGACCCTGGACTACCAGACCTCCGGCGAAATTACCGGCGACTACCGCCATTCGGTCAGCTACGCCGCCCTGGGGTATTTCCCGCGCGCCGCCTTTGCATTGGACGCGGCCGACCAGGAAGCGCTGCTCGATAGCGCCGCCGAGACGCTCGGGCGGTGGCGCGAGACCGAAGCCCGCCAGCCCGTGCCGGCGCGCCACGGGTCCGCCGCGCTCTGCGCCCGGCGCGGTGCCTTCGTGAGCCTGCATCGCGGGGAAGAACTCCTGGGGTGCGTCGGGAATTGCACCGGGCAGCGGCCGCTGGCCGAGGAGGTGGGCCACCTGGCGCTCGCCGCGGCGCTGGACGATCCACGGTTTCAGCCGGGCGCCGCCATCGAGGGGCCGGTCGATATCGAAATCTCCGTGCTCACGCCCTTCCGCCGCATTCCGGGCATCGAAGCATTTCGCGTCGGCCGCCATGGCGCCTTTCTCCGCTTGCACGGGCACTCCGGGCTGCTGCTGCCGCAAGTGGCGGCGCATTACCAGTGGACCGCCGAGCCGTTTCTGCGCGCGCTGGCGCGCAAGTGCCTGCTCGGCCCGCAGGCGTGGCGCGATCCGCAAGCGCGGCTCTGGGTGTTTGAAGCGCAGGTCTTCGCGCGGCCCGTGGGGTAGGCCTCCTGGCCTGCCCGGCTCCCGCAGGCCCACTCATATCTTGGGCCGGATCGCCAACTCCGGCTCGGGATGAGGGGCATTCGCCTCCATCGCGGCGGTATCCGGCGCGAGCGTTTGCGCGGCGGTCAAGAGGGTATTCGCGCCATGCTGAACGGCGGCTCGGAACTCCGGCGGAACTGAATAGGATGGGGCGCCACCATTGATCTTCGCGAGGAGCGACGGGTCGGCCGCGCCCAGGATATTCCCTAGCCAGTTCGTGGTCACCTCGAAGGTGGAGCGGAATCGGACCCACTGGTGATTGTCCCAACCCGATCCCTGTACGAAACGCTCGATAAGCAGGTCGCCGGCGCGTGCACCGCGTTTGCCCAGCCTTTCTACCAACTCGGGAGGCATGCTCAGGTTGAGGCCGCCTTCCTCGGGCCGCTGGCTGACGTGCACCATGCGGTCGCGGTATCCCGGGACGCGCGACAGCGTGTTGTCCCGCCAGTTCTGCATGACGTTGAGTATGCTTCCCAGGAAAGCGCCCGGTGACCCGAACGATCCGGGTGTCTCAAAGCGGGTCCACAGGGCGTGCCAGCCGGAATTGTTTTGCATGGGCAGCCAGACCGCGTCCTCCTCCGTCGGAAAATCAGGATGAAAATCCTTCAGGTTGATGGCGAACGTGGGCCAGCGCGGGATCGCCTGGTCAAAGAAGTGGATCGGCAGGTTGCTGGAAATGCCTCCATCGGAGAACCAACACCGCTCCGCGGTCGGCGCCTCTCCTGGCACCTGGTTCATGGTTCGGGTGAAATCGACCGCGTACAGCGGGACCGCGGCAATCAGGATCGGAAAACTGAGGCTCATGCGCGTGGCCACCACCACGGGAAGGTCGGCCGCATCGGGGAACGCGGCCATCGGACCCCCTGCCGGCCCGGTGGGCGGTAGGCCTTTGCGTGGTGGGGCGTGCTCCACCATCTGCTTCACCACGCGCTCCGGAAACAGCGTGCGGAATTCAGCCGGCGAGAAGTAGAAGACGCGGTCGGGGTCGCGAAACGGAAGCCGATACGGCCGGCCATGGTTCAAGGCGGTGGTCATGACTTCCAGGTTCACATCGCGCGACAACAGGTCGCCGAAAGTCAGCGGCGGACCGGCAGGATCTTTGCCGCCCAGGCGATCGAGGAAATCGGAAAGCCAATTCACCAGCGGACCCTCCGTGCTGGTGCTGCCCGGTTCGAACGCCTTGGACAGGCCATAGAAATTCTCCGGCAGGCGGTGGAGCACCTGCTGCTTGATCTGCAAGAAGAGAACCGTGGCGAATACCACCATGCCCACCAGCACCGCCAGCGCATCTGCCCATGTCCGCCCGGTTCCTCCCATCGTGCGCGCCGCCAGGTAGGCCATCCCGGCGCCCACCACCACCCCGGTGAGCACGGACAAGAAGAAGTGGCGCAACACCGCACCGATCATCGCGAAGATCTTGCCGATCGTGCTGGAGGCCCCCATCGGTGCAGTCAGAAGCGCGAAGAGTGCCTTGGTGGAAGGACTGGGCGCAAACATGTTGAACAGCCGGCTGCCGGTTCCAAGCCATTCCGGCACGGCGGCCAGCATGCCGAAGCTTTTCGTACTGCCGCCCTGACGGCCATACTCGGCTGCTGCGGTCACGGCTGCGGCAATGGCGCCGGCGGAGGTGCCGCCGATATTCTTAAACCGGTACACCTCTGCCAACCGTGCCGCGGCCTTCGGGTACACGACGCCGCTGGTGATGCCGCCCTTCATCACCAGATCGCAATACCGCGGAGGATCGGCCGGATTGCTCATCATCGGACCTAGCACGGAATTTCGTAGTCGAACCAAAACGTGCCTTGCGAAAAGCCGGGCGGCAGTTTTTTCAAGGCCGGTCCTTTGGGCGCGTTTTTGACCGGTATCGAGTCGCTGCGCACAAAGCCGCCGGACTGGGCTTCCACCGCCGTCACGAGTTTGTCCAGCGGGATCGAAGCCCACGGCACGTTCTGGGTGGACGCCATGGCCGCGAACTTGCCCTTGGTCATTTTCGCCACGGCTTTCTTGGGGGTGGCGTTGAAGCTGCCATGATGGCCCACCTTGTAGAAGTCGACCTCCGCCAGCAGCGCGTCGGAGCCCTCCTGGCCCATCCAGAAGTTCCAATTCCCGTACTGGGCATCGCCGGGAAGCAGCAGGAACTTGCCTTGATAGGAAAATAGCGTGACTACGCTGGTATTGTTGATCGCCTGGTCGAGCGCGAAGGCGAGGGCTTCCGGGTCCCCGGAGAGCTGTCCCAGCGAGTCCCGGTCATGGGCCTCGAGAGCCGGGTACGCACCGCTCTTGCCGGGGGTGAAGAGCCATTTGCCGAGGAAGGGTTTCACCCCGTTCGCCGCCTCGCTCTGGCTGCCGTTCATGCGCAGAAAGCGCTCGCCCGCCGGGGGATCCATCTTGGCGAGAAACGCCGGATCGCGGGGCGGTCCGAGCACCTTCACGTTGAGTCCCGGGATGCCGCCGGGATCCTTCAATTCCCCACCGGCTTCCAGGTAGCGCACGGCGCCGTTCTTGATTCCGGACTTCAACAGTTGCAGCGCTTTCTCGTTGCCGGCAATGTTCATCAGCGCGAACTGCGCCTTGGGGGCGGCGCCGCTCGCGGCGAAATGCAGCTGTAGCTGCTCCACCATCGCCAGGTTTTTTGCCTTCAGGCGCGCGGCCGTCTTGTCTTTCGGGTTTTCGGTCCAGGGCAGCCAGACTTCGCCCACTTCTTCGCATGCCCGGAACTGCGCGTCGCACCTGGCGAAGCCGGAGATATGATCCTGGTGGGCGTGCGTGGCGATCACGATGGCGAGCTTGTTCTTGGCCTCGGCCAGCGCATCGGTCACCGCGTCTTTGATGGTGCCGATATCGCCCTTGGAATGGACGCCGCAGTCCACCAGCACGTGGGCATGGTCGTCTCCCACCGGCAGCGAGATCAGGAAGCAATCGCCGAACCCTACGCGATACATGCGAATGCGGATGGTGTGTTTCGTCAGTTCCGCCATGTTAGTACCCCCGGTGGATGGCGGCAAAATTCAGGCCGCCGATCTTGAACTGGTCCTGATACGCAGCCGCGGGCCTACCATGTCCGATTTGCAGGAGGAACTCGCGCTGCGCTTCCAGACGGCGTTGACTGTCAATCCCCTTTTCCACTACGTAGCGGACCTCGCCCCGGCGGTTGAAGATCACCGTGGAGCCGCCGCGGAACTCCATCTCGGGCGACTGGGGATCGGCCGGATCCAGGGGTTCTTTTTTCATTTGCAGAAACTCCACGACAAAGTCGACTACCAGGCGGCCATCGGGCGCGATGCGGTGGATGGGGTGAAACGAGTACGCGTTGATGTTTGGCTCCTGGTTGGGAGTGTAGGTAAGGCCAAGCCCCGCGGCATTCGCCTTGGCATAGTTGGTCAGGATCGCTGCATTCGAGCGCGCGCGGCGCGCGCGGCGTTCGGCGTCCTCGTCCGCTTCCGCCTCTACGGCATCGTAAGTCAGCCCCTGGCACGGCGGAACCGGACGGCCGTATACCTCGGGGCTGCACCAGCGGAGCGCCTCTTCCGAGTACGAGCAGACGTCCTCGGGAATGATGCCGCGCAGCCGGAACGCCTTGATGATTTCGCCGCGGTAGCCGAGCTTGTCTTCCGGTACCAGGTCCGAATCCGCCGTAATCAGGGCGCGCAGAAATTCGCCGAAGGTGATGTCGACCGGCGGGCAGTAGTCGATGGCGCGGATACAGATATTCATGAATTGCGCAGCGACTTTGGACGCCTCCTTGGCGAGCCGCTGTGCCAGGTCGGGATGGATATCGCCCTGATTGTTGACCGCGCCGCCCGCGCGTGCAATCCGCATCAGATCGCGCGTGCGCTTGATGTAGACGGTAAAGTACGCATCGAACACCGCCGCCACCAGGATCGATCCGCGCAGGTGCGGCTCGGTCACCGTGTCCAAATCGTGCGTGTTCGGCGGCGTGCCGATGGCCGAACGCAGCGCCGACCGCATGCCCATCGCCTGGCCGAATTGCCGCGCCAAACCGACCAAAGGATTGTCCTCGGACAGCTCGGGAATAATCGCCGCCTTGTCACCCGTGGGCGCAACCTCCGGAGGAAGCTGGGTTTTGTAGATCAAGCCGCCGGTCCGGTCGATCGTGTCCAGCACGGCGTCCTGCATGCTGAAGTGCTGCAATAGGGCCACGATATCGGCGAACGCTTCGTGAAACGCGGGCGTATCCACGTTGGTCGACTTGGTGAAAAACTCGCGCACGCCGTCGATGATGGCGTGCGTGGTTTCGTGAGCAATGATGTCGTGGGAAAGGCAGGTGAAAATGGTTTGGTTGGGCAGGTTGTCGCCGGGATCGTCCACCGAGGCCTGGAAGTACCCGAAGCAGAGCGCGCGCAGGTCGGGGTCGTAGAAGGCATTGGCTTGTTGAAAGGCGTGCGGGAAGATGCGCAGCTTGGTGCGCACGGGATCGTCGGCGCGCCCGCCCCGCTTCCGTCTCCATTTCACCCGCCGTCCCAAGGCGAATTCGAACCGGCGGATGGTCTCGCTTGCCACCGCGTACGCCATCTGTTGATGAAACCGGGGATCCGATTCGCTAGGCTCCAGGCCCCCGCTCATGATCACCGACGGATGGTCGAGATTCACCGGCTCGTAGTAGCACTGGTTGCTGGCGTCGTAATCGATCACCGCCAGGCGGGAGCCGATGGGACCGGGCTGCAGGTCCTCGTAGGGCACCGCCACCGTCATGTAGTTGTTCAGCCCTCGTCCCGCCGTGGGGTCGAACGCATAGACCACCAGGGGACGAGTGCTCGGCGTTTTGTAATTGCTGGGACGGGCTTTGGAGACCGGAGGCATGGCGTTTCTCCTTGGTTTTCATAGGCGCGAAATGCGGCCACCACGGGACGGCAAAGGAATCGCCGCCATCGGGAAAAACGAAATCGGGTGCGATTTTCCTTCAAGCCACATTTCTTTTCGCCGCTATTTCCCGCACCAGATATTCTAGGAACAAAGGAAAACAAAGTAAAGACCCGCCGGGAGATCCGGGAGACCTTAGCAGGTTTCGGAAGTTCCAGCAGCCGCAGCCTGCGCAGGAAGCAGTGGCAAAGGAGTCAGGAGATCTTAGGGCTACCGGCGGGTGCGCCGCAATTTTCAGACGGAGATTTCCCGCCATGCGGTAGGGTCCCAGCCATGAGGCGCTCCGCCCTTACCCCGCCACCTGCGGCAGGAGGTGCCGCAGTTCCACTTGCGGGGCTTCGGGATTCTTGAACAGGCGGCTCGCACCCAGAACCTCGATGCCGACGATCTTCTCACCGGCCACGAAATCGAGCGAAATATCGGCGGTCACCCGAACCGTACGGCAAGGGACATCGCCGTCCAGCAATCGTATGTACAGGGCGTCCGCCTCTTTGTCGTAACTGATCTGCATTCTCTTGCCTCTCTCAAAAAAACTGAGCACGCCGGCGTCTTACAGCAGTTCCCAGTCTTCGATCAGGAGGCCGGGAACACGCGAGAATTCCCGGGTGTTGTGAGTAACCAGGGTCAATTGGCGGCACTGAGCAATGGCGGCGATCATCAGATCGTTTGGCCCAATGGGCGTGCCAGCCCCGGCCAGGTGGCCGCGAATGCGGCCATATTCGGCCGCCGCGGCATCGTCGAACGGTATAGACTCGTAGGGCGCGAAAAATGTCTCCAGCCGGGCCAGCGCTGCCGAGGCGTCATTGGAACGGGACGCTCCATACAACAGCTCGGCCTTCACGATCGAACATAGCTTGATCTGCGAGGGCTTCGTTCCCATGAGCCGTCGGCCCACATGAGTGGATCTGCCGGGCGTTCCAGGCCTGCGTCGCGAAGCGACCCGAAATGCTCCGCGAAATACCCTTCGGGCCATTCGTCAGATGGCACAGCCATGTCCCGCCCGGTAGCCTCAACGACCAACACGACATCCACCTCGGCATCGGGCAAGCCGGTGGGTATCGCCAGGGAAAGCGTGACGTCCGCGTTCGGCCGCGCCCGGCGAACCTCTCGAAGCCGTGGCCGTGGTCTCGACCGACGAGCTGGTGCCCGAGAGCGTGCTGGCGCAGCTTCGCGAAAACCCGGCGGTCGAGTTCGCGCGCTCGGTCGAGTTCCGCCAGTAAGGCCGCGCGAAG
>JADGNR010000593.1 GCA_017883415.1 Bryobacteraceae bacterium | reverse complement strand
CGGAAGCAGGCCGGGAGGCTACCCTACGTTGTGCGGGGCCCCACATTGTCCTATGATGAGTCTGGCAAACTCCGTGACCCATCGACTCTTCCGCTGTCTCGCCCTTTGTTCCGCCGCGCTCGGGCTGGTCCACGCCCAGGCGGGGGCCGGACAGACGGCGGCGCCGCCGCCCCAGAATCCGCCTGCCGCGCAAGCACCGGCGGACAAGAACCCGGCGGATAAAAACCAGGCGGAGATGGCGGCGCACGACGAACCGGCGATGTTCAAGTCCAGGGTCAACCTGGTGCTGGTGCCGGTGGTGGTGCGCGACAAGCAGGGCAAGGCGGTCGGCGATCTCCGCCTCGAAGACTTCCACCTGTTCGATAAGGGTAAACCGCAGACGATCACCAAGTTCTCTCTTGAAAAATCGGGAAAGGCAATCAAAGCGACGCCGGTCTCCGAGGGCGACGCAGCGGAGAAAACTCCGCCCGCGCCGGCGGATATACCCGAACGGTTCGTGGCTTACATGTTTGACGACATCCATGTGAATTTCGGAGAACTTTCACGGGTGCGGGAGGCGGCGGGCCGCCACATGAATACGCTCCAACCCACCGACCGCGCCGCCATCTACACTACGTCGGGGCAGGTGGTGCTGGAGTTCACCGACGACCGCGACAAGCTGCAAGCCACCCTGCTGCGCATTCAACCCCGGCCGCTGGCGCGCTCGCAGATGCAGGAATGCCCGGATATAGGCTACTACATGGGGGACATGATCCAGAACAAGAACGATGCCAATGCGCTCCAGGGCGCCATCTCGGAGGCGATGGCCTGCCTGAATCTGGACCCCACCGATCCCAACTCGGTCGTCATCGCGCGGCAGCAGTCGCAGGCGGCCGCCCAACGCGCCGTCAGCGCGGGCGGGCAGGAGACCCACGTGGCGCTTACCGTGGTGCGGGAAGTGGTACGCCGCATGGCGGCCATGCCCGGGCAGCGCACCGTGGTGCTGGCGTCTCCGGGGTTCATCACGCCCGAAGCGTACTCGGAAGTCACCGAAATCCTGGACCGCGCCATCCGCGCCAACGTGATCATCAATGCGGTGGATGCGCGCGGGCTGTATACCGACACTCCCGACATCGCCAAGCTGTCGTATGGCGCCAGTGCGATGATCATCAAACAGCAGTACGACCGCGACGCCGCGCGTGCGCAGGCCGATGTGCTGGCGGAACTGGCGTCGGGGACGGGCGGGACCTTCGTGGAGAACACCAACGACCTGGACGGAGGCTACCGCAAGGCGGCGGCCGCCCCCGAGTACTTCTACATCCTGGGATTCTCGCCCCAGAATCTGAAGCTGGACGGCGGCTATCATTCCCTGAAAGTGACGCTGAAACCCGCCTCCGGACTGACCGCGTCGGCGCGCCGCGGGTACTTTGCGCCCAAGCATTCGGAGGACGCGGCGGAAACCGCCAAACGGGAGATCGAAGAGGCGCTCTTCTCGCGCGAGGAGATGAACGATATCCCGGTGGATCTGCGCACCCAGTTCTTCAAAACGAGCGATACCGCCGCCACCCTGGCCATCGTGGCGCACCTGGACATGAAGCACGTCCTGCTGCGCAAGGAGGACGGGCGCAATCGCAACGTGCTTACCATTGTTTCCGGAGTGTTCGACCGCAACGGAAATTTCATCGGCGGCGTAACCAAGACGGTGGAGTTACGGCTGAAGGACGAAACCGTGGCCAGACTAGCGGGCCCGGGGATTTCGATCAAGACCAATTTCGACGTGAAGGCGGGGACCTACGCCATCCGGCTGGTGGTGCGGGATGCCGAAGGCCAACTGATGTCGGCGCAGAATGGCGCCGTGGAGATTCCGTAGAGGGAGGTTCATATGCAGTTCCGCGGCAAGCTGCCGTTCGTGGCGATTCTGTTGTGGGCCGGCGTGCCGGGGCGCGCCCAACAGGCCACCCCACCCGCCCAGACCGGGGCGCCGACGGTCTTCAAGACGGAGACCAGGCTGGTCCCGGTGGATGTCGTGGTGACGGACAAGAAAGGGAACTTCGTCCACGATCTGGAGATGAAGGACTTCAAAATCTGGGAAGACAACAAGGAGCAGGCGATCAAAACGTTCTCGTCGGGGATGGACCCGAAATCGCCGACGCATTCCCAGAAGCATTACCTGGTGCTGTTCTTCGATAACTCGACCATGGACATGGGCGAGCAGATGCGGGCGCGGCAGGCGGCGTCGAAGTTCATCGATGCCAACGCCGGGCCGGACCGCCTGATGTCCATCATCAATTTCGGCGGGTCCTTGCAGATCGCGCAGAATTTCACGGCCGACGCCGACCGGTTGAAGAAGGTGGTGAACGGCATCAAGCAGTCGGCGGTCAACCCCAATGCCGACCCGATCGACACCGGGGGCGGCGGTCTGAGTACGGCGGAAGCCGATTTTGGGGCGCGTACCGTGGTGCTGGCCTTGCGCAGCCTGGCCAAGAACCTGGCGGGAGTGCCGGGCCGCAAGACGCTGATCCTGCTGACCAGCGGTTTTCCATACACCACCGATATCAGGCCGGAAGTGACGGCGGCGATTGATGCCTGCAATAAAGCGAACGTGGCCATCTATCCCATTGACGTGCGCGGTTTGACGGTGCCAGGATTCCCCTCGGCCGGAGATCCCCATGCCCTGGTGCTGGAGGCTCCCTCACCGGGGCAGCCGGCGGTTTACCGTGCGGCGCGTCCCGGCTTGCGGCTGGATTCTTTCGCGACCTCCTTTGCTCCCCAGCGGGGCGGCGGCGGCGGTGGTGGCGCCGGAGGCGGTGGCGGAGCACGGGGCGGCGGCGGTAGCGCCGGCGGCGGCGGCGGTGCCGCCGGGGGCGGTGGATCCCCGGG
>JADGNR010000592.1 GCA_017883415.1 Bryobacteraceae bacterium | reverse complement strand
TCGCTCGCCCTCATTCCCCGCCCGCCAGCGCCGCGCCTCCGGCCACGCTCGCCCGCCCTCATTCCCCGCGCGCCGGCGCCGCGGGCTTGGGGTAATTCTTGAAGTGCAGAATCGAGTTGGCCAGCATGTTGAATTCCCCCAGATTCTGCCAGCGGTAACACGGGTTGGTGGCAAACATCACCACGCGCCCGGCGCCCACCGGCACGTCCACGATGGCCGGACGGTTCCTGGTTTCCGCCACGCCCTTCATCAGGCCGCTGAGCACCGATTTGTCCGTGCCCGGAAACTGCATCAGCACCCACTTGTTCTTCTCCTCGGCGGGGACGCGCAGCAACGGACCGTTGGCGTAGCGCACCGGGACGGCCTTCTGCGTGTAGCCGTAGAAGATGGGGTGATTCGGTTTCAGGATCTCCGCTTCCACGATCGGCCCCGGTGCGTAGAACTGCGCCGACGGGCGGCCCGCATCCACCGTGCGCGCGATTCCGAATTCGGCGGGGAAGAAGCTGGAAGCGCCCAGCGTGATCAGCACACCCCCGGCCTTGACGAACTTCTCGAACTCCACCACGCCCTCGAGCCCCATGCCTCCGGTGATGTCCTCGCTTTCCCCATACTCGCCGAGTGCCGGGAACTGCGTCGACTTCGTGTAGGCGATCGGCCTTCCTTTGGGCTCAATGTCCAGCACCAGCGACTTCCCTCCCCCGCGCCCCTGGCTGGGGATCAGGATCACGTCGTAGGAATCGCGCAGATGGCCCTGGCGCACCCGCTCCTTATAGATCAGGTCGTAGCCTACTTCGAAATGGTCGAAGGCATAGCGCACCCAGCCGACATCCTGCGTGCTGCCCCAGGTGCTGAAGACGGCCAGGCGCGGCAGGTCCACCGCGTGCTTTCCAACCCCGGGCGCCGCGGCGAGCGCCACCGCCTGCAACCCGAGCTTCTCGATTTCGGCCTTCACCCGTGCGCTGGCGGGAACCAGCAGCGATCCCGCGGGCAGTTCCGTATCGCCCGCCTGGAACGGCTGCTCGAGGGCATCGAATTTCAAATCCTTCAGCCGGTAGCGCAGCGTCACCAGCGAATTCGCCCCGTTGTCCAACACGGCGAGCCACGGGCCGTCGCCCTTTACCGTGCCGGCGATGGTGAGCGTATCGACGGGCTCGACCGCGACATCGAGCAGCGCCTTATCGCCGATCTCCTTCACGTCGGCGTGGCTCATCAGCCCCATGGTCCAGCCGGTATCGTCGTAGGTGCGGAGGTTGGCATCGGGGAAGTTTTGCTTTTCGAGCAGGATCTTGGCCAGGCGCCCGTACGGCTGATTGCCCTTCACAATGAAGGAGCCGGCTGGGAACGTCTCGTCCTTCAGCTTCACCGCTCCGGTGGCGCGGCCCACCTCGACTCCTTGCAGGCGAAGGATGTTGACCATAAAGGCGACCCGCGTCATATCCCGCTGGCCGGCCGGAATCACGTAGCCGTAGGGCGCCTCGCGGCTCCCCGATTCGATGGAATTGCGGCTCTTGTGGTAGAAGTTCTCCAGCACCGTTTTGGCGAAACCGGAGGTCAGCTCGAGCGCCGCCAGCACGCCCGTCTCCATGTAGTTCGTGTTGTTGCGCATGGACCACACAACCTCTTTATAAGGTGGCATGGGCCGGTACCACTCGCGGGACGTCATGCCGCCGCCGCGGCCGCCATCGGGAGCGCCGCCGCCCTCGGGCGCGTCGATGGTGCGTTTCATGGTGTTCGCACCGCCGTTGCCGAAGGTCTCGTACATACGCAGCATGCCGTTGTGGTTGGAGGACATGAAGCCCAGATATCCGGGCGACCACATGTCCACAAACGCGTGCGTCCACACGCCGGGCATGCCGTAGCCGATCATTTTGGTCATCTCGAAATTCGCAAACCAGGGCAGCTCCGCGTAGAGAATCGGGTCGAGCGTCGGATTCTGCGGCGCTTGCCCGCTGAAGGTGTACAGAAACGGTTCCGATTCGTGCAGGTCGTGCAGGATGGGCGGGTGCCATTCCATGTAGAACTTCAGCCAGTTCCGCATGGTGACCTGCGAGTAATTGATGTCGCGGTTGTTGTCGTGGAAGATGTACTTGCCCCAGTAGGGCGGCCCGGGAACGCGGTCCTGCTCGCTCTCTTCGTTGATTTTGTGGCGGTAATACCAGTCGGTGTACCGGTCCCGGCCATCGGGTTCGGCCGCGGCGGTGAGCATCACGATGACGTTGCGGCGGATCTGCTCGTAGAGCGGCGACTCCTCGACGGCCAGCCGGTAGGCCAGCTCCATCAGCATCTCCGGAGGCCCCGTTTCGGCGCTGTGCAGGCCGCCCGTGAACATGTAGATGGGCTTGGCTTGGGCGATGATGCGCCGCGCCTCCGCCGGGTCGAGGCCGCGCGGGTCGGCCAGCCGCGCGAGGTAGCCCTTGTACGTGTCGAGCCTGCCGATCGTGTCCTCATCGGAGATGGCCACCACGAGGCACTCGCGGCCTTCGTCGGTCATTCCGGCGGGGATTACCTTGACGCGCTTCGACGCCGCCGCGAGCGCCCGATAGTACCGGTTCAGGTCGGCCACGTGGGTGAGCTTTTTGGGCGCGCCGGCGTAGTAGCCCAGGACGTCCTTGGGGCTCGGCACACCGGCGGCCCTGGGCAGATGGTCCACCAGCGGGTTCAGGAATTCGGCGCGCGTGGTCCACTCCTTCACCAGGCGGGCGAACTCTTCGTCCTGCGGCTGCGCCGGTGCGGCGACAGCGGCGGCAGCCAGAATAGACAGCAGGATGATTCGGGGGACTCTCATAATGTCCTCCGAATGTATCAGAACTGTGGGGCCGCCAGTGGGGTAGGCCTCCCGGCCTGCCCTCGCGCCGAAGGCGCG
>JADGNR010000591.1 GCA_017883415.1 Bryobacteraceae bacterium | reverse complement strand
GTATTCGCTCTGCCGGGGTCGCGCCTTGCGGAGTGATCCAGGGCCGATGACACGGGGCTGGCTCCGAAGGAATCGGTAATCGAGACCCTCTGCGGTTTGCCTGATGGGCTGGCCGACGGAGGGTTTGGTGTTTCTGACATGATTCCTATGGTGAGGTTCCGGCGTGGGAGGCTTCTGGATCATGAGTCGCGCCGCCGCCGGGCGCTTTTCGCCCGGCATCCTTTTCGTCTTTGCTTTTGTCATTGCGCATCTCCCGGACTGCCGGTTTTGGTGCGCCAACTGCGTGGGCCGCACTTGAGAACGTGTCCGTGATGCAGCAAGCGGTCCAGCATGGCGGTGACAGCGGCGCTGTCGCCGAGCAGCTTCCCCCAGTCGTCTACAGGTCTGTTGGAGGTCAGAAGCGTGCTGGCGCGTTCGTAGCGGCGCATGATGATCTCCAGCAGTTCCTCGGCGGCGGTCAGCGGCAGCTTGCGCATTCCCAGGTCGTCGATGATCAGCAGCGGCACGGTGGTCAACAGATCCATAAACTCCTTGCGTTTGCCATCGAGCGTGGCATCGGCCAGTTCTTCCAGCAGGGTATGGGCTTCGCGATACAACACACGGTAGCCCTGCTGGATGACGGCGTGTCCGATGGCTTGCGCGCAGTGACTTTTCCCGCTCCCGGGCGGGCCAAGAAACAGGGCATCTTCGCGCTTTCCGATCCAGTTCGCTGTAGCCAGGTCGAAGACCAGAGCACGGTTCATCTTGGGGTTAAACTGGAAGTCGAAGTTGTCCAGGCGCTTGTCGATATCACGGAACTGCGCCTGCTTGTGCCGTCTCTCTAAGAGTCGCTTGCTGCGGCAGGCCAGCTCATCAGAGACCAGCGTGGAGATCAAGTCGATGGGCGCCATGTTTTCCGATTGCGCTTGCAAAAGGCGAGTTTCCATCACAGCAGCCATGCCGCTCAGGCGCAGCTGTACGAGCGAACGATTGAGTTCTATCAGGTTCATGATTGGGATTCCTCGAAGTTGATGCGTTGTTGGATCAGGTCGCGATACTGGCGGAGTTCGCGGATGAGTGGATCGACTTGCCGCAGGCTGAGAGGAGCCTGCGGGCTGCGCTCCAGATAGCGGCGCACGAAGCGATATTCTGGGACGCGCAGTTCCAGAGCAGCCGCACAGGCATCGTCCGAAGCCGCACTGCCATATTGCTTGACCAGTTGGAGAACGCCCTGGATGCGACGCATTCCGAGTTCGCCCTGGCGAGCATGTATGGCGTCGCAGACAGCACCGATGTTGGCTCCTGCCTGATGCGCACGTGTCAGCAGTTGAAGCAACTGCGGCGGCGTACGGCGCGGGCGATCTGCATCGCGGATACGATGCCCCCCGCGCTTGCCGCGCAGATGCTCGCGCAGCAACTCACCGGTGCGGGGATCAAGCAGACGCACGAACATCGCGTCCCATTGCACGTTGACCTTCCGCCCGATCCAGCCCGGTGGCGCTCCATAGTAAGCAGCTTCAACTTCGACACAGCCATCCAGATGAACCGTGCGCTCGCCATACTGGTAATAGCGGAACGGCTCCAACGGCAGCGGCTGCAGGTGGGGCTTCTCTTCGGCGAACATCGCCGCTACTTGCCGCTTGGTCCGGCCGTGGATGCGCTTATCGGCCCAGTTTTCTTCCCAGTGGTCCAGGTAGGCTTGCGCCTCTTCCAGGCTCTCGAACTTCTTGCCCTTCAACGGCGTCTTCTGCGCATGGGCTACGCCTGATTCCACTTTTCCTTTTCGATCTGGATCGCGCACCTTGCACGGCAGTGCCGTCACGCCGTAATGCGCCAGAACATCGCGATACAAGGGATTCAGGCCCGGATCGTAGAAGTCCGGAGACAACACGCCCTCGCGTAGGTTATCCAGTACCACGATCCGCGGCGAACCGCCAAGCCGGCGAAATGCCTTCTCGTGAAGCTCGGCCCACACCCGCGCACTCGAACGGAAGACCAGCAGCCGAACCGACTTGCGACTCGAGCCCAGCGTCAGAACGAAGAGCCGCGTGCGCCGGTACTTGCCGCTGCCGGGATCGCGCACCATCGGCCCCGTGCCGTAATCGACCTGGGCCTCCTCACCGAGTTTCGTCTCGATGATTACCCGCGCTTCAGGCGATACTTCCCCGCGCAACTTGAGTACGAATCGCTGAACACTCTGATAGCTGCTTCGAAACCCGTGCCTATCAACCAGATCCTGCCAGATGCCCATCGCGTTGCGGCCCCGCGACAGCTCCAGCTCGATCATCTCCCGATACGGTTCACTGGCTCCTGACCGGCGCTTGCCACCTTGCTCCGGCAACGTCACTTCCGGCAAAAAGCCGGTAATCACTTCGTTGGCCGGTTTTGAAGTATCGCCTGGTCTGGAACCGGAAAAGCCGGTAATCACCGACGTGGCCGCTTTTGCTGGAGCCTTGCGACCCCAACCTCCCGGCGTGCGCAGCGCTATCCCGGCCGACCTCAAGTAACCGCCAGCCGTCTCGCGACGGACTCCCGTCGCCGCCTCTATCCGACGCAGGGACCAACCAAGACGTCCCAGCGCGATCACCTGTTCCTGCTTTGCTTTTTCCAAGACATTACCCATGCCAACAGAGGCTAATTTCCCTCCGTCGGCGCTAATGTCTTAGGCCGTTTCTCTATGGCCGGATTTGAGGTGATTACTTATGGCCGCTTTTGGGTGATTGCCGAGGCTTGTTGGAACGCGATCCAGCCAGGCGCAACGTAAGTGAAGCCGCGGCCGTGGATTCCGAGGTCGCGAACTGAGCCGGCTTTCAAATCGACGAAGCCCGCAGTTTCGCTGCCATCAGAATGCACGATGGTGATCAGCGCATGTCGGCCGTCTGGC
>JADGNR010000306.1 GCA_017883415.1 Bryobacteraceae bacterium | reverse complement strand
TGGTAGTGGAACGAGCTGTCAGCGATCGCTCCGAAGCGCTGGCGAAATTCGGCCAGTTCGATATCGGCGGCGGCCGTTCCGCAGCGGTCGGCCACGTTCAGCCGCGCCAGCGGTCCCACGCGGTAAATGCCGTCGGGGTAGCCGAGCGGCAGGAAGTAGGGCGCCTTCAGGTAGGAATCCGGCAGCGACGCCTCCCCGATGTAGTTGTTGTAGCGGGCCGCGTCGATCTGCGCCACCGTCTCGCCCGTGGCGCTCTTGAAGCGGATCTGGCCGTCGTAGAGTTGTAGCGCGCCGGAGGCGTCCACCATCCCCGCGTACATGGTCGGCATGCGGCCGAAGTGCTCGATCTCGCCGCGGAAACCGTCCAGGATGGTTTTGAACAGCTCGAGCGTGCGCCTCGAAATCGCCAGCGCCTCCGGCAATTCCTGCAAAATGGCGTCGCGTCCGGCCGCCGCCAGCGGAGCCGCCACGCCCCCCGGCACAATTCCGGCGGGATGAATCCGCTCGCCGGCGATGCGCTCGATCACGCGCTGCCCGAACTTCCGCAGGGCGATGCCGTCGCGCGCCAGCGCGGGATGCTGTTCCGCCAGCCCCAGGATGTTCCGCCGCGCCGGGTCCGAGTCCATCCCCAGCAGCAGGTCCGGCGCCGAGAGGTGGAAGAAATTGAGCGCGTGCGATTGCACGATCTGCCCGCAGTGAATGGCCTCGCGCAACAGGGCCGCCGCCGGCGGAATACGCACCGCCATGATGGCGTCGCACGCCTTCGCCGACGCCAGCAGATGGCTGATGGGGCAGATGCCGCAGATGCGCGCGGTGATGCCCGGCATTTCGTAGTACGGCCGGCCCTCGGTGAACTTCTCGAAGCCGCGCACCTGCGTCACATGAAACTGCGTCCGCGCGACTTCCCCGTCCTCGCCCAGGTGGATGGTGATCTTGGCATGCCCTTCGATGCGCGTCACGGGATCGATCGTTATTTTTCGCATGGTGCGGCTCCTATCCGAATTTCACCGCCGGCATTTTCGGCGCGCGCCCCTCCAACAGGGCGCTCAACAAAGCCAGGATGGCATCGGGACGCGGCGGGCAGCCGGGCAGGTAGTAATCCACTTTGACGTAATCGTGCAGCGGCCTGGCTTGCGGCAGCAGGGCCGGCACTCCCTGGGTGGGCACGGCCGGATGCACGTCCGCGCCGGCCACGTAGATGAACTGGAGGAGTTTCTGCACGGGGATGGTATTGCGCATGGCCGGCACATTGGCCGTCACCGCGCAATCGCCCAGCGACACCAGCAGGCGCGTGCGCGCGCGGATGGTCTGCAGTTTGCTCAGATCCTCCTGCGAAGAGACTGCGCCTTCCACCAGGGGCGAATAGACCAGGTCGGCCTGTTGCGCCACCGTGAGAATTCCTTCGTCCAGGTCGAGCAGCGACATGTGGCACCCGGAGCAGCCGTCCAACCACACCGTCGCCAGCTTCAGCTTACTCATAGGGAAACGCCTTTCCTAAATGCCGCGCCGGCCACCTGGGCGGTGCGCTTCACCATCTCCTCCACGGCCCAGCCTTTCTCGGCCATGGCCCCCGTGGGACAGGCCTGCACGCACTTGCCGCAGTTGGTGCAGCTCGCCGCCTCGCCCCACGGCTTATCCAGCTCGCCGATCACGCGCGAATGGATGCCGCGCCCCATCATGTCCCAGACGTGCGCGCCCTCCACTTCCGCGCAGACGCGGATGCACCGCGAGCACAGAATGCAGCGGTTGTGATCCAGCACGAACCGCTCCTGGGAAAGGTCCAGCGGCAGGATGGGATAGTGGTAACGAAAGCGCACGCTGTTCACGCCCAGCGACGAGGCCAGCGACTGCAGCTCGCAGTGGCCGTTGGAAACGCACACCGAGCACACGTGGTTGCGCTCCACCAGCAGCAGCTCGACGATCATGCGCCGGTACGCCGCGATTTCGGGCGAGTTGGTGATCACCGCCAGGCCCTCCTGCACGGGCGTGGTACAGGCCGGCACCAGGCGGCCGTTGGGGAGAGCGACGATGCAGAGACGGCACGCGCCCACATCCTTCAAGCCATCCATGTGGCACAGGCTGGGCACGCGGCGCCCGGCGTCGCGGGCCGCTTCGAGGATGGTCGTCCCCTCGAGCGTGGCCACCAGCACGCCGTCGATTCGTATGGAGATCTTTTTCTGCGGCATAATTTGCTTCCTCGCGTTCCCGTTCAACCCCGTATGTCGCACCGCAGGCAGCGGCACGCTTCGTCGGCCGCGTCCGCCTCCGTGAGGCCCACCATCACCTCGTCTTCGCCTTTGACCCGCACCGCCGATGTCAGCTCGGCGGAGCGGTGCCGCGGGCTGGTGCTGGTGGTCTCCGGCGGCTCCATGGAGTATTCAAACCCGCCGGAAATCCCCGCGAATCGCTTAACGCCCATCAGCCGCTCGTCGATCTTGCGCGCGGCTTTCTTGCCGAAGCCCATGGCGTTGGAGACGTTGGACGCGCCGCTGATCGCGTCACCGCCGGCAAAGAAGTTGGGCCGGCTGGTTTCCATGGTGAAGCGATCCACCACGAACGTGCCGGCCTCGTGCAGCGTCAGCCCGGAGGCGCGCGCGAAATCCAGGTCCACGGTCTCGCCTACGGCCAGCACCACCGCGTCGCAATCGAGCCGGACGATTTCCGCGGTCACCACCGGCTTGCGGCGCCCCGAAGCGTCGTATTGGCCCAGCCGCGTCTTGGCGATTTCGAGCGCCTTTACATTGCCGCGCGCGTCGCCCACGATGCGGTGCGGCGCCGCCAGAAACAGGAATTTGACGCCCTCCTGCTCGGCCGCGTCCACTTCTTCCTTGATGGCCGGCATGTCTTTCCGTTCGCGCCGGTAGACGATGGTGGCCTCCATGCCCATGCGCACCGCGGTGCGCGCCGAATCCACCGCCGCGTTGCCCCCGCCGATCACCGTCATCCGCCGCCCCAGGGCCGGGTTGGTGCCCGTAGCTACCGATTCCAGAAACGGCAGCGCGGGCAGTACTCCCTTCAGCTCCGTGCCCGGCAGGTATACCCACGATTCCTTCCACGTGCCGATCGCCAGAAAGACCGCGTCGAACCCTTCGTCGAGCTCGTTCAGCGTGACCGCCGAACCCACCCCGGCCCCGAACTGGAACTTCACTCCCAGGCGCCGGATCAGCTCCACTTCCTGCGCCAGTACGCGCTTGGGGAGCCGGTACTCGGGAATCGCGTAGCGCAGCATGCCGCCGGCCTCCGCCTTGTTCTCGAACACCGTGACCTCGTGGCCGAGCAGCGCCAGGTAAAAGGCGGCGGTCAGGCCCGTGGGACCCGCCCCTACCACCGCTACGCTCTTCCCCGTGGGCGCTTTTTTGCGGGCTGCGATGCGCGCCGCCAGGGGTTCAAAACGATCCGTCAGCAGCACCGCATCGGCGATGAAACGATGTACCTCGCGCATGTTCACGGGCGCATCCACGGTCTGCCGGCGGCAGCGGTCGTCGCAGGGATGCTGGCAGACGCGGCCCGTGGAGGCGGGCAGCGGGTTGTCCAGGAACACCGCTTCGAAAGCGTCGTCCACGCGCCCCTCCTTCAGGAGGTCCAGGAAGCGCGGGATGTTCATGTGCAGCGGGCAACTGTTCTCGCACGGGGAAAGCGCCAGGCTGTGGCACACCCCCGCGCGGCAGCGGCGGGCGATGATGTGGTCGTCGAATTCGTGGCGAAAGTGGCGCATGGTGGTGAGCACCGGGTTGGGCGCGGTCTGCCCCAGCCCGCACAACGAGGTGTCCCGGATCATGCGGCCCAGTTCGTTCAGCAGGGTAAGTTGCGCCACCGTTCCCGTGCCTTTGGTGAAGCCGTTGAGGATCTCCAGCGCCTGGTCCAGCCCCACGCGGCAGGGTACGCACTTGCCGCACGATTCCGAATGAGTGAATTCGATGAAGTACCGGGCGATGTCCACCATGCAGTTGTCTTCATCCATGACCACCATGCCGCCCGATCCCATGATCGATCCGAGCTGCCCCAGCGTTTCGTAGTCCACCGGCGTATCGAACATCTCGTGCGGAATGCAGCCGCCGGAGGGCCCGCCGGTCTGCACCGCCTTCACCGTCCGGCCTTGGGCCGCGCCGCCGCCGATGTCGTACACGAACTTGGTGAGCGGCGTGCCCAGCGGCATCTCCACCAGCCCGGTGTTCTGTACCTTGCCCACGAGGGAAAAAACCTTGGTGCCGGCGCTCTTGGTGCTGCCGATTTCGGTGAACCAGGCCGGCCCTTTCAGCACGATGGGAGCGATGTTGTACCAGGTTTCGACGTTGTTGATGTTGGTCGGCTTGCCGGCGAGCCCCTTTTGCGCCGGGTAGGGGGGCCGCGGACGAGGCCGGCCGGAGAAGCCCTCGAGCGACGCAATCAGCGCCGTCTCTTCGCCGCATACGAATGCGCCCGCTCCTTCCACCATGTCGATGTCGAAGTGGAACGGGCGGCCCAGGATATTCGCGCCCAGGATGCCGTACTCCCGAGCCTGCTCGAGGGCGCGCGTGAGTTTGTGGACCGCCAGCGGGTACTCGTGGCGCACGTAGACGATGCCCTGCGAAGCGCCCGTCACGTAACCGCCGATGATCATGCCCTCCAGCAGCCCGTGGGGGTCGCTTTCAATTTCGTTGCGGTTCATGTAAGCGCCGGGATCGCCCTCGTCGGCATTACAGATGATGTACTTCCGGTCGTCCTTGGCTTTGGCCAGGAATTCCCATTTGATGCCCGTGGCGTAGCCCGCCCCGCCGCGCCCGCGCAGCTTGGAGGCCTTGATCTGCTCGATCACCGACTCCGGCTTGCTGTCGATCAGCACTTTGTAGAGCGCCTGGTAGCCGCCCACGGCGATGTACTCGTCGATGTCGTCGGGCGCGATCAGGCCGCAGTTGCGCAGCACGATCTTCTTCTGCCCGCTGAAGAAGGGAAGCTCGCTCCACAGCGGCAGCTCCGGGAATCCCACCCCGTAGCGCAGGTGCGCGGTGATGTGGTCCCATTCCTCGATCTTGCACCACGCCAGGTCCGGCGTGATGCGCCCCCGGCTCAGATCGGTGAGGATCCGTTCTACATCCGAGGCCTGCACCCGCCGCAGGATCACCATGGGCTGGCCCGGCAGCCAGACGTTGACCAGCGGCTCCTCCGAGCACGCGCCGAAGCAGCCCACCGCCGCCAGTTGGATGTCCAGCCCGTCGCGGTCGATGGCATGGGCCAGCGCCTGGTATACGCCTTCGGCCCCGTTGCCCCGGCCGCACGTGCCCATCCCCACCGCAATGCGGGGCATCGCCGGCAGCACCTTCGCCAGCCCCGCTTCGCGCATCGCGTTGAAGATGCCGATGTCTTCGATGCGGCTCATTCGTGTCTCTCCTGTTCCAGCCCTTCCACCTCGCGCGCCAGCGCCCGCTCATTCATGTGCCCTAAGATCCGGTGGTCCAGTTCCACCACCGGCGCCAGGGCGCACTGCCCGAAACACGCCACCGTGCGGATGGTGAACCGGCCGTCGGCGGTGGTGAGCGTCAGCTTGTCGGCGCCGGCCTGGCCGGGCGTCTCCTCCAGGCCAAGTTCCAGCCGCACGCTCTCCAGCAGCGTGCGGGAACCGCGTGTATGACAGGCCGTCCCGCGGCAGATGCAGATGGTGTGGTCTCCCTGGGGTTCAAGATTGAACAGCGCGTAAAAGGTCACCACGCTGAAGATCTGCGAGAGGGGGATGTTGGTCTTGGCCGCGATATAGCTCAGCTCATCGGCGCACAGGTACTTGCGCGGATTGCGCTCCTGGACCGCTTCCAGGATGCCGAGCAGAGCGCCGGGCCGGCCGGTCGAACGGGCAATCGCCTCGTTGATGAAGGCGTATCTTACGGAGTCCGGCGGATTGACGGCGGAGGAGGTGTCGCCGGCGCCGGCGCCGGCGGATGGGCCGCGAAGGCTGGATTCTGGGTTCACATCATATTTTAAGACCTTTATGCCCGATTATGCAACACCCCTCCTGGACTGTTGTGTATTGCTACATGCCAATTTCACCCAGTTGGGTGCGCGAAAAACTCGCAAACGTTCCCATTACGACCTCAACAATCCATATAAAACCCGCCTTTGAATGTGGCACTTAGAATGCACAGCGATTATGGGCACAAAGGACCCGCAAGGTCTCCTATGCAACTGACACGAGCAGCAGACTACGCCATCCGGGTGATGATCCACCTGGCCGGCATGCCGCAGGGAGCGCGTGCCAGCCGCGCGGACCTGGCCGAAGTGGCGGAATGCCCCGAACAATTCCTGTCCAAAGTGTTGCAAAGCCTGACCCGGTCCGGGCTGGTGATCTCCCACCGCGGCAACACCGGCGGATTTGAGCTTCCCCGCGTCCACCGCACCGCCTCGCTCCTGCAAGTGGTCGAGGCCATCGAAGGCCCCATCCGCTTGAATATCTGCCTGGAGTCGGAACGCGGCTGCCAGCGCCAGGACCATTGCGCCTCGTTTCCCATCTGGGCCGAAGCGCAACAAGCGATGGTGAACGTGCTGAAGAGCGCCAACATCGGCGACCTGGCGGCCAAGATGTCGCCCCCCTGCGAAAACGGCGCGCTCGCCGACAGCCCCAAATGGAACTAGTGGGATAGGCCTCCCGGCCTGTCCCCGCGCCGAAGGCGCGCCAGCTTTCATCGCAATTGAGGGGTTGAAAGCCCTCCGTTTAGCGGAGCTTGAGAATGCCGATTCGCTGGAAGACCGAGGCGCCCTCGCCGATCTCGACCGGGTCAAGCCCCTCGAACAGGGCCATCAACCTTCCGGGCTTCTCCAATCCGGGCCGCTCGGCGGGCGCTACGGCCAGCACCTTGAATTTCCCAGGCCGGAGTTGAGGGAAGGAAAAGCCGCCCGACGCATCGGTGGTGGCCTCCATTAAATCGCCGGGATACGTGTAGGCCACGCGGGCCGGCCACGGCGTCGCCAGCACCCTCATGCCGGGCACCGTCTTCCCGTCCTGATCCACCACGCTGCCCGACATCGCGCCGGCGCCGGCTGCGCAGTCAACCTCCAGTTCCTGGAGCGGCGCGTCCGGATCGGCGAGGAAGATGTCGTCCACCGCGTGTCCGTTGTACCTGATCCGGCGCACATAGTAATTCGACGGCAGGGGACCAATCTGCAACCAGAGTGCGCGGCG
>JADGNR010000059.1 GCA_017883415.1 Bryobacteraceae bacterium | reverse complement strand
AATGGCAGCGATAGGTCTTGTGGTGGGGCATGCTTTAGCTTGCCGATTCTTCCGCCCTCACGAACGCGGCGCGGGTGTAGTATTGCTGCGAGGTGAGCGCTATGAACGGATACCTGGCCGTGGCGCTCCTGGGTAGTGCGATGGCGGCGAGTGGACAGCCCGCCGGCGCGCCCCAGGGCGATCCGGAGAAACGCATCGAAGCCCTTCTCGGGCGGATGACGCTCGAGGAGAAAATCGACCTGCTGGGCGGCGTGGACGGGTTTTATATCCGGGCCGTGCCCCGGATCGGCCTTCCCCGGATCAAGATGTCGGACGGCCCCATGGGCGCCCGCAACGATGGTCCGGCGACCACCATGGCCGGCGGAATCGGCCTGGCGGCCACCTGGAATCCCGCGCTGGCGGAGCGGGTCGGCGCGGAAATCGGGCGCGATGCGCGAGCCCGCGGGGTGCACTTCATGCTTGGGCCGGGCGTCAACATCTACCTGTCGCCGCGCAACGGCCGCAATTTCGAGTACTTCGGCGAAGACCCGTTTCTCGCCGCGCGCATAGCGGTGGGCTACATCGAGGGCATGCAGAAACAGGGCGTCAGCGCCACCATCAAGCACTTCATGGGGAACAACTCCGAGTTCGACCGCCACAACGTGGACGCCATCGTCGACGAGCGCGCCATGCGCGAGATCTACCTGCCGGCGTTCGAAGCCGCGGTGAAGGAAGCGCACGTGGGCGCGATCATGGACTCCTATAACTTCACCAACGGCGAGCGCCTGACCGAGAGCGTGCACCTGAACCTGGAAATCGCCAGGAAGGACTGGGGCTTCGACGGCGTGATCATGTCGGACTGGCTGGCCACGTACGATGGCGTGGCGGCGGCCCATGGCGGCCTGGATCTGGAGATGCCCTCGGGCGCGCACCTGAACCGCAAGACGCTGCTGCCGGCCATCGAACAGGGGAAGGTCTCCGTGGCGGCCATCGACGACAAGGTCCGCCACATTCTGCGCGTAGCCGTGCGGTTTGGCTGGCTGGACCGCGAGCAGACCGACCTTTCCATTCCGCGCAACAATCAACCGGGCAAGCAGGCCGCGCTCCAGGCCGCCCGCGAGGCCATGGTCCTGCTGAAGAACGAGAACGGCCTTCTGCCGGTGGACCGCGCCGGCGTGCGCTCGATTGCCGTGATCGGCCCCAATGCCTGGCCGGCGGTTCCCAATGCGGGCGGCAGCGCTTCGGTGAAGCCATACGCCGCGGTGAGTTTTCTGGAAGGAATAGGAAACGCGCTGGGCTCGGGGGGCAACGTCTATCATCATCGGGGCGTGCCTACCCGGAGCCGGCTGGCCGCTTCGACCAACTTTTCAACGGCTGCGGCCGGCGGCGAGCCGGGACTGAAAGTGGAGGTGTTCGACAACGCCGACCTCTCCGGCGCCCCGGCGGCCACGCGCATCGACCGGCATATCAACGTTGCGCCCGTTTCCTCGCTGGACGACCTCGATTTTTCGGATTTCGGAGCGGGCGGTGTCCTGGGCGGCGAGCAAGCCTCCTCCACCCGCTGGAGCGGATATTACCGCGCCGCGGCCAGCGGACCGTACATCGTGCTGGCCGAGTCCCCCAGCGACGTCGATTCCGGCTTCCGGCTCTACCTGGACGGCCAACTGGCGATCGACGACTGGGTGGTCCGCAAGGCCATGGTCGACCAAGCCGCCATCACGCTCGCCGCGGGACTTCACAAAGTAGTCTTCGAGCGCTACCAGCGCGGCAAGAGTTTCTTCGGCGAAACCATTCGCCTGGCCCTTGCGCCGCGCGACGGGCTGGTGGATGCGGAAGCCAAGGCGCTGGCGGCGCGCGCGGACCTGGTGGTGCTGGCCGTGGGCTTCGATGAAACCAACGAGAGCGAAGGCGGCGACCGCACCTTCGACCTGCCCCTCGAGCAGGAGGCGCTGATCCAGGAGATCGCCGCCCTCCATCGCAAAACCGTGGTGGTGGCTACCTCCGGCGGCAGCGTGAACATGGCGCCGTGGCTCGACCGCGTTGACGGACTGATCGAAGCCTGGTATCCGGGCCAGGAGGGCGGCACCGCGCTGGGGGAAATTCTGTTCGGCGAGGTCAACCCTTCCGGGCGCCTGCCGGTCTCCTTCGAACGGCGGTGGGAAGATAATCCTTCGCACGACAGCTACTATCCCGATCCGGGTACCAGGCGCGTGGTGTATCGCAATGGCGTGTTCGTGGGATACCGCGGCTACGATCGCCAGGGCATCGCGCCATTATTTCCGTTTGGTTATGGCTTGTCGTACACCACGTTCCAGTACCGGAACCTGGCCATCCGCCCACTCGATGGCGGAACCTCCGCGGCCCCCCGATACGAGGTCTCTTTCGAGGTCGCGAACACTGGAAAGCGCGCGGGCGCGGAGGTGGCGCAGGTGTACGTGGGAGACAGCCATGCCGCGGTGGCGCGGCCGCCGAAGGAGTTGAAGGGCTTCGCGAAGGTGGTGCTCGGGCCCGGTGAAAGCAAGACGGTGCGCGTGATGTTGGAGGGGCGGGCCTTCTGCTATTACGACGCCGCCGGAAAGCAGTGGCGGGCCGACGCGGGGGAGTTCGCCGTGCTGGTGGGCCGTTCCGCGGGGCAGATCGAGCTCCAGGGAAAGATTACGCTCGCGACGCCGTTGGCGATCGCTGCCTCGCAGTAGGGCGCGTCGCACCTCCTGCGCAGGCGTAACCACCGCTATCTGGCGAGGCGTGAAGAAACGCCCGCAAGCGGGCGCCGGCAAGCGGGCCTGTGACCCCCGGTCCATGCCCCCTCGAAGCTCCGGCCAAGGCGTGTGGGGTCACAGGTTATTCAATCCGGCCTCGCCGGTGGGCAGGCTAAAGCATGCCCCACACCAGCGCCAGGACGCGGCACGGGCTGCCGGAGCCGTTGACGATCTTGAGCGGCGGGGTGACCAGGATCGCTCCCTTGGGGGGCAGTTGATCCAGGTTGGTCAGGCTGGCCAGGCCGAAGCGGTTGCTGCCGTGCATGATGCTGTGGCATGGAAACGGCGGATCGAAGCGGAAGGCCTGCCCGGCATCGGTGCCGACGCCCTCCGAGCCCCAGCCGACGACCTCCCGCTCGCGCGCCAGGAAGGGGAGAAGGCGGGGATGCGGACCGGGGACGTGCGCGCCGTCTTCCTTCACGTTCAGGAAGGCCGCGGCGCCATTCCGCTGCGACCAGCCGGTGCGCATCAGAACCCAGGAGCCCGCCTCGATGCGGCCGTGTTTCTCTTCCCACGCCGCGACGTGTTCGGGCGTCAGCAGGAAATCGGGGTCGGCGGCCGCTTCGCCGGAAACGTCGATGACGCAGGCCGGCGCGAAGAATTTCTCCACCGGAATCGTGTCCGTCGCATTGCGCGGATAGTCCTTGCCGGTCACCCAGTGGATGGGCGCATCGAAGTGGGTGCCGGTATGTTCGCCGCACGAAAAATTATTCCAGTACCAGGTCGGCCCGCGGCTGTCGTACCGGGAAATCTCTTCCAGGCGGAAGGGCCGCGTCTGGCCGAATTCCGGCGGCAGGGGAATGATGGCGGTGGCGGCATCGAGCGGCTGGCTCAGATCGACCACCCGAATGGCGCCTCGGGCGAGGGCTTCCGCGAATTGCGCGAGAATGTTCTGTTCCATGGTGCGTGGCGCTCCCTACTTCGCGGCGGATTTCGCGGATTTCATCAGTTCCCGGATTTTGTTCATGAGCGGGTGCGTGCGGCCCTCGGTTTCCAACGTGTCGAAATCGCTCAACACTTCCTGCTCCCAAAGCCTGGGCGAATCGGGAAAGACTTGCTTTCCTATATTCCGGCGGTACACGGCTTCGGCTTCGTCCGGCCGGCCGAGGAACATCAGGGCATGAGCGCGGTTCATCTGTAACGGAAGGTAGCCGGGATCGATCTGGAGCCCCGATTCGGTGGAGGGCAGAGCAGCTTTGTCGTCGCCATTCTTGATCTGCACCCAGGAAAGGTTCAGATAAGCACGACGCACAGCGTCACGGGTCTTCTCGTCCTGCGGGTGGCTCTTCCGCTCCGCCAGCGCCGTCTCCAGACTCTTTTCACGAGCCTGCACCTCGTCTTTCAGGCTTTGCTCTCTTAGCGCCCGGAAGCCATTCACATAGTCCTCGAAATAGACGGGCAGCACTTTGATTGCCTTTTCGTCCGCCATCGCAACGCTGGTTCCATCGCGGGTTACCGAGAGAAACACGTGAAAGAGATAATTCGTGTACAGTTGGGTTGCCACCGTCTGCCAACCTCCCCCCTTGCTTGGCTCGATGACTAACGGTTTGAGCAAGCCCCCGACTTCTTTCTTGAGTTCCGGTTTGGCGTCTTCCCGCCAGTTCAGGTCGGCCTCCTGATCCACGATCTGAAATCGTCCCTCGCTGCCTTTTAGGGCGCCGACGAAGAAACGCAAATAGGCTTCCGCGCGCGCCGGAGTATCCAGACGGGGAGGCGACTTGGCGTTGAAGGCGTGGATCCCTTTCGAGATGCCGTTCAAGAACAGGGTGTCGTGCCCGCGCTCGAGAAATGCGAGGATCCCCAAGCTCCCATCGGGGCGCTTCATCTCGATTTCGTAGATCGCCGCGTTTTCGTAGAAGTCGATCGGTAAGCGGCGGATGCGCCGGGCATCTTTGGGGGTAAACGGCTTGCCGGCGGCCTGGGTGAGCGACCGCATCACGCCGTCCCACTCCTTCATGCCGACGGCCTGCCATGCCCCCGGCATGAATGGAGGAAGGAACCACGCACCCTGTGGTTCGCGATCGAAGAGCCGGTTCGTGTCCACGGCTTTGAACGCCGCGTCGAGCCGCTGTTCGAGACCCTTTCGCGCTTCCACCGGCGCGTCTTTCCCCCCAGCTTTTGCCAGAACGAGTTTTCTTTCCGCATCGAGCTTCTTAAGTTCTTCGCGTAGCTGGTTATTGCCGAAGTCGCTCTGGATCGCCTCCCAGACGGCCCGGACCCCATCCTCCAGAGCGGAGGCGGCGCTGTTCAAATCTCCGCGCTCCCGGCTGACTTCGGAGACGCGCCGGTCGATGTTCACCTTGCGCTGGAGGTAGGCGATATTGCCGGGCCGCAATCGCAGCGCATCGTTGCAAGCCAGCAGGGCCAACCGGAGGTTCTCCGCGGCGCCCCCATAATCCTTTTTTGCGTCCAACGTGTTCGCGAGGAAGAGACGAACCTCGGACAGGGCGTAATACACCTCGGGCTTCGGATCGCGCGCCAGGTAACGTTCCCGGAGCGAGGCGGCTTCGCGGTAGGCGGCGATCGCTTCCTCGGGCTTCTTCAGTTGGTCCTGCGAGTAGCCCTTGAACCACAGGGCCACGGCTCGCTCGTCCAAGACGTCCGCGTTGAACTGCCCCCTGTCGGGAATCGCTTGCAAAACCGCGAGCGACTGGCGGAAGCGGGTGGCCATCAGGTTGTAATCGCGATTCGGGCGGTCGAGCTCAATCCAGGCAGGGCGTTCGATGGCCACGGCGACATCGCGGGCGGCGGTCATGTCGCCCGGCGCACGCGCGGCGACGACCCGCAGTTCCAATAGAGCCGGCCGGTAGTACTGTTCCGCCGCTTCCCAGTTTCGCTGGGCGCGAGCGAGGTCTCCCAAGGCAATCAGAGACCAGGCATGCTCCGAGCGGGCCCTGATCCACTCCGGCTGAGCGTCGCGGAGCTGCAAGAAATCCTTCTCACTCGACGTCAGGGTTTGCCGCGCCTGGTCCCAGGCGCCCTGATCCTGTTCGATCCAACCCAGGCCGCGCAGAGAGCGGGCCCGGATGCGGAGCCACTCCCAGTTCTGGGCATCGCGCTCCACCAGGCGGTCGGCGAGGTTCCTGGAACTCAGCATGGAGGAAGAAGCCTGGTCCAAATCTCCGGAACTCCGGGCGATGTAAGCGATGCGATAGTCGACGTCGGCCAGCACCTTGTCCCAAGCCGGGTTTTCCGCGGAACGCGTCCTCACCTGCTGGAGGATGGCCCGTGCCTGCCGATAGCACTTTAGAGTTTCGGCATCGTTTTCCTTCGTCACGCCGATGAGGATCTGGATGCGCGCCTTCCACACTTCCACCTCATCGCCGCGTTCCCCGCTCGATTCGATATAGTGCGACGCCCGATCGAGCAGCGCGGCTGCTTCTGCATAGTCATAGCGGTTGTTGGCAATCCAGCACAGGAGGATCTTTGCCGGCACATAGACCCGCGCAAACCCGGGGCCCTTCTCCGCTTCGGCCAGCTTGACCGCCTCCTTCAAATCCGCCGACGCCTCCGCCTGCTTTCCGGTCTCCAACAGGCCCTGCCCGCGAGCTTTGAGCGCTTCGGCGCGGGCCAGCCCGGCTTCGTTGCCCGCGGCGTCCACCGCGTTTCTGGCATAGCCCAGGCCCTCGCCAATGTGGCCCGCCTCGTACAAGGCATTGGCTGCCTGCGACAGGAACCGGCTGTGGCGCTGGTGCATGGCCGCCAGCGTCCGCTGTTCCGCGAAACGGGCGAAGGACTCGTCGATAATCTTGATCTTGCGGATCACCCCCGCGGTCGGCGTCCAGACGTCGCCGGCCACGTCGAATCCCACGCTGTCGACCAGATCGCTGGCGATCCGGAAATTGCCCTCGGCGGTGACGGCGGACTGTTCCGCCTTGCCCTTCATGTCCCGGGCGGTATCGGCGGACTTCTCGGCTTTGGTGGCGGACACATAGGCGCTATGCCTCTCCGACCAGGCGAAGACCACCAGCCCAATGGTCAGCAGGAACAGGGCCGCGAAAAAGGCGGCGGTCAATCGCGTGCGGCGCAACTCGCGCTGGATGGTGGCTTCTCTGGAGGCTGTCGCTTCATCCCGCAGCCGCTGATGGCGCAACGTACGGCTCTCCGCCGCCGGATCGGTCAACAGATCGTGCGTCAGCTCCAGCCAGAGCACGCCGCTGCGCTCTTCGCGATGCAACAGGCGGCGGTCCACCAGTTGGTCGAAATCGCCCGCCGGCAAGTCCAGCTTGAGCGCGTCTTCGAGCGCGGCGCGGTCGCGGTAACCGGATGCGGTCAGCAGCTCGTCTTCCACCCAGTCCCGCACGCGCGGGTCGATGCCTTCAAACGACCGGTCGTAGAAGTTCTGGATGATGCGCTCGCGTTCGCCGGTGAGCAGATCGGCCGTGATGCGGTCCTGGTCCCGGTCTATGCGGCGCTGGTTCAGCTCGTGACAGACCAGGCTCAGCAGCGCCGGCTCCACCAGGCGGTCCCCCACCGCCAGGCCGTTGCGCGTGCGCTGCGAGGTGGACACGAAGCCGACGATTTCGCCCGCCACCTCGGCGTCCACCAGCGTTCCGCCCGACCGCAAAACCACTTCCAGCGCCTGCTTCCCGGTCATGCGATGCAGCCGGTAACGATGGGGCAGCAGCGACGGAACCCGGGTGCGCCAGCTATCGAGGTCCGGCAGAAAATCCTCGCGCAGGCTGAGGATGAACCTGGTGGACTCGCGCCGCAGGTTGAAGCGCCGCGCCTCCTCCGGCGCTTCTTCGAGCCGTTGCCGCACGGCCTCCGGCGGCCGGTGCTCGAGCAGCGATTCCAGTTCGGCCACAAAACGATCGGCCTGCGCGGCGTTGTGCTGGTCGCGCCGTCCCAGAGTGAAAATCTCCTCGAACTGATCGAGCGCCAGGACCGGCATCAGCAGCCGGTTGCGGGGCCCCCAAAAATCGACATCGCGGCGGTGGAAGTACTCCCACAGGGTCTCCGCATCGCCGGGCAATGGCGCCGACACATGGGCGCGCTCCAGTTCCGCCGCGAGCGCATGCAGGATCTGCCGGTCCAGAGGCGGGGCGTCCGCCTCGTAGTCCAGGCGGAGCCATACCGGCAAATAATCCAGCTTCTTGAGCTCGGGGAAGACGCCCGCCTGCAGCAGCGAGGTTTTTCCCAATCCGGACTGGCCGTACAGCACCGTCACCGGCGCGCGGCCCACGAGCGAAACCAGCTCCGCCGTTTCCTGCTCGCGGCCGAAAAAGAACTGTTGATCCGCTTCCAGGAAGGCCCGCAGGCCGGGCCAGGGATTCTGCGCGGAAAGGGGAGAGGCGTCGTGCGTTGTCATCCCGCCGCCGCGAATTGCCTGCGCCAGCCCTTCTGCGCCTCGTCCAGTTCCACGATCAGTTCGGGAGGCGCCACGCCGCCTTCGGCGCGCACGGCGCTCCGGCCGAAGATCTCGTGTTCGAGCTTGTTGAGTTGCTGCATGGGAGTGGAGTCGATGACGATCGGGAACAGGAAGGACCGGTCCGTTCCGAAGTAGAAGCGGGCGCGCTCGCAAGCCAGGGCCCACTCCCTCCGGAACCATCGCTCGTCATTTCCCAGGGCATGCTGCGAAATCACGGGGACAAAGCCGGAGCATTCCCGGATGTTTCGCTCGATCAGGTAGCGGTATTCGGCGCCGGGCTGAAGGCGGCGGTCGCACCAGACTTCCAGTCCCGCGCCGGTCAACTGATTCGCCAGACGGAACACCGGTTCGCGGTCCTCGCTGGCATAACTCAGGAAGATGGAGCCCCCGGCCATCTCGGCCGGTTTCTCGGAACTGGCCGGCGCCGCCACGGGAGCCGTCGTGACGGGATGCCGCTCGAACCAGCGCCGGTGAAGCTCGGCGACGAACTCCACGGGAGACTCCAGCGGGTACAGCCGGCTGCGGCGCGGGCTGAAATGCTGCAGAAAGCGCATGAATTGCTGCTGGGAGAGACCGTCTCCCACGATCACCTCCATCTTCGGGCGGGAATCCCAGAGCGGCTTTTCCCGCACCAGGCGCAGCAGAAATCGCGAGAGCCAATCCGGAAAACTCACGCCCATGATCAGCAGATGGCTCTTCTGCAGTTTGGCGATCAGATTCTGCGGACGCCGCTGCCCGGACATCAGGTCGTGCATCTGTTCCAGCATTTGCCCTTCGGTCATGGCGAAGGAGGAGGACGCCGAGGCGCGCCCCAGGATCTGGAAGACCATGCTCCCGTTGGTGGCGAGCAGCGCTTCATCGAAGTCGGTGATCTCGCCGGCCGTCGGAAAAGCCGCTACCGCCGGTCGCCTTCCCCGCACGGCCGCGATCGCCTCCTCCAGCAGCGTGTCGAACGAGGTGCTGATGAACAGGTGGAAATCCGGGATTTCGGCGAGCAGCCGCAGCGACTCCGGCATGGGCGTCTTCATTCCGCGGAGCAGCCTCACCACGCGCGGACTGATGTCTTCGGGATCCCCGTGAAAGTTGGCATCGGCGCATACCACGTCATTGATATCGAACTTGGCGGGTAGAGCGGCGCGGTCGACGCCCAGCTCCACCGCCAGCCGTTCCGCGACCGCCTGGTGGAAATAAACCGGCGGCTCACCGGGCGCTTCGATGTGGAGCAGGTCGTTGCCCACCATGGGCACCACCTGGCCTTCTTCGATGGCCAGCAGCAGATCTTCCCAGAGGTGCGTGTCTTGCGGTACCGGCATGAACAGGGCTCCCGCCCGAATGCCGTTCATTGTACAGGATCATACCGGTTTGATGTTGCGAGAGAACTGTAAAATAGACGGCGATTCAGCCCGCCGCCCCCACATCGAACCGGGCCGGAAAGTGCTCCGGCTGCAGTTGGATGCCGGCGGCGCGGCGTCCGATCTCCAGAAGGCGCTCGAGATTTTCCGGCCGGTCCATTTCATTGATGGAGGCAATCTCCTCCGGGCCCAACGCCAGGCCCAGATGTTGCGCCAGCCAGTCGCTCGAGAGCGGGGCATCGTAGCGGAGGTAGTGCAGAAACGGCTTTTCGCCGACCACGTCGTCGGCCAGATTGCCGACTTCGCTATTGATGATCCAGGGCGTCGGGGAAACGCTCATCCATTGCAGCAGCGTCTGGCCCAGGCGGTCGCTATCGTTCATCAAGGAGCGCAACGACTCAATGGCCAGCATGATGGCCGGGCGGCGCCGCACCAGGTCCGGCTGGGGCCGGTTGGATGTGGAGCCGGTGCCCACCGAGACGAGCATCAGGCGGTCCGCTCCCAGCGGCCAGCGAAAGCCGTACCCCTTCAAAGTCGCCAGCATCAACATGAGGAGGGCCGGATTGTTGTGCGGGCTCACGCCGCCGTCCACGAACAGATCCCTGACTCCGGGGGCCACTTCGATCAGCTCGGGAGCGAAATAGGAGGGCGCGGCGGTGCTGGCGCGCAGAAGATCCGCCAGCAGGAGATCGCTGTTGCGAATGAAATCGGCGGGAGGATCCGGCGGTGCAAAGAAGGGCCCGCGCGGGTGGTTGTGGAACAGCCAGACGCTGGCCGTATCCAGCCGCTTGGCCACGATCCCCAGGCCACAGCGGAGGGCGTCGGATCCCAGGGTGGTCGAGCCGAAGTGTTCCAGGATGATGGCGCGAAGAGCGTTTTCGTCGAACTTTGGGGACCACAGGCCGGCCCACCACGGGCGCTTGCGAAACCCGCGCGTGGCCAGCGCGAAATAGAGATCGATCAGACGCGCGACCGGGTAGCCGAGCGCGAGCGCCGCGGCGATCAGCGATCCGGTGGAGGTGCCGCCGATCAAGTCGAAATAATCCGCCAGGCGGAAGTCATCCCGTCCGCTGCGCTCCCGGAGCACGGTTTCCATGCGCTCCAGGAAGGCCAAAGAGACTACTCCCCGGACGCCTCCGCCATCGAGCGAGAGAATGCGCTTGGGTCCTGGCGAGAGCAGGTGCCATTCCCGGGGGTTGCGCGTGGCGTCGGCCATGTTCGCGTATCGCTACACCAGATGCAGGACTCGCACCCGCTCCAGATTCCGCCAGTCGGAAAGCTCGTCCAGCATCACGGCGCTCGCCTGGCGCGCGAAATCCGCCAGCATGGCATAGGTCGGCTGCCCTCCCGCTTGCGTGATCTCATTGTGAATCGATTGAAAATAGTGAGACATGCCCTCCGCGCGCTCGGAGAGACGCTGGTATTCCCCTTGCGCCTGGAGGCCTTCCAGGGCTCCTCCGAACGCCGGCAGTGCCGCCGTCACCGCTGCCAGTGTCGTGAGGAAGGCGATACTCTCGCTGTGGAGAATCCGCGACGAAACAAGGTGGACGACGCACGCCACGGCAGTCGACCCAAACAGCGCCACCGCTGCGGATTCCAATCTCTCGTAGGTTCGTTTGCGCCCTTCACCCTTTTCTGAATGGTGCACCGCCTGCTCCTCCAGCACCTGGAGCAGCAGGCTCCGATAGCCGGCTAAAAACCCCGGTGTCAGCTTGCCCGATCTTAATCCAAGCTCGCGTACGCGGGCACGGAAATACCAGCCGGTCCAATCGCCTTGCCGGGCCTTTTCGGTGACGTAAGGAGGCCGCCTGGAGGTCGGAGGAGTTTGGCCAATAGGCGCCAAAAACGCCCACGTGCGGAGCTGCTCGGCGAGCACCCGGGCGTCCAGTCAGTGCTCGTGCCATCGGCCCTTGTTCCCCAACTTGGTAACCAGGAGAATGGCGCCGATCATCAGCAGTTCCAGCGTCGTTAAGAGCCACTCGAGTGGCCCCTCAATTTTGTTGCTGGCCAGCCACAAACCGAGAATCGCGCACAGCACGGAAAGCGGCGCCAGACTGTACATCGCCTTATAAGCGCGCCGATAGAGCTTCGCGTATCGCCCCGCGATCTGGTCCGCCTGGTCCCTTTGATCGACGATCGGATCTCCGCCGGGCTGAAGGGCAATGCATTCGTCCAGGAACTCCTTGACGCAAGCTTCCGCGGAATCGGGCGGATGCAGGGCGGTAGTAAGAGCACGCCGCAATTCGCCGCGCCAGTCGGATGCCGGCAATGTCGTGGACGAAAGAAATTCAATTTGAGCGGGATCCTGAGAATCGATTCTGACAATCGGAATGCCGACCTGCTGGGCCTCCCGGACCATTTGACCGGTACCGGCCCGCTCACCCTGCTTACCATCCCAAATGGTAATCAGCACGTCGGAGTGCGACAAAACCATGCGCCCGGCGGCTTCGTATGCCGACGGCTCGAGCCAATCGCCGGCCCTCCGCCCGTCGAGTTCAAAAACCGCCGCCTTCGCCTCACGGAGCAATCGATCGAAAGCGTCAGCCGACGATGGATGCTTAAAGTCCACCTTGTACTGGTCCCGGTCGGCCGGCAACGGACACTGAAGTGCAAATCCGAGGAGCAAAGCCTCCTCGGCCACCAGCCGGTCCGAGCCCTCGGCCAGAGAGCTGATAATCCGAAAGATCGGGGCGGGCGATCTATAGCTCCGGTTTGACCTGGCGATCTCGTCGGTCGTAGTACGCACAAGTTGCAATATTTCCCGAACGGCTTCACGGATTCGGGGGATTTGATGCTCGGGGAGCTTGGACGGCCGATGGCCCACGATGCCGACCCGGATGGCACACGCGGGTGGCTCCTTGAGTGAGGGTAGAACGGGTTGGACGACGGCGCCTGTGCTTTCATCTGGCATCGCGAATTCCCCGATGCGTTTGTGCCTTCAGAGCCGGGCCCAGAGGGCACCCCGTGAGGGAGCGGTTGCCGGCAGCAGCTTTTCGGCCCCGCCGGGGCTTGCTCAGTATACACCCAGCCGCTACCATCGGTTTCACGATTTCCCGCGCCGCCGGGTGGCGAAACGATAACCGACGGTGAGCACGCCCAGCCAGGGCACGCCGGCGACGAGGGTGACCCGCATGCCCTCCACCCACCAGGTGGTGGCGAGGATGGCGGCAATGGCGGCCGCGCCGAGCAGGGAGGTATAGGGATAGCCGGGCATGCGCACCGGCAGGCGCGGGCGGCCCAGCGCCTCCCATTGGCGGCGGAAGAACAGGTGTGTCGCGAAAATAATGAGCCACGCGTAGAGGCCCCCGAACAGTGAGATTCCGAACAGGTAGACGAAGGCGCCGTCCGGATAGAACAGGGCCGTGAAGATGGCCAGGGCCAGCCCGGCGGCCGAGACCACCAGGGCGGGCACCGGGGTGCCGCGCGCCGAGACATGGCCGAAGCGGGCCGGGGCGTAGCCGCCGCGCGCGAGGGAAAACATCATGCGGCTCACCAGGTACAGGTTGCAGTTCATGCTGGAGGCGGCGGCGGTGATCACCACGAAGTTCACCACGTGGGCCGCGGCCGGCACGCCGATCAACTGGAATACTTTTACGAACGGGCTGGCGGTGACGCCGGTGCCGGGCTGAATCTGGTTCCAGGGAACGATGCTGACCAGCACCACGATGGCGCCCATGTAGAACACAATCAGGCGGCCCACCATGGTGCGCATGGCGCGCGGCACTGCCGTGTGCGGGTCGCGGGCCTCGCCCGCGGTCACGGCCACCACCTCGGTGCCCAGGTAGCTGAAGATCACGAAGACCATGGCCATCCAGACTCCGCGCCAGCCCGCCGGCAGAAAACCGCCATGCGCCGTGAGGTTGGAAAAGCCGATGGCCGGCCGGGGAGCGATGCCCGTGGCCAGCGCCAGGCCGAAGACGATGAACAGGACGATGGCCACCACCTTGACCATGGCGAACCAATACTCGAAGCTGCCGAAGCTGCCCACGCTGCGCGCGTTGACGTAGATCAAGGCGCAGGCGAATCCCAGGATCCAGAGCCATTTCGGCGTATGGGGAAACCACCACTGGCAGTAGATGGCGATGGCCGTGGCCTCGCCGCCGATGGCGATGCATTGCGCCGCCCAGTAGGTGTAGCGCACCGTGAAACCGGCCCAGCGGCTCAGATACATCTCGGCGTACACCCCGAACGATCCCGCCGTGGGATGCGCCACGGCCATCTCCGACAACGCGCCCATCAGCAGCAGCGTGACCACGGCGCCGATGGCGTAGCTGAAGATGACGCCCGGTCCGGCGGTGTGCACGGCGAGCGAGCTGCCCAGGAACAGCCCGGTGCCGATGGCCCCTCCGATGGCGATCATGGCGAGCTGTCCGCTGGTGAGCTGGCGCGAGAGTTGCTCGCCCTTCTCGATGCCGCCCGGCGCGGGCGGCGTCACCCACGCACCATCAGGTCCAGGTTGTCGGCAATCGCCGTCAGGGCGGTGTGGACGTCGTCGAGGGTATTGTAGACATGGAAGGAAAAGCGCACGCCGTCGTGGCGCGCCGACGCCACAATGCCGCGCGCGGCGAGCCGCTCGACCATCGCGGGCGCGTCGCGGGCGCGCAGCACCACCAGCGGCCCGACGGTCGCGGGCGGCGTTTTGGACTCGAGGCGGAGCTCGCCGGCGCCCTCGAGAAAGGCGCGCGCCAGGCGCTCGATCTGCGCGGCGACATGGTCCATGCCCACACGCACCAGCAGGTCGAGCGCCGGCCGCGCCATATAAATATTCGGAATCGCCGGCGTGCCGCCCTCGAAGCGGCGGGCCTCGGAGGCGGGCTCGAGATGCCTGGTGCGGAAGGCGAAGACGTCCCGCTGCGCCATCCAACTGGTGATGGTGGGGGTGAGAGATTCGATGAGTTCCCGCCGCACGTAGAGAAACGCGAGGCCGGGCGGCCCAAGCAGGTACTTCAGAGTGCCGGTGACGAAGAAGTCCACGCCGAGCTCGCGCACATCGATCGGGCGCGTACCGCAATCCTGATAGCCATCGAGGAAAACCAGGGCGCCAGCGTCATGAGCGATGCGCGTGATCGCGGCCACGTCGGAGCGGAATCCGTTGAGAAAGGAAACCTGCGTCAGCGGCACGATCCGCGTGCGCTCGTCGATGGCCTGCCGGTAGCGGTCGATGGGGACGGCGTTATCGACGCCTTCCAGAAACTCGACGCGCGCGCCGCGCGGCCGCTGGGCCAGCCAGATATGGCCCATGGTGGGGAACTCGTACTCGCTCATCACCACCTTGTCGCGTTGGTCGAAGCGAAGCGCGTTGGCGATGGGATTGATCCCCGCCGAGGCGCTGGCGACGATAGCGACTTCGTCGGGACGCGCGTGGATGAAGCCCGCGAAGGCGGCGCGCAACGCCTCGTAGGTCTCCATCCACTCCTCCCACGGCGCCGGGGACGTCCGCCAGCTTCGCGCGTATTCCGCCATCCCGCATTCCACCGCGTCCGAGAGCGCGCCTTGCGAACAGCTATAGAGATATGTCTTTTCCCGCAGGATGGGAAAGTGGGAGCGCAATTCCGAGACTTGTCCGGCAGTCAGCATTTTGTCCCCATGCAGGATTCAGTGTGCCACAAGGGGATCAAACGCCGAAAGCTAGCCCCGCCAGTGCCCTTCCACCAGGATCCAACCGCCGCGGCGGTGGACCCAGTGCGCCGCGACCCAGTGCGCGCGGGGCCGCGGCGGCAGGACCCAATGTCCCGGCTCCCACACATAGGCGCGGCCGTCCCAGCGGTGAAAGCCGGGCGTCCAAATGTGGTGCGGCCCGGGCGGCGGTCCCCGCCTTTCGACCAACGCGTGCGGCGGTGCAATGCGCACGAAAACATCGGCGGCAACCGCACCGGCCGCCAGTACGCCCGCCAATGTGGCGACCATCAATCCACGACGCAGCATAGAACCTCTCCTCTCGCGGTCTTCGACGGCGACCGCGGGCCGAACAACTGACTCTTCTAACCCAATTTCCGGCGCCGCGTTTCCGCCGCGCATGGCGCCGCGTTTCCGCGGCGCGCTCTACAACCGGTGATAGCAGGTTCGCTGCCAATGTGAAAATTGGGACCACGCGGATTTTCGGGTACAATGGAAATGGCAATGGTGGAGGTGGGTCTTCTCGAGTAGCAGGCGAGCCGTAGTCGACGCTGGTTCCTCGGCAGTCCGCACAGCCTTCCGCGCCCTTTTTTCCCTCTTTTTCCCCGATGATTGCCGCGTGTGCGGCAGGGCTCTCGATGAGGTCACGCGCATCCCGGTTTGCCGGGAATGTTTGCGCGAACCGCAGCCGCTCAGCGCCGAGTTCTTCTGTGCCAGTTGCCGGACGCCGTTCCTCAACGAGTTCCCGCTGGATGGCGAAGGCCGCTGCGCGCTTTGCCGCACCGGGCTGCGCGGGTTCGATGCGGCCTATTGCTTCGGCGCGTATACCGGTGTGCTGCGGGAGTTGATTCATCTGTACAAATACGGCCGGGTGAAAACGCTGGCGCGTCCCCTGGGGGATCTGCTGGCGGCGGCGCTGCCTCGCGAGGAGCGGTTCGACGCCGCGATCCCCGTTCCGCTGCACTGGCGGCGGCGCTGGCAGAGGGGGTTCAACCAGGCGGACCTGCTGGCGCGGTCGATTGCCCGGCGCTGCGGCATGCCCGTGGTGCACGCCCTCAAGCGCACGCGTCCCACGACGGCGCAGGCGGGGCTCGGCAACACGGCCCGGCGCCGCAACGTGGCCGCGGCGTTCGCTTCCCGCGGGCGCACCGCGGCGGTGGCGGGGAAACGCATTCTGCTGGTTGACGATGTGATGACCACCGGTTCCACGGCGGCTGCCTGCGCGCTGGTACTGAAGCGCGCGGGCGCCGCCAAGGTGGTACTCCTGGCCGTCGCCCGCGTCGACCGGCGCATGGGAGGTACGCGCGCGGCCACGGCCTACTCCACGGTGGGAGGATCTTACTGAATGCCGAGCGATCGACTGCAGAAACCGGTGCTGGTGCTCAACGCCAGCTATGAGCCGATCAATATTTGCGCGGCGCGGCGGGCCCTGGTGCTGGTGTTGAAGGGAGTGGCGTCGGCCGAAGAGGAATCCATGCACGCGGTGCATTCGGCGCGCGCCGCCGTGCGCCTGCCTTCGGTGATCCGCCTGCTCGAATACCGGAGGATCCCCCACCAGACGCGGGCCCTCTCGCGCAAGAACATTCTCATGCGCGACCGCTACACCTGCCAGTACTGCCATCGCACGCTGCCCTCGGCCGAACTGACCCTGGATCATGTGGTCCCGCGCTCGCGCGCCGGCGAATCGGCCTGGGAGAACCTGGTGGCCTGTTGCCACCACTGCAATAACCGCAAAGGAAGCCGCACCCCGGAAGAGGCGGGAATGAAGCTGACGCGCCAGCCGCGTCCCTTCAGCCTGCACACCAGCCGTCACCTCATGCGCATGCTCGGCAAGGGCGATGCCCAGTGGCGTAAGTATCTGTTCTATTAGTGGGGTAGGCCTCCCGGCCTGCCCAGGCGCCAAGCAGGACGTACGGCCCTGTACGTTACACTTGTAAAATGGCCGCAACATCCAAAGCCGCGGCAACTCCGTAGTGTAGGATAGCGGTTGCAATCCAAGGCTCTAACTTAGAGGAGGTAAACGTGAAGAAACTATTTGTGGTGTTCGGTCTGGCAGCCATTTCCGCCTTTGCCGCGGAGTGGTCGGGAACGATCATGGACGAGAAGTGCTCGGCCAACGCCAAGATGAGGGACAATGCCGCCTGCGCCGAACGGTGCATCAAGGGGGGTTCCCCTGCAGTATTGGTGGACAACGACGGCAAGGTTTACAAGATCTCCAACCAGGATAAAGTGAAAGCGCACGCCGGCCACAAAGTGACCCTGACCGGCACGGTGGATGGCGACACCATCACCGTAGAAGACGTCAAGATGTAGTTTTCCGCAGCGGGCCGGCACGCCCGGCCCGTTGTTTCGCCCCCACCGGAATCCGCCCCACGCTCCTTCTCCCCGTATAATCGAGGGGAAGGCCCAATCCATGAAAAAGCGCCTGTTCTACGGGTTCGCCGTAGTCATGCTGGTGTTTGCCGTCCTTCTGGTGGCGTGGCAGGGATCGTTCCGCCTGGGACAGTTCGGTCCCGCCAATCCGCAGCAGACGCTCATCTTCTGGGCCATCTCGAGTCTCATCTTCATCCTGATTGTGACCCTCGGGTTCATCCTGTTCCGCGAGGGCGTCAAGCTGTACATCGAGCGGCAGAGCCACCGCGAGGGCTCGCGCATCAAGACCAAGCTGGTGGTGGGCGCGCTCACGCTCAGCGTGGTCCCGGTTTTCTTCCTGGTGTGGTTCAGCTACGAAGTGCTCAGCAAGAACATGATGGCGTGGTTCACGCAGCCGACCAAGGACCAGATCGACCTGTTCGCCGGCGTGGCCAATATGCTCAACAAAGAGATGCAGGACGAAACCATGGCCCAGGCCGGCCTGCTGGCCGCGCAGCCGGAAACGCGCCGTTTGCTGGCCGAAGGCGTGCGGTCTCCCGGGTTTCTGGAGCGGTTCTGCGTGGAACAGGAGTTGGAATCGGCAGCCATTCTGCCGGGGGCGGGCCAGCCGCCGCTCGATGCCTGGGGGCCGTACACTGCCGCGCCCGGCGAACGCCGCATCCGGGTGGAGTATCCGCTGAAAGACGCGCCCGGCGCCGTCGCACTCACCGCGCTCATGCCGCTCGACGTCGCCGTAAAGAAGGCGGAGATCAAGAAATCGTCGGATCAGTGGTTCCAGCTCTACGACAGCCGCAAGCAGGTGCGCAGCAACTACATCATGCTCATGGCCCTGATCACGCTGTTCGTGCTGTTCCTGGCCACCTGGATCGCGCTGTTCCTGGCCAAGCAGATCAGCGTGCCCATCACGGCGCTGCTGGAGGCGGCGAGCGAAGTGCGCAAGGGCAATCTCCGCCACCGGGTGCAGGTGCGGGCGGTGGACGAGCTGGGCTCGCTGGTGCGCGGATTCAACCGCATGACCGAGGAGCTGGAATCGAGCGGGCAGGAGCTGGACCGCCGGCGCCGCTTCACCGAGGCGATTCTGGAGAGCATCCCCACCGGCGTGATCTCGCTGGCGGCCGATGGCTCCATCCAGCGGGTGAACCACGCGCTGTCGAAGATCTTTCCGGCGGAGCAGGCAGCCCGCGCCACGCGCCTGGAGGA
>JADGNR010000305.1 GCA_017883415.1 Bryobacteraceae bacterium | reverse complement strand
TTTCTGATGGATTACGACCTGGGAGCGCAGATGCTCAACTTCGGAGCGCTCATCGCCTTCATGGGCGTCAATGCCGCCGCTCTGGTGCGTTATTACATCAGGGGAAAGGAAAAGAAGCTGAGCAATCTGGTTCCGCCCGCGCTGGGTTTCGCCGTCTGCCTGCTGCTGTGGTTGAATCTCAGCCGCACGGCGCAGATTGCCGGCAGTATCTGGATGGCCGCCGGTATCCTCTTCGGCGCCTGGAAGACCCGCGGCTTCCGCGGGGAACTGGTGAACTTCGAGATTCCGCCCGACGATCAACCCTGATTTGTGGCTCGCTCCCGGCAACGCCTCCGGCCCGCCGGGCGGCCCGCATCTCGGAGGTAAATGCGGGCTCCCCCGGCTAGCCGGTGCTGAAACGCCATCCCGCTGAGCACCTACCCAGGGTCAATGGGGCGATGCCCTTGCGACGGATGTCGTTTTTTCCCGGTCCTCTGATCAGGCCCAGGAAGACGGATTCCAACAACTCGAAAATACAACACTATGTTGCAATTTACAACATTTAATCGCACCGCCGAACTTATTGGCCCCATTCCGGGGTGTGAAACCGCCCGCCGTTAACATTTGACGCCCGGTCGCCTCTCGCAACATTAGACGGCCCAACTACATGAAAACGCGTTTCTTGTGGTCAAAGCCAGGCTTGCGTCACGGGGGCACCCTCACGAACGCGGGTGGCCGTACCTGGCCCCTCAGATTCGATCTACCTTCAACTGCCACCGCAGGAACTACTTCAAGGCGGGGGTGGAGGAAGCCTTTCGCGCCTAGCCCCTGGCGGGATGAGTATACTGGAAACTTAAGAAATCGCCATTCAGTTTCCATGTCCAGGAAAACCACTCTGCCCGCGGCCGGCGCGCGCGCCCTCGTCGGCGTTCTGGCCGTGGCTGCGCTTGCCGTGTTGGCCTCACTGAACTCGTACCAGGGCACGGTGGAAGACCGGCGGCGCCTTCCGGACCGCTACGGCGTGGAATCCAGCCTGGAGCAGCGCTTCGCCTCCGTGAGCGTGCGCCTGCCGGCGTCCGGCGCCGTCGGCTACCTTAGCGATGTGCCGTTCTCGGACCCGGCCGGCACTCCCGCTTTTCTGGCGGCGCAATACGCGCTGGCGCCGCGCCTCCTGGTGCCCGTCGATACGCACGGCGCCGCGGAATGGGCGGTTGGAAATTTCTCCCGCCCCTCGGATTTCGCCGCCGCCGGCGCGCGGGCCGGTTACACCATGACGGCCCAGATGGGCAACGGGGTGGTGCTCTATCGAAAGGCGAAACCGTGACGGCCGCGGTGCTGGCCATTCTGCCCGCCATCGCCCTGGGCTGGATGATCGTACGCCTGTTGCTGCCCCCCATCGCCCGGCCGGCCTGGATCCGCGGGCTGTTTGAGATCTCGTTGGGAATCGGTGTGGGCTTGGGGCTCACCTCGTGTTTTTATTTCGTGTTGCGATGGGCCGGCGCCGGCGGACGCGGTACGGTGCTCGCCGTGGAAGCCGCCGCCCTGGCCGGTGCGGCCTGGCTGCTGGTACGCGCGCGGCGGAAGGAGCAGGACGATTCCCCGCCCCCGGGCTTTTCCTGGACCTGGGCGCTGCGAACCGCGGCCGCGGTTGCGCTGATTCTGTTCGTCCTCGGCCTGGGCGAGTCCATCGCGGCGAGCCCCCACGGCGAATGGGACGCCTGGTCCATCTGGAATGTGAAGGCCAAATTCCTGGCCGGCGGTGCGGAGACCTGGCGCGATGCCTTTGCCGCCGACGCCGCCGCCAAAATGTTCGGCGCCAGCCACCCGGGATATCCACTCCTGCTTTCCGCCTCCGTGGCGCGCCTGTGGACCCTGACCGGCGACACATCGCCGGAAGCGCCGGCTGCCTTGAGCGTCCTGTTCGCGCTGGCTACCGCCGGGCTTCTGGCGGGCGCGCTGGCATTCCTCCGCGCCGAACCGGTGGGGTTGCTGTCCGTGCTGGTGCTCCTGGCGACCGGAGGCTTCACTTCCCAGGCCAGTTTCCAGTATGCCGATATTCCGCTCAGCCTCTACATCCTCGCGACAGTGGCGCTGCTGGCTTCCGCCGCGGCCGCCAACTGGCCCGCGGGTTTGCTGGTTCTCGCCGGCCTTTGCGCCGGCTTCGCGGCCTGGACCAAAAACGAGGGCCTGCCCTTCCTGCTGCTGGCAACGCTGGTGGTGCTGTGGCGCGGCCGGGCCCGGAGCGCGGCCTGGATGGCGGCGGGTGCGGCGCCCGCGGTCCTCCTGGTGGCCGGACTGAAACTGTTTCTGGTGCGCGGCGCCGAAGCGATGTTTCCCCGAACCGCCGCGGAAACCTTCGCCAAGCTGGCCGATCCTTCGCGCTGGCTCCACATCGCCGCGTCCTTCGCCAGGAATGTCTGGGAGCTCGCCGTTTGGTGGGCCCATCCCATCCTTCTCCTGGCCGCGCTGGCGGTGACGCTGGGCGTGGTGACGAAGAAGGAGGCGGTGTCCCGCCTCTGGCTGGCGCTGCCGCTGGCCGGCCTGCTGGCGGCGGATTTCGCCATTTATCTGGTCACCACGGCGGATCTCACCTGGCACCTCGGCACCTCCATGAGCCGGCTGGTCGTGCAGGTGTGGCCGGCCACTCTCTTCGTGGCCTTCCTGCTCATCCGGCCGCCGGTCTCGCTCGCACCCTCGCCGGCCGGCGCGCCCGCTGCCCGGCGCGGCGCCGCGCGGGATCGGCGGCATCGGAAACTCTCCGCGGAGCCGCAATGAACTCCGCCCCAGCCCAGCGCCTCGCGGTCGTAATCCCCGCCTGCCGGCCGTCCTCCGCGCTGGTCGAACTGGTCCGCGCCCTCGCCCCAACGGCGATCGCGGCCATCGTCATCGTCGACGACGGCAGCGGTCCCGATTTCGAGGACGTGTTCCGCCGCGCCGCCGCGTTCCCCAACGTCCACTTACTCCGGCATGCCGCCCCGCTGGGCCAGGGCGCCTCCTTGAAGACCGGCATCAATTCCGCTTTGTGCACGGTGAGCGGCCTCACCGGCGTCGTCACGGTCGATGCCGAGGACCCGCCCGACGCCGTTGCGCAGGTCGCCCGCGCGCTCGCGGCCCGTCCCGAATGCCTGATTGTGGGGAGCGCCGGCTTGCGCGGCATTCCCGCCGCCCTGCTGCTCCCCCTCCTGCGGATCGAATCGAACGGCCCCGAGTTCAAACGGGAGATGCTTCGGGCCGCGCGGCGGCGCACCATCCTGGCCGAGCCGCTCCCGGACCTCCGCCAGCCCGTTGGCGGGTCCGCGCACTCCGCCGGCCCGGCGCGCCAAACGCCGGCCCGCTCTTTTGCCTGGCTGGTCTACGCCGTGCTCGCCGGCGCACTCTCGCTCGAAGCCTACGGCTTCGCTACCGCGCACCTCTTCTCTCAGGAAATCTGGCAGCCCGCCGGGCTCCACCGTGCCGGCCGCTTCGCCGGAATCTACCTGGCCTTCGCCCTGCCTGTTCTGCTCCTGGTCCCCTGGTCCTTCGTGGCGCTCGTCGCGGCGGTCTCGCTCGCCGGCGCCGCCCTGGCCATCGGCCCCCAGGCGCTGTTCGCCGTGGTCCTGTTCCTCGTCTCCGCCTGCGCCCTCGGCTCGATGCTGCTCGGCCGCGCCAGGGACAGTTCGCCCGAGACGCACCTTTCCGCAACCCTCCTGGGAATCGCCGTCTACTTTCTCCTGATGACGCTGCTGGCCCGCTTGCCGGTCCACTACCCCGCCGTCTGGATTGTGCTCCTCGCCACACCGGTGCTGCTGGACCGCGGCGGCGTCTGGCGGCGGCTGGCGCAATGGGGCGGCCTGCTGCGCTCCGCGGAGTTGCGCTCCTTTTCCGAGCGGGCCGCTTGCGCGCTTCTGGCCCTCCTCCTCCTGGCGCTCGCTCTGGTCGCATTGACGCCGGAGTCCAGCGCCGATGGCCTGGCCATGCACCTGGCCATTCCCATGAACATGGCCGCCCATCACCGGTTCACCTTCGATCCCAGCCGGTTCGTTTGGGCCGTCATGCCCATGGGCGCCGATTTTGCCTATGCCATCGTGTACCTGCTCGGCGGCGAATACGCGGCGCACCTGTTGAACTTCGCCGTTCTCCTGCTGCTCGAGGCGCTGCTCTACTGCACCGTGCGCCGGTGGGTGTCGCGCGCCGCGGCCTTCCTCATCCTGGCTCTGTTTGCCGCCACTCCGCTGGTCTACCTGGTCACCGGATCGCTCTTCGTGGATAACCTGCTCGCCGCCATGGTGTTCGGCGCGATGACCGCCATCTGGCGTTTCGGCGAATCCGGGGAGAAGAGACTCCTCTACCTCGCGGCCGCACTCGGCGGCGCCGCGCTCGCCGTCAAACTGGGCGCCCTGGCCTTCGTCGCCATCGCCCTGCCGTTCGCCGCCTGGGAGGTGCGCCGCCACTGGGTGGAGCTGCGGCCTAAGCCGCTGGCCGTCTCCGCCCTGGCGTTCACCCTCTTCCTCGGCGCCGCGCTGCCGGTCTACGCCATCGCCTTTTGGAAAACCGGAAACCCCCTGTTTCCCTTCCTCAACCAGAAGTTCCCTTCCCGCCTCCTGGACCCGGCGGCGGACATTCGCGATGCCCGCTTCCGCACACCCCTGGCCTGGCGCATGCCCTTCGATCTTACGTTTCACACCAGCGCCAACTACGAAGGACAGGATGGCTCCTTCGGTTTTCAGTATCTGGTTCTGGCGCCCCTTTCCCTGCTGGCCCTGGTCTTCCTCCCGCGACGGCCGGCGGTGAGCGCCGCGGTGGTTGCGCTGGGCGCCGCCACGGTAATTATGGCTTCCGACCCCAACGCCCGTTATCTCTATGCCGCTCTGCCCCTTTTCTCGGTGCCGTTGGCCGCCGTGCTCGCCTGGAGCGCAACCAGGCGCTGGCTGTACCGGGCCTTGCTCGGGTTGGTGGCCGTCTGCATCGCTCTGAATGCTTACTTTCTGCCGTCGGGGAGCTATTACCACAAGGATTTCGGTCTCCGGCGTCCCTTCTCGCGCGCCGAAAGGGAGCGCGCCGCGGGTGAGGCCGATCCCATTCGCAGCGTAATCGCGTATTTCAATCGCACGCACCCCGGCTCGGCAGTGCTCCTGACCAATGACGCCAGCAATGCCGGCCTTTCCGGAGATGTCTACGAGAACCACTGGCACCAGTACACCGTGTGGGACCAACTCCACCGCACCTCCACGGTTCCCGAAATGGTCCGCCTGGTCCAACGCTGGAAGATCCAATACTTCATCGCCGTGAAAGGGGCCTCGGGCGAGCTGGTTCGGCCTCCCGCCTTACAGGAATTGCTGGAGCGGTGTACGGCCACCGAGTATGAGTTCGCAAGCTACTACCTGGCGCGCCTCGAGCCCGGCTGTGAGCGCCAAAACTCGAGCGCGCTGCCGCCGCCCGCGCCGAATGCGCCGCCCGTCGTGGTGCCGCCCGGATCCTATGACGACTTCGACCCGGCGATCCGGTTTCGCGGCGATTGGATCAAGAGCGCCCGGTTCGACGGTCCCTACCGGCATACCATCAGCTACACCGACGCCCAGGGCGCCGAGGCCTCCCTCGCCTTCGAGGGAACGGCTCTGACCTATGTGTTCACCAAGGCCTCCAACCGCGGCCTGGCGTCCATTACCATCGACGACATCGGCCAGGGAACCATCGATCTGTACTCCCCGACGATCGTATGGCGCGCCGAGGCCAGGTTTTGCTGCCTGAGCCCCGGCCGGCACGTCGCCGTGATCCGCGTCTTAGGGCAAAACCGTCCCCACTCGGAGGGTCGGTTCATCGACCTGGACTCCTTCATCGTGGAGTGAATCTCACAGTTGTGCCCGAAACTCCCAGCGCCGGCGCGGCAACCCCGCACCCCGATGCGCCTCGGGTTTGGCCCCGGAGGTGCGGGCATTCGCGCTGGATATGAAACGCGCAGTTCGAGCGCTATGCATGATTGCCGTACTGAGCGGCGTCGCCGGCGCGCAGCATAGCGGCGACGTTCCGCCTGCGCTGGTTTGGAACAAGCTCAAGGGCAACTGTCCGGCGCGTTTGGATTGGACGTCTCTGCGCGGAAACGTGGTGGTGGTTTCGTTTACCCATGGCGTCTTCGTACCGGACGAGGTCGCCGAGTGGAATGAAGCCGCCGGGAACTTTCCGGGCGATCCGGTCCTGTTCATGCAGGTAGTTGGCGGATCGGAGTTTCTCCTGGATCAAGCCTTGAAGCAGGCTGCCTTCCCGGGCTGCATTCTGTTCGATAGCGAGCTTGCCAACCAGCGGAATTTCAAGCTCCCGCGGCTGCTCCCGAGAACCGTGGTGGTGGATCAACTGGGGGTTATCGCCGGGTACTCCCGGGGCGGCCCCGATGAGCACGGCGTCCGATCGGTCCTAAACTATCGGGCGGAGACGGGTCTTTCCGAAGTGCCGCCGCCCGTCTCCGGCACTGGGGCAGGCCAGGAGGCCTACCCCACTTACGAGGTTCACATTTCGCCTGCGTCCCGGACGGAGTTGCGTTCGCTGGGACAACTGGTCGATCCCGACACCTACATCGCTAGAAATCATGGCCTGCCAGCGATCATTTCGGACCTCTGGGAAACTCCCGGGTATCGGATCGCGTTCCCGGAGAAGCTGGATGGAGGGAGTTATGACGTAACCGCGCACATACCGGGGGCCGACCGCGACAGAGTGCGCCAAATGGTGCAAGAGGCTGTAGAGCGGCGGTTCGGGTTGCGCGTCGGGAAAGAAGAGCGGATCGAGCGAGTTTACATGCTTACCGCTTCGGGGACTTCTTCCCCGCACCTGGCGCCGGCAACAAGCGGGGAGAAGCAGATGTCCGCTGGCGGGGAGAATTCCGTGAGTGGCACGGCGCACACGATGCAAGAGATGGCACGAATGTTTGCGGAGCTGCTCAGCGTTCCGGCCTTCGACGAGACCGGCTTGAAGGGTAAGTACAATTACTCCGCATCGAGTAAGTTATCCGGAACGGATGCCGTCTTTGACATGGCCCTTCAGCTAGGATTGCAACTTACCCAGGCGGAGAGGCCGATCGAAATGCTGGTGGTGCGCAAAGTTCAGTAGAGTTACCGGCCGCCCTCAGAACTGGAAGCGCAGCGATGCCTGCACCGTGCGCGGGCCGCCCGTTTGCAGCACCGGCGCCAGGCCGCTGCCCGGAC
>JADGNR010000304.1 GCA_017883415.1 Bryobacteraceae bacterium | reverse complement strand
CCCCTGTTTCCCCCGGCCCCCATCCTCATAACCCGTACCTTTGCAGGCGCCGGTAGAGGGCGCTGCGGCTCAGGCCCAGGGCGTTGGCGGCGTGGCTCACGTTGCCGTTGAAGCGCGCCAGGGCCTTCTTGATCAGCAGGGCCTCCACGTCCTCGAGGCTCATCTCCTCCAGGCGCGGCGGGCCTTCGCGGCCGGCCCGGAGCCCCAGGTCGCCGGCGCGGATGGTTTCCCCTTGCGCCATTAGCACGGCGCGTTCCACGGCGTGATCCAGCTCGCGCACGTTGCCCGGCCAGGAGTGCGCCAGCAGGGCCTTGATGGCGCCCTCGTCGAAGCCCGTGAGCGGTTTGCGGTAGTGGTCCGCGTGCTGGTGCAGAAAGTGGCCGGCCAGGGGTGGAATGTCTTCCCGGCGGTCGCGCAGCGGCGGCAGGCGCAGTTCGATGGTGTTCAGGCGGAACAGCAGGTCCTGGCGGAAGCGGCCCTCGGCCACTTGCACGCCCAGCTCGGCATTGGTGGCCGAAAATACGCGCACATCCACGCGGCGTGTTTTCGACGAGCCCACGCGCTCGAATTCGCCGGTCTCGAGCGTACGCAGCAGCTTGGACTGCAGTCCCATCGAGATGTTGGCGATCTCATCGAGAAAGAGCGTGCCGCCGTCGGCCATCTCGAAGCGCCCCACGCGGTCCACCTTGGCGTCGGTGAAGGCGCCCTTCACGTGGCCGAACAGCTCGCTTTCGAAAACGCCTTCCGCCAGGCCGCCGGTGTTCACCGTGACCAGGGGCCGGGTGGCGCGCAGCGAAACGGAATGGAGAGTCTGCGCCACCAGCCCCTTGCCGGTGCCGTTTTCGCCGGTGATGAGCACGTTGGCATCCGACGGGCCCACGCGCGAAATCACGTCCAGCACGGGACGCATGGCGGCCGCGTGCGCGATCAACTGGGGAAAGCGCTCGGCGCGCAAGGCGCGGTTCTCGGCCTCCAGCCGCTGGCCTTTGCGCAGGGCGCGGCCGAGCTCGATCTGCGTCTTGAGAATGGCCGAGAGGCGGGCGTTGTCCCAGGGTTTTTGGATGAAATCGCGGGCCCCGCGCCGCATGGCCTCCACCGCCAGCTCCACCGAGCCCCAGGCGGTCATCACGATCACCGGGAGGGTGCCGTCGAGACTCTGTATGCGGTTCAGCAGGTCCAGACCCTCCTGCCCGGAGGTGGTGTCGCGGGTGTAGTTGAGGTCCATCAGAACCGCGTCGAAATCGCGCGATTCCACCGCATCGATGGCCGCCGCCGGCGACAGAACCGCCTCCGCCTGGTAACCCTCGCCTTTGATAAGGAAGCGCAACGCCTCCAGGACATCGGCCTGATCGTCGGCGATCAGGATGCAGGGTGTGCGCGACTCGGAGGATTTCATCAGACTCTATACATACCGCAAAGCGGGGTTGACATGGCACTTGCGCTGCCAGATGCTATTTCCCTGTGGGGCAGTAGTTTAGGATACACCCAGGCGAGGTGGAGTGTCCGGATGTGGGATTGCGGGGACGGGCACGGGGGACGCATTCTACCTTAGCTGCACGAGTTTTCGATCCTCAAATGTGAAGACATGATCCGCCTTGGCAATCTCCGCCGGCGAAAGCGGCGTTTGACGATACAGGCGGACGCTGACGCTGCGGTCCCGGAACCACAATTCGGCCAGGAAGGCCATATCGAAGTTTCCAAACGGGTCGTCGAGGAATACCACCTGGCTGCCAGGCTCTACATGCGGGTTCACTGCCCGGAGTTGCTCAATCACTTCCCAAGTCTGTTTGCCCAGCTGGGGGATCGCGGGTTTGACCACCGAATCTTCGAAGTGCCGGTTGTGACGGGCCCACAGAAACACGCCCGTGCCCATCAAAAGCGCCGAAACACCAGAACGTCCCAGCCGCTGCAGTAACGGTCCGCGTGCACCAAACGCCGCCGCGGCCCGCACCAGGTCGTCGAAGACGATGGCGGCAAATACCGCCCATCCGAACATCGGAATGTATAAGCAGGGCCCGCGGCGCGGCATCAGTAGAAATTCGATGGGCAAGGGGGTCACCACGAGAAGAAACCAGCAAAACCGGAGCGGCGGCCGGTTACCCCGCCACGCAAGATAGGACGCGGCCGCCCAGAGGACCAGAACCATCTGCCAAGGGAAGGGGTTCCACCTCAGAAACAGGTCTCCCCAGGCGCGACCTTGAAAGTCCACCAACCGATCGAGGGAAAAGACGAAGCGATAGCCAGGAGCCCCGGCCAACGCATTCGGGACGAGCACCCGGCCGTAGAGGTAGGCTGCGGTCATGGCCGCGGCCAGCAGAATGACCCTTCCAGGACCGCGAAGCCAATGCCGCGGCGGCCGATCGCCATAGATCCACTCATAGGCGAGGAGCAAGAGGGGAAGGGTGACCGCCATTTCCTTGGAGTTCAGAGCGCAGAGGTATAGGCCGAGAAAGAGCACCGTGTCGCGGGCGCCCGGCATCCGGCCGCGAACCCGAATGCGGACGTAAGAGACCAACGCAGCCAGGTAAAAGAAGCCGCAGAGGACATCGTAGATGTAGGCCGTGTTGTAATACATCAGGTTCAATCCGCCGTGATAGCAGGCCACCAGAGCCGCCAGTGACGCGGCCACTTCTCCGCAGCCGATCAACCTGGCGAATCGATAGAGGAGAAATACGGACGCCAGCAGCACCAGCGAAAGCACTACATGATAGGGCACCGGGTTCCACCCGAAGGCGTATAGCAGCGGCAGGTAAAACACGCCGCCCATGGGACGGTACACGGCGCGCCAGAGGGTGAAGTGCGAGAGCCAAAACTGAACCGGCGCGAGATGCCAGTAGGCGTACATATTCATGGGTTCATCCGCGGCGAAACGCGCCTTCAGCCCGTCCCAGGAGAAGAAGGTGAAATAGGCGGCCAGGAAAGCAGCCAGTAGGAGCTTGCGCCAGCGCGGGCCCATCAACGAGAACACACGTATCCCGCGGTGCGGGTCCAGCGGCCTTCATCCCCCCTCGGTCCTTGGCCTCCGGCCCCGCACCCCCTCACTTCTTCTCCATCCAGCTCGCCCAATACTCCGGCCACTCCACCTGCTCGCCGGCGGGCAGCACGTGGATGGGGTTCAAGCCGTCGAGCATCACGGCGTACTCGTCGGTGTGCGTCTTCTTGTGCTGGTTGGCCAGCGCCTTGGGATGCGGGCCGTGATGGATGCCGCGCGGATGCAGCGTACAGTATCCGGGCTTGATGTTGTCTTTGCTGAAGAAATCGCCGTCGTGGTAGAAGATAAACTCGTCGTAGTCGGTATTGCGGTGGAAGAACGGGACGCGCATGGCCGCGGGGTCCTGCTCCAGCGGGCGCGGCAGAAAGGTGCACACCACGGCGCCCTCGGTGACAAACGTGGAGTGGGCGCTCGGCGGCAGGTGTCCGCGGTGGCTCATGATCGGCCGGATGTCGCGCATATTGAGCTTCCACACCGTCAGGTCGCCCTTCCAGCCCACCACATCGATGGGGTTGAACGGATAGACCACCTTCGAGATCTCGTCGTCCACCTTGATGCGCACTTCCCATTCGCGGTTGTCGTCCAGGTGCGGCGCGGGCTCCGGCGTGGTAACCACGCCGGGATCGTAGAGCGCGTGCTGGCCGATGAGGCCCTTGTCGGGCGGCTCGAACTCGGTGCGCGATTGAATGATGAGGAAGAAATTGTCCTGGGTCTCGGGCATCAGCCGGTAAGTGACCGCGCGCGGCACCACCAGGTAGTCGCCGGGCTCGAAGGGGAGCGGCCCGAAATCGGTCTCGATGGTTCCCTTGCCGCGATGCACGAAGATCAGCTCATCGCCGTCGGCGTTGCGGTAGTAGAACGGCATGGGCTGCGAGCGCCGCGAAACGTATAGTGTGACATCGTGGTTGCCCAGGAAGGCGACCGGCATGCCTTCGGGATCGTGGCAATCCGCCGGCGCCAGCTTGTTCAAATCGAACAGGTGCGGCCGCAGCTTCCCTTCGAAGCGAATCCAGCCCGTGGGCGGGTGCGCGTGATAGAGATGCGCGCTCTTGCCGTAGAATCCCTTGCGTCCGTGCTCCTCTTCGTAGGTGCCCTCCGGGATGCCAACATGCGCCTGCGACGCGAATTTCCCCTTCTTGAGTGGGTACATACGCCCTCCAATTACAGGATACTTGCGATACGCCGCAATGGGGTATAGACTTTCCCCGATCAGGGAGGGTACACGGTGTCGCGACTACCGTGGTTCTCGCGGGAGTGCTCGGCGCCGGAGCGCAAGGGCAGTACGCGGGGCTCGACCAGGTGAACGTGATTCTGCCGCGACCGTGGACGGCCAGCCCGCCAACACGCTCACGGTCAACATCAAATGAGGGCCGCCGGCGGCGCTCACTTCGTCACCCGATGCAAGTCCGCACCGTCGCGGTTCATCACCCCGATTTCCACGCGGCCCCTGCGGTTGCTCTGGAACGCGATGCGCTTTCCGTCGGGAAACCACGACGGCGTCTCATCATTGATGCGACGATCGTTTCGGTAGGATCAGGCCGCAGTGGGACCGGTGGCGAGCCTCCGAACCGTTCGCCATGACGGTGAGGTCCGCTACGTCGTTTTGACGAGCACGGGATAGAGTTGAAGGTTCCGCATGGGGAAATCCTTGACGTTCGCCGTGACCAGCGTACAGCCATAGGCGATCGACACCGCTGCGATCGTTACATCCTGAAAGGAGAGGCTCCTGCCGCGGCCGGCATATTGCGCTTTCAAACGCCCGGCGCTTTCCGCGATTTCCGCGGTGATGGGAAGAAACTGCAGGCTTTCCATAAAAGCCCGCGTGACTTTTTCTTCCCGCGGGCGCATGCCGGCGTAAATCTCCGTGACCGTGATGGGGCACGAGGCCAGCGCCCGGCGCTCATCGAGAAGCCGCTCCATCAGCATGCGCACCTCGGTGCGCCCTCGGAGCACATCGACGATGACATTGGTATCCAGCAGGAACGAGTTCATCGGCTAGCGTTTGCGAAACTGCTTCTGGAAACGCGCTTCAGACTCCTGGCGCAGTCTTCCGACCCAGGCAGACGACCCGGATTTGAACTCCGGGTGGTCCTTGTCCTTCCAACTTCCGGCGGCCAGCTGCAGCGCCTTTCTCTGCCGGGCCAGAAGCAGCTCCTTGCGGACTGCCTCGGCGATGAAGCGGCTGCGGTTACGCTTATCGACCAATCGGTCGAGATCGTGGAGAATCTCCTCGGGAAGGGTGATGTGCGTGCGAAGCGTGCTCATGCCACAAGGTCCTGCGGTTCTCTACATTCTGAATGTAGTGGCGGTCGAGGCCATAAGTCAAGGCCACACCAAATGGCCGCTACATGTGTGCCGCCAGCATGGCGCCTGCGGCGCGGAGGCAGGCCGGGAGGCCTACCCCACTACAGGTTCCCGCGCCGCTCCTGCTCGCGCTCGATGGCTTCGAACAGCGCCTTGAAATTGCCTTTGCCGAAACTGCGGCTGCCTTTGCGCTGGATCACTTCGTAGAACAGCGTCGGACGGTCCTCCACCGGCCGGGTGAAGATCTGCAGCATGTAGCCTTCGTCGTCGCGGTCCACCAGGATGCCCAGTTCCCGCAACTCCTCGATCGGCTCGTCGATGGGGCCCACGCGCGCCAGCAGGTCGTCATAATACGTGTTGGGGACGCGCAGGAATTCCACGCCCTGCCGGCGCAGCAGCGAAACGCTCTGGACGATGTCGCCGGTGGCCATGGCGATGTGCTGCACGCCCGAGCCGCGGTAGAACTGCAAATACTCTTCGATCTGCGATTTGCGCTTGCCCTTGGCGGGCTCGTTGATGGGAAACTTCACGCGCTCGTTGCCGTTGGACATCACCTTGGACATCAGGGCGGAATACTCGGTGGAGATGTCCTTGTCGTCGAAATGCTTGAACATGCGGAAGCCCATCGCGTCGCGGTAGAAATCCACCCACCGGTTCATCTCGCCCCACCCGACGTTGCCCACCATGTGGTCGATGAACCGCAAGCCCACCGGGCGCGCCAGGGCATCCTCTTCCTCCACCGGCGCGAAGCCCGGCAGAAAGACGCCCGCGTAGTTTCCCCGCTCGACAAAGGTGTGGATGGTGTCGCCGTAGGTGGCGATGGAGGCGAGGCGCGCTTCGCCGTGCGCGTCGCGCAGGGTCTCCGGCGCGCGCACGCTCTCGGCGCCGCGCCTGGTGGTTTCGCGCCACGCCGACTCGGCGTCGTCCACCCACAGGGCGATGTCGCGCACCCCGTCGCCGTGCAGACGGACGTGATCGGCAATGGGATGTTCCGGCGCGAGCGCGGTGGTCAGCACCAGGCGGATCTTATCCTGCACCAGCAGGTAGGAGGCGCACTCGCGCGTGCCCGTTTCCGGACCGCGATACGCCGCCAGGCGAAAACCGAACGCGGTGCGGTAGTAGTGCGCCGCCTGGCGCGCGTTGCCCACGTAGAACTCCACGTAATCGGTGCCGTTGAGCGGAAGAAAATCCCGCTCAACCCGCGAGGGTTGCTCCAGGGTTGGTGACATAGCTTTTCCTCCATGCTTCGACGCAAAGGCGGTTGTCCTCGTCGGTGCCGGTGGAGATGCGGATCGCCTGCGGCAAGCCGAAAGCCTTGAGCGGCCTGACCACCACTCCCTGCGCCAGCAGTTCCTCGAAAACACGATTGGCGTCCTGTTCCGAGGGCAGGGCGATCATGACGAAGTTCGCCTCCGACGGCACCACCGTGAGCCCCATTTCCGCCAGCCTTTCGCCCAGATAACGCAGCCCGCGAGCGTTCAACTCGAGCGTGCGATGCAGGAATTCCTTATCCGCCAGGGCGGCGATGCCGGCTGCCTGCGCGGGGGTGGAAGGCTCGAAGGGCAGCTTCACCTTGAGCAGGTTGCGAATCAATTCCTCGTGCGCGAAGCCGTATCCGATGCGCGCCCCCGCGAGGCCATAGGCCTTCGAAAAGGTGCGGAGCGTGATCACGTTGTCGTAGCGGTAATGCATGGAATCGGGGTAGCGCGGGTTGTCCTTGGCGTACTCGAAGTAGGCTTCGTCCAAAATGATCAGCACGCGCTCGGGCACGTGCTTGTAAAACTCGTCGAACTGATGCCTGGTGAAAATCGTGCCCGTGGGATTGTTGGGATTCGCCAGGTAGATGATCTTGGTATTGGCG
>JADGNR010000303.1 GCA_017883415.1 Bryobacteraceae bacterium | reverse complement strand
AAACCAGTCGTGCGTCGGAATGTCGAACCCGGCTTTCTTCCGATTCAGCACCGACTCCGGCAGCTTTCCGCGCATCAGTTCCTTGAGCAGAAACTTCTGCTGGAATCCCCGGATCTTCAGGTTCTGGGGCAGACCGGCGGCGAACTCCACGATGCGGTGGTCCAGAAATGGCGGGCGAACCTCGAGGGAATGCGCCATGCTCATCCGGTCCGTCTTGTACAGAATATCGTCCGGCAGATAGTAGTTCTGGTCCACCTGCAGATACCGGTCCACCACCCCGCGCCCGTCCAGTCCCAACCGGTCCACCAGCATTCTCAGCCCGTTTCCATTCGCCCCGGGCCGGATCTGCTTGCGCTGTTCGTTGGTAAACGTCCCGTTCCAGAAGAAATGCGCTTCGTCCGGGTGCAGCCAACTGCCTTCGATCCAGCGCTTCAGTTTGTACTCCAGGCTGATCTTCTCGTCGGAAACCGGCAGGTACCGGTCCAGCGCTCCCCGCATCGCCCGCCGCAGGCCCCCCGGCAACAGCCGGAACGGCCGCGCCAGCCGGTTGGCCGCATACGTCGCATACCCGCCGAAAAGCTCGTCCGCCCCTTCCCCGGAAAGCGCCACCGTGACGTGGCGGCGGCTCATGCGCGACAGATACCACACCGGCAGCGCGCCGGCGTCCGCTCCCGGTTCGTCCGAGTAGTAGGCGAAATCCTCAATCGCGCTCTGCATCTCCACATCCGGGCTCAGATCGAACTCGTGATGCTCCGTCCCGTAGAATCGCGCGATCTCCCGAAAATACCGGCTCTCGTCGAACCTGCGCCCGGCAAAGGAGACCGAGAACGTCTTCAGCCGTCCGGCACTCGCCATGGCGGCGTAGTGCAGGACCGTCGAAGAATCCAGCCCCCCGGAAGCCCACACCCCCAGCGGAACGTCGGCCACCAGGTGCTCGCGCACCGAGTCGCGCAGCAGCCAGTCCAGCTCTTCCTTGGCCGATTCCAGGGTGTGCCGCCGTCCGTCCGTCTCCGCCGGTTTCCACCACCGCTCGATCCACAGCTCGCCGTGCCGCCATTCCAGAAAGTGCCCCGGCGGCACCTTGTGGATGCCTTCGATCAGGGTGTGCGGCCCGGGGACATAGTTCACGGAAAGATACGAATCCAGCGCCTCCATGTCGAGTTGCCGCGGAACGTCGGGATGCTCCAGAATCGCCTTCAGCTCCGAGCCAAAATAGACGTCGTCGCCGCGCCGGTAGTAATACAGCGGCTTGATCCCCATGCGGTCGCGCACCAGCACCAGCCGCTTCCGCGACTCCGTCCACAGCGCCGCCGCGAACATCCCCCGCATGCGCGAGAAGCACGCCGTATCCCACTGGAGATAGGCCCGCAGCACGGTCTCCGTGTCGCAGTTGGAATGAAAACGGTGGCCTAATTCCTCCAACTCCGCGCGGATTTCCCGGTGATTATAAACCTCGCCGTTGAAGGCGATGACGGTATCGCCGTCCTCGCTGGACATGGGTTGATCGCCGCCCTCGAGGTCGATGATCTTGAGCCGCACGGCGACCAGCGTCGCTTCGCCGCCTTCGAAGACCCCTTGCTGGTCGGGTCCGCGATGGTACAAACTTTCGGCGATTCGATGCGCCACGGCCCTGTCCGCCGTGGCGTTAAGGCGTGTAAATCCCGCAATACCACACATCTACGGTCAATCCCCGTTCTCCGATAGGGGGATTCCCTATCGGTCCATCCTGCGATGGATTTGTGCTGAATATATCACATCACCGGCTCTGGCAAGAGCCCAATTACGATATTTTGGAACTTATTTAGCGGCGCACGCGCGGGGCCGGTGGGGCGGGCGCACGGCATGGGGCTGACGGACGGGTTGACGCGCGGGGCCGGCGCACGGGGGGTGCCGGCGGGTGGGCGAGGGTTGGCGGGCGGGCTGACGGACGGGTTGACGCGCGGGGCCGGCGCATGGGGGGGTGCCGGCGGGTGGGCGAGGGTTGGCGGGCGGGCTGACGGACGGGGCCGGCGCACGGGGGCTGCTGGCGGACGTGGGCCCCCGGTCGGGGTTGCCGGGCGGGCCGGGCGGGCGCGCCCGAAAAGGGCGGGGGCTGCGCCTGGAACCGGGGGGAGGGGCGCCCGCAATTCGTATCAACCATTCCGCCCTGAGCGGCGTCTAATCTGTGCGATATCCTGGATATCCTAACGGAGGTGATGTGTGCGTCTACTCGCGGCGGCGATTCCGCTCGTGCTCCTGGTCTCGTGCAGCCGCTCCACTCCTTCCACCACCCATGCCGCGGCGCCGGTGCCACCGCCGGCGCGGGACACGGCGCCTCCCAAGCGCGAGGTGCGCGTCACCGGCACGGTGCAGGCGGTTCACTCCTTCAAAGTGACGGTTCCGCAGATTCAGGGGCAAGGCGGCGCCATGACCCTGACCAAGCTGATCCCCAACGGGTCGCGCGTCAAAGAAGGAGATCTCATTGCCGTCTTCGACAACACCCAGCAGGTGGACAACGCCCGCGACGCACAGGCCAAGTTCGACGATCTGGGCCACCAGGTGGACCAGAAGCGCGCGCAAAACCGCGCCGATGCCGAAAAGCGCATGGCCGACCTCAAGCAGGCCGAAGCCGATCGCGACAAGGCCACCATCGAGCTCAAAAAGGGGCCGGTCCTCAGCGAAATCGAGCGGCAGCAGGACGAAGTGAAGGCGGCCATCGCGAGCCGGCACGTGGAAAGCCTCACCAAGTCCAATGCCCTGCACGACAAGGGCGATGGCGCCGCCCTGCGCATCCTGGAACTGCAGCGCGACCGCCAGCGGGTGGCGCTCGAGCGCGCGCAGTCCAACATGAAAAGGCTGGAGATCCACGCCACGCTCTCCGGGATGGTGGCGCACCAGAACGTATTTCGCAACAGCTCGATGGGGCATCCCCAGGAAGGCGACCAACTCTGGCGGGGACAGGCCATCGTGGCCATCTTCGATCCCGGCGAAATGCTGGTCCGCTGCATGGTGGGCGAACCGGACGGCGCGGCGATGGTCCCCGGCGCCCGCGCCACCGTCTACCTGGACGCCTACCCCGACCTGGTGCTTCCCGCGCATTTCGAATTTGCCAGCCCGGTGGCCTCTTCCGCCCTGGGGAGCCCGATCAAGACCTTCACCGCGGTCTTCAAGCTGGATAAGGCGGATGCGCACGTGATGCCCGATCTTTCCGCGGCGGTGGTGGTGGAAGCGCCGCCTGGTGGCAGCCAACCGCCGCAGGGTGGCAGCCAAGCGCCGGGAGGCAAGCAATGAGCGCGCGCGGCCGAAGAGTGCGCTTCTGGTTCACGCTGTTGGGAGTGCTGGTGGCGTTGGGCGGGGCCTCGGCGGGAGTGTATCGCCTGAGCAAGGTGCAGGCCAGCGTCACGTTTCCGGTCGCCCCGGCGCGCAAGGGAGACTTCCAGGTGATCATCCGCTGCCGCGGCGAACTGCGCGCCAGCCGCTCGGTGGAGATCTACGTGCCTATGGTTCCCCAGCCGCGCATCGCCTGGCTGGCCGCGGCCGGCGAAGCGATCAAGGCGGGCGATACCATCGTAAAGTTCGATTCCAGCGCCTCCGAACAGCAACTGCAGCAGAAGGACGCGGCCTTGCAGCAGGCGCAGGCTACGCTCGACCAGGCGGTGGCGCAAGCGCGCATCACCGCCGAGCAGGACAAGAGCGACTTGGCCGACGCGCAGTTTGCCCTCGAAAAGGCAAAGCTGCAAGTTTCGCTTTCCGAAATCAAGAGCCGCATCGAGGGCGAAGAGGCGAAGGTCGACCTGGGCATTGCCGAGCAGAAGCTGAAGGTGGAGCAGGCTACGGTGGATCTGCACGCCGCCAGCGACCGGTCGAAAATCGCTTCGCTGACGCGCGTGCGCGACCAGGCGCAGTCCGACGTGAACCTCATGAAATCGCGCATCGCGCAGATGGAGATCAAGGCGCCGCTGGCCGGGTTTCTGATCTTCGAGCCCAACTATTCCAACGGCTGGATGAACGCCAAGCCTTTCAAAGTGGGCGACAACGTCTGGCCGGGCGGCGTGCTGGCGGAGATGCCCGATCTGCACACGCTCGAAATGGACGCCAAAGTGGAGGAGACCGACCGCGGCCGCATCGGCACGGACCAGGATGTGCGCGTGCGCATCGATTCGCTTCCCGAGCTGACCATGCCGGGCAAAATCGGCCACATCTCCCTGCTGGCCGAACTCAGCTTCGAGTGGCCGCCCACCAAAAGCTTCCACGCGTATGCCGCCATTCCGAAGCCCGACGCCCGCCTGCGTCCCGGCATGAACGGCGGGATCGATATCATCATCAACCGCATTCCGAACGCCATCAGCATTCCCGCCAAGGCGTTGTTCACGCACGCGGGAAAGCCGGTGGTCTACCTGGCGCAAGGAAACCGTTACCGGCCGGTGGAAGTCCAGGTGCAGGCGCGCAATCCCGACGAAGTGGCGGTCACGGGCATTCCCGCGGGTGCGCTGGTGGCGCTGGTGGATGTGGAGAAGAAGGATCAGAAGAAATGAGAAAACGCATCCTGATTGCGGCGTCCGCGGCCGTGGTGTTGGGGGCCGGCGCGTGGGGCGTGGCCCGGCTGGTGAAGACGGCCACCGCCGAGGCTCACGCCGAGATCCCCACCACGCGGGTGAAGCGCGGCAGCGTGACCATCACGGTGGCGGCGCGCGGCGAGTTGCAGGGCGGCAACTCGGAAATGCTCACCGCGCCCATGATCGGCGGCACCGACATGGCCATCACCTATCTGCGCGAGCCCGGGGAAGTGGTGGAACCGGGCGACATGGTGGTGCAGTTCGACACCACGACCCAGGAGTTCAATTTGCGCGAAGCGCAGGCCGACCTGGCCGAAGCCCAACAGCAGGTGATTCAGGCCAAGGCGACCAGCGAGGCCACCGACGCGGAGACGCAGTACACGCTGCTTTCCGCGGGCGGCGACGTGAAACTGGCCGAACTGGAAGTGAAGAAGAACTCCACCGTGGCGGCCATCAAAGCGCGCCAGAACGAAATCGCGCTGGAGCAGGCGCAGAACCGGCTGCACCAGGCGGAACAGGACGTGGCCAACAAGAAAGCCACCATGTCCGCCGGCGTGGCGATTCAGCAGGCCGCCGAGAACAAAGCCAAGGTGGCCGCCGATACGGCGCAGCGCAACATCGACAGCATGACCTTGAAGGCCAAGACCGGCGGTTACGTGAACGTGCAGCAGAACACCAACATGAACATGATGTTCTGGGGCATGCAGTTGATGCCCTTCCAACTGGGCGATAACGCGCGCGCCGGCATGGCGGTGGCGCAGATTCCCGACCTCAAGAACTGGGAAGTAAGCGCCAATGTCGGGGAACTGGACCGCGGGCATCTCTCGGTGGGCCAGCCGGTGACCGTGGCGGTGGTGGCGCTGTCCGGAAAATCGTTCGCGGGACACGTGAAGAACCTGGGGGGCACGACCGGGTCGCCGTGGGATCGCCACTTCGAGTGCCGCATCGCGCTGGACAAGCCGGGACCGGAACTGCGTCCGGGCATGACCTCCAACATGGTGATCACCGTGGAGACGCTGGCCAACGTGGCCTGGGTGCCGTCGCAGGCGCTCTTTGAAAGCGACGGCCGCACCTACGTCTACCAGCAGACGCCCAACGGGTTCATGCCGCACGACGTCACGCTGGTGCGGCGCAGCGAGAGCCAGGCGGTGCTGACCGGCATTCCCGAAGGCGCGCTGGTGGCCATGTCCAATCCCGATCAGCAGAACAAGCCCGCGGCCCAGAAGCAAGGCGCCATGAAGGCGCTCCAGCAATGATCTTCAACCTCGCCGACATCGGCCAGGCGGTTTCGAACCTGCGCGCGCAAAAGACGCGGACGCTGCTCACGGCGCTGGGCATTGTATTCGGGGTGGGCTCGGTGATCGGCATGCTGGCCATCGGGTCGGGGGCCAAGGAGGAATCGCTGCGCTTCATCGAGCAGTTGGGCGTGCGCAACGTGCTGGTGGATTCGCGTCCGGCCACCAGCCAGGAGGAACTGCAGCAGCGGCGGCGCTCGTCGCCGGGGTTGTCGGACCGCGACGTGCGCATCCTGCAAGCCAACATCGAGGGCCTCGAGAGCATGTCGGCGCGGCGCGCGCTGCATCCGGCTCGTGTGCTGCCCAAGCCCTCGCGCGACATGCCGGAGCTGTACGGGGTGCGGCCTTCGTATGTCCTGATCCACAGTCTGCGGCTGGCGGAAGGCAAGTTCTTCGACGAATCGGACGACGCGGCGAGCGCGGCGGTGTGCGTGCTGGGGGAAGCGGCCAAGGTGAACCTGCTGGGCTACGCGCCGGCGGTGGGCAAATTCGTGAAGGCCAACGACACGTGGCTGGAAGTGGTGGGCGTGCTGAACGAGCAGTTGATGGCCGGAGCGCAATCGTCGGGCGGCACCATGCAGGACATCAACAACATCGTCTACATTCCGCTGAACACGTTTCAGTACCGCTACTGGGACCAGTCGGCGGGGATGAAGGACGACCTGGACGGCATCGACATCCGCCTGAGCGCCAAGGCGGACAGCATCGAGACGGCCAAGGTGGTGACGGCGGTGTTGAACTCGACGCACCACAACACGCAGGATTTCACGGTGACAATCCCGGCGGCCCTGCTGGCGCAGCAGCAGCGCACGCAGACGATCTTCACCTACGTGATGGTGGCGATTGCGGCGATCTCGCTGCTGGTGGGCGGGATCGGGATCATGAACATCGTGCTGGCGACGGTGCTGGAGCGGACGCGCGAGATCGGCATCCGCCGCTCGATCGGCGCGCGGCGGTTCGACATTGTGCGTCAGTTTTTGACGGAGTCGGTGCTGATCTCGGTGACGGGCGGCCTGCTAGGGATCGGTTTCGGCTTCTTCCTGGCGTGGCTGATCGCGCGCACGGCGGAGTGGAAGACGATCGTGACCACGTCCTCGGTGGTGATCGCGTTTGGGGTGTCGTTCGTAGTGGGCGTGGTGTTCGGGCTGTACCCGGCGGTGAAGGCGTCGCGGATTAATCCGATTGATGCGTTGAGGTATGAGTAGCTTTCGGCTTTCAGCTCTCAGCTCTCAGCTTTCAGCTCTCAGCTTTCAGCTTTCAGCTCTCAGCTTTCAGCTTTTAGCTGTCAGCTGTCAGCTATTTCAGGTATTCTTGGCTGTATCGGTGAAAGATTTC
>JADGNR010000590.1 GCA_017883415.1 Bryobacteraceae bacterium | reverse complement strand
CCACTCTGGGCAAGTCGGGCCAGATTCGCATCTACGATGCCGCCGGCCACCATCTGGTTGACACCCTCGACCTCAGTATCCCGGCCGGTCCCGATCCCTCCCGGCGCATCGCCGCCCCGCCCGCAGGGGGGACTGTTCTGGACCCCGCTGTCCCCACTTCGCCCACCACTACAACGCCGGCCGTGAGAACGACGCCCGCGGATCTGCACAATTACCAGCTCACTACCATCGGCGGTTTGGCTGACTTTCACTTCTACCCTGTCATCATCCGTGGCAACGGGGCCACGATTTACCCCCACAATAACGTCTTGCGGTACAACCATCAATACATCGTGCAGATCGATTCAGGCGTTTTCACTCCTGCCGCTGGCGTCTTCGCGGGCTTCACCACGGACCATGCCTGGCGTTTCACCACCAAGCCGGCTCCTCCACCGGCCGATGCAACGCGCATTGTCGTCGCAGCCGATGGCAGCGGCGATTGCAACACAGTCCAGGGCGCCGTCGACTTCTTGCCCGACAATCCGGTAAAGCGGGTGACGATCTTCATCAAAAATGGCGCCTACGAGGAGATCGTCTTCTTCCGCAACAAGGCCAATCTCACCTTCCGCGGCGAGGATCGCGATAAGGTTCAGGTCGGCTACAGCAACAACAGCGGGTTCAATCCTCCCCAGCCGGGGCCGAACCGTCGCTGCGCCTTCTCCGCCTATGATTCAACCGGCATCGAGTTCGTCAACTTCACTCTAAAGAATTCCGCCTTCGGCCAGGCGGAAGGTCTGCTGATCTCCGGCTCGAAGAACCTAGTCAGTCACATGACGATCAAAGGCTCCGGCGACGCGCTCAATCTGCGCGGCTCCGTCTATCTCACCGACAGCACGATCGTCGGCGACGGCGACACCATCCTCGGCGTGGGCCCCGCCTTCTTCCGCCGCTGCGAGATCCAGTCCGTGGGGCCCTTCATGTGGATTCGCAACACCGAAGCGAACCACGGCAATGTCTTCGTCGACTGCACATTTACCACGATCGATCGCCCCCTGCCGTTGAACCGTCCCCCGGCGCCGGCCGGCCCTTCTCACGTGCTCGCGCGCCTGCCCAATAATCACGGCCTCAACTACCCCTACGCCGAGGCCGTGCTCCTCAACTGCCGCCTCAAAGGCATTCCACCAGTCGGCTGGGGGCCCATCGACGACGATACCTCGCACATTCACTTCTGGGAGTTCCACAGCGCCGATGCCGACGGCCATCCCATCGACGTCACCGGGCGGCACCCCGTCTCCAGGCAACTGACCGAGCCACGGGATGCCCGGACCATCGCCAACTACAGCGATCCGGCATTCGTTCTCGACGGCTGGAACCCTGTCGCCGACCAGTAAGTGAAACCCGGTTGACAGCCTTCACGCCATGGCCGGCCGATGCCGGCGGCCCGCTGGCGTGGCGTGGCGCCGCGGGATGGCTCCACGCGCTCTCCCCCACTTCGTGCGCCCCTCATCCCCACCAATGGGGTCTTGCCGGGCTGCGAGCTCCGAAACTATGATGCAGGGGCATACTGGGTACGGCCCGCTCCCGAGCGCCATGATCGAATTCTTCCGCAGGCTCTTCTCCAACGACTTCATGCCGCACGGAATGTGCTATCTCTGGGACCCCGCCGTCCTCTGGCTCAACGTAATCGCCGACTCGCTCATCGCCGCGGCGTACTATGCCATTCCGTTTCTGCTGTTTAGGTTCACCTCCCGGCGCCGCGATATCTCCTTCAACTGGATCTTCGTGGCCTTTGGCACGTTCATTCTGGCCTGCGGCACCACCCACCTCATGGCCGCGGTCACCGTCTGGAACCCCGTGTACCGGCTGGACGGCGTGATCAAAGCGGTTACCGCCGCCGCTTCGGTCGCTACGTTCCTCTTGCTGATTCGCATGATGCCTACGCTCATCAGTCTTCCCAGCCCTTCCCAACTGGCCCGGGTCAATGTCAGCCTGGCCGTCGAAATCGAAGAGCGCCGCGCCGCCGAAGCCCAGGTGCGCGTCATCAACGAGGAACTGGAGGAGCGGGTAGCGAAGCGTACCGCCGAGCAGGAGCGGGCGACCCAATCCCTGGAGCGCGCGCTCCACGATTTGCGCGAGGAGATGCGCCGCGGGCGCGAACTGGAAGACCAGTTGATCCATTCGCAGAAGATGGAGGCCGTGGGACGGTTGGCGGGCGGCGTGGCCCACGATTTCAACAACCTGCTCACCGTCATCCTCGGGTACAACGAGATGCTGCGGGAGCGGGTGCGGGACGATCCGGCCGCCGTCGATTTCGCCCAGGAGGTGCTGCGCGCTTCCGAGCGCGCCTCGGCCCTCACCAACCAGTTGCTGGCCTTCAGCCGCCGGCAGGTGGTGGTGCCGCGCGTGGTCGACTTGAACGAAATGGTGCGGCAGATCGATAAGATGCTGTGCCGCATTATCGGCGAAGACATCCAGTTGCAGCTCCTGCTCGACCCCGCGCTGTCGCCGGTCACGGTGGACCCTTCGCAGTTGGACCAGGTGATCATGAACCTGGCGGTGAACTCGCGCGATGCCATGCCGCAAGGCGGAAAATTCACGATTGAAACGGCCCAGGTCGAGGTCACCGAAGCCTACCAGGAAAACCACCTTGGCATCGCGCCCGGCCGGTACGCGATGCTGGCGGTCGGCGACACCGGCATCGGCATGGACGCGGCCACCCGGTCCCGGATCTTCGAGCCGTTTTTCACCACCAAGGAGAAGGGCAAAGGCACCGGGCTGGGACTCTCCATCGTATACGGCGTGGTCAAGCAGAGCGGCGGCGAAATCCTGGTCACGAGCGAGCCCGGCCAGGGTACCGTCTTCCGGATTTATCTTCCGGCCGTCTCCACCCGCGCCGCCGCG
>JADGNR010000589.1 GCA_017883415.1 Bryobacteraceae bacterium | reverse complement strand
GAATGCACCGTGCGCAGAATTTCCACCGGACGCTCCGGATCGGCAACCGGCGTCTTCACCAGTGCCGCCTCGTAAGCTCCCCGTTGCCCTTTGGCATCGCGCGGCCCTGCATTCCAGGTTGTTGGCACCACGCACTGATAGTTCTTGATCTTCTTGTCTTCAATCTGTACCCAGTGTCCCAGCGATCCGCGCGGTGCCTCGTGGAATCCCCAGCCCTGCGCCTCTTTCGGCCAGCTATCCGGGTCCCACTTCTCGCCGTTATGAATCCGCAGATCGCCATGCCCTAGTTTGTCCCCCAACTCCGCCACCCACTTGCTGACCTGTCCCGCCATTACTTTCGCCTCGATCGCCCGCGCGGCAATGCGTCCTAGAGTCGAGAACAGCGCAGTCGCCGGCGCGTTGAGTTTCGCCAGAACTCCATCCACCGCCTCCTTCACCTCCGGATGCCCCGACGCATACGCCACCAGCATCCGCGAGAGCGGCCCCACTTCCATGGGATGGTCCTGATACCTTGGCGACTTCAGCCATGAATACTTCTGCTCGACTTCCAAGTGCTCATACGGCGGCTTAGGCCCCGTGTACTTCGGTTTGGTCTCTCCCTGATAAGGATTCTTCGCGCTCTGGTTCCCGTCGCCATACTCGTACCAGGAATGCGTCACGTACTCCGACACATTCGCCGGATCCACCGGGTGCACCTGCGACAGATCGCGGCCGAAAATCGCCCCGCGCTGCAGATAGAAGCGCGCCGGATCCTTCACGCTTCCTTGCGGATAGTCGCCGTAAGAAAGGAAATTCCCCAACCCCTCCCCATATCCGAACCAGTCCTTGTAGAAACTCGCCACCGCCAGCACATCCGGCACGTACACCTGATCAACGAATGCCTGCGCCTTACTCGCCAGTTCCGTCAGGAATGTAATCCGCTCCGGATTGATGGTCGCGCCCGGCTCATTCGGATCCATCGACGTCGCCATCCCGCCCACCAGATAAGTCTGCAAGTGCGGATTCTTCCCGCCCAGCACAGCGTGAATCCGGATGTAGTCTTTCTGAAACTCCAGTGCTTCGATGTAGTGTGCCACCGCCAGTAAATTCGCCTCTGGCGGCAGGTGATACGCCGGATGCCCCCAATACCCGCTGCTAAACAAGCTGAGCTGCTTGCTCTCCACCAGCGCCTTCACCCGATCCTGAATCGCCTTGAAGTAGTTACGGCTCGACTTCGGCCACCGCGAAATCGACTCCGCCAGTTGCGACGTTTTTCCAGGGTCGGCCTTGAGCGCCAACGTCACATCCACCCAGTCGAGCGCATGCAGGTGGTAGAAGTGGATCACGTGATCCTGCACGTATTGGCTGGCGCCAATGATGTTGCGGATCAGATTCGCATTCGCCGGCACCTCGATTCCCAGCGCGTCCTCGACCGCTCGCACCGACGTTAGCGCGTGTACCGTCGTGCACACCCCGCAGATGCGCTGCGTCCAGATCCACGCCTCGCGCGGATCGCGCCCCCGCAGGATCAGCTCGATCCCGCGAAACATCGTTCCTGAACTCCAGGCATCGGTGACCGCGCCGCCGTTCACCTCGGCTTCAATGCGCAGATGGCCTTCAATGCGAGTCACTGGATCGACTACGATGCGTGCCATACGCTCCTCCTCTGCCTGCTCTTATGGTTTCTCGGGCCCGGGTGTGGTCCGCATGCGGTCTCGAACCGCGCTGGCGATTCCATGAACGACAGTCGCTCCCGCTACAGCCGCCGTGATCCCGATGCCGATCTTCTCGGCACTGACGTCTGCCCCGAATCCCGGAACGTTCGGCAACCGCTCGTAGAACGGAGACTTGGTCTCCCAGAAGTTGTACCCGCCACAGCCGACACAGCCATGCCCGGCCTTCACCGGCCAGCTTGTGCCGTCGTTGAATCGCACCGACGGGCAGTTGAACGTAGCCTGCGGCCCCTTGCAGCCCATCTTGTAGAGGCACCACCCCTTGCGATGGCCTTCGTCACCCCACTCCTGTGTGTAGCGTCCGGCATCATAATGCGCGCGCCGCTCGCATTGGTCGTGGATGACCCGCCCATAGGCAAACAGCGGACGGTTGTATTGATCCACCGCCGGCAGTTCGCCGAATGTGAGGTAGTGCACCAACACCGCAGCCGTGTTCGCCGGATTCTGCGGGCAGCCGCCCAGGTTGATGACCTTGGCCTCCGGCACCGCCTCCGAAATCCCTACCGCTCCTGTCGGATTCGGGGACGCCGCCACAAGCCCGCCATACCAGGCGCACGCTCCAGCCGCGATCGTTGCCGCTGCGTTCGTACAAACTTCCTTCGCGATTGACAACGCCGTCTTCCCAGCAACCGTGCAGTAGACTCCATCGTCGGCCAGGGGAATAGACCCTTCGACCACCGCTAGGTACTTGCCCTTCTCCTCTTTGACCACGCGCTGCAGCGCGGCTTCGGCCTGGTGCCCGGCTCCCGCCATGATGATCTCGTGGTACTCCCACGAAAGAAGGTCCAGAACGACCTCCAGCACCGAGGGATGGCTCGACCGCAGGATAGCTTCCGAGTTCCCGGCACAGTCCTGGAACTGCAGCCACACCAGCACTGGCTTCTTGGTTTTTTCCAGAGCGGAAGCGACCTGTGCGACATAACGCGGGGGAAGGGCTAAGGTCGCTGTCATGGCAGCGCAGAACTTCATGAAGCGACGGCGGTTGACACCTTTCTGCTGCAGGGCCCCAAAAAACGACTCGTTCAGCGGGAGCATAAGGTCATCCTTCCTGGGAGTAAGCCGAGCTCGTTCAGCCTGGAAACGGTCCAGCACCCTTCCTCATGCGCGAATTGCGCCTATGTATCATTACTGCGGGTGGAAGGATGTGACCGCGTTCACGGACGGCGGTG
>JADGNR010000058.1 GCA_017883415.1 Bryobacteraceae bacterium | reverse complement strand
ACGACGTCCGCATCCCCACGGCGGCGCTCGAGCCCGGCCAGGTCTTCACCATCGAACCGGCCATGCAGCTCCTCGACGAACACCTCGGCATGCGCCTGGAGGACGTGATCCTCATCACGGAAACCGGATACGAAAATCTGTCGGCGCACGTGCCCACGGAGATTGCCGATATCGAGAAGCTGATGGCCAACGGACACGGGCTGAGCGAGGCGCACGCGAAGTTGAAGACGGGAGTTGGCCGGCCATGAGACTGCCCACCCTGTTGCTGATTTCGCTCGGAGGCGGCGCGCTATGGGCGCAAAGCCCGCTCGCGCGTGCGCCGGGCGCTCACATTGTCACGATTTCGCCCGAGGGCGCCCGCGGCAACGAACCGTCGATCGCCGTCAATCCGGGAAATTTGAACCAGGTGGTGGCCGCGTACCAGCCGGCCGCGGTGGCGTATTCCACCGATGGCGGGCAAACGTTCCAACTCGCCGAACTGCCGCCCGTCCCCGGCTGGCGCGGCGGCGGGGATGTGTCGGTGGCGTTCGACGACAAGGGGCACGTCTTTCTCGGGTCGCTGCATTTCGACCGCCTGGGCAGCGCCTCCTACTGGGCGCACAATGCGGGACGCAACGGGATCTTCGTGCGGCGGTCGCTCGACGGCGGCAAGACCTGGGAAAAAGACGCCGCGACGCTGAAGGTATTTGAGGGTCACGAAGCCGCCGGGCAAATGGAGGACATGCCGCGCCTGTTCGCCGACACGGTGCCCGGCAGCCCCTACGCCGGGAACGTATATGCCGGATGGATCGAGTGGCAGCTCGACCAATCCATCATTTTGTTCGCGCGCTCCACCGACCAGGGAAAGACTTTCTCGGCGCCGATCCGCATCAGCACGCACGCCGGCCTGCCGCGCGACGACAACGGCGGCCTGGTCGGATTCGTGGGTGCGGTGGGCGCCGGCGGAGCCATCTACGCCATCTGGAACGACGGCGCCACCATCGCGTTCACGCAATCGCACGACGGCGGAAAGAGCTTCGCGCCCTCGCGCGCCATCGTGGACGTGGCGGCGCCCTACTTCGGCGGCGCCGGCGGCATACCGGGCGTGTCGCGCGCCATGGGATTTCCGCAAATCGGCGTGGATGCCCGCGCAGGCAAGGCGGGCGGCGCGCTCTATGTTTGCTGGAGCGACTTTCGCCACGGCGACGTGGACGTGTTCATTTCCTCGTCGCGCGACCACGGCCGCACCTGGTCGCCGGCCGCACGTGTGAACGACGACGCGGTGCACGACGGCAAGGACCAGTTCTTCCAGTGGATGGCCGTGGACCCGGCGACGGGCGACGTGTACGTGCAGTTCTACGACCGCCGCGACGATCCCGCCAACCGCAAAACCCGCATCACCCTGGCGCGCTCCACCGATGGCGGCCGAACCTTCATCAACTACGCGTGGACGGACGCGCCATTCGAGGGCCAGCAGTTGTTCCTGGGTGACTACACCTGGCTCACGGCCCACAACCGCCGCGTTTATGGGGTGTGGACCGAGGCCGCGCCGACGCCGTCGGACGCGCCCACAACCGCACCGGTTCCGGGAGGGCGAAGGCCCGGCGGCACGATCGTCCGCGTCGGCGTGGCCGATTTCTCCGGCGTGCGATGAGTCAGCGATGCGAGGCGGGGCCGGAGGCAGGTTCAAGCGGCCTCGGTACTTTTCCGCCCCGGTGTCGACAACAGCAGAGTCAGCGAAATCCGCTGGTAGGAAACTCGCGGGATGAGGGATCCCCGCGCGCCCCGCGTGAGACGTACAAAGCCGTATCGCTCCATGGTCTTCAGCGTCCGGGACAGGTTCGATTTCTTTCGCCCGGTTAGTTCCGCCAGCCGCGCCAGCGATTCGGGGGCGGATTCGGCGATGATCCCCAGCAGGCTGCGGTTGTGGTCGGATAAGACTCTGGCAAAGCTTTCAGCCGATCTGAACCACACTTTCGGCTCGCCGGGCGCCGGCCGGTACTCGCCGCGAGCGATCGCAACCGTCCGCGATTTCATCTGCTCGTAACTGGCAATTCCCACGCGCAGCGTTTTCATGAGATGACTCCCTTCTCTTTGATCCGGCAATGAGTCACGTCCTGGTCTTCGCGTCTACGCTCCCTTCCAGAAAAAGGGCGGGCGAGACGTGAAAGAAGGCGGCGAGTCTGCGGATGTGGGTCTTGCTGAGTTCCCGCTTGCCGCTAAGAACCAGGGAGGCGATGGAGCGCGCGCCGAAAATGGGCGTGAGGTCCGCGGGCCGCAATCCGCGTTGATCCAAGAGGAAGTGGAGCAGGCGGAGCGGATCGAGCGGGGGCAGGGGCTCGGTGCGATCGTCGTATTCCCTGATGAGGGTCGAGAGAAGCGCATGGAGCGCCTGTTCTTCCGGGCTCGCTTCCTGCCGTTCGATGGCGCGGCTTAGTTTCTCCATGGTTTCGACGAAGCGGTCGAATTCCGCGTCGTTCTCGATGCGCTTCGGCAATGTCTTGGAGAGCAGTTTTCCGTATTTGCCGGGGCTCAGGGTCAGCACCATTTCCTCCATTCCTTTCGGTCGTACTCTTTATGGGTGCGCAAGTCTTTTCTGTAGATTTCGCGGGTGGCGAAAAACACGGTTGTAATCAACCGGTGGCGGTTATGCGACAGGTTGAAGACCAGAACCTGACCGATCATATCCGTACCAGGCAAACTGCCGCGAACGTCGGCAAAACAGGTCCAATCGGCGGATGCGGCCACGCGGTACCAGTCGAGTGCATCGGATTCCACGGCGGGATGCTTGGCCGTCAGCTTGCGCAGGCCGCGCTTGCTGATCACGTTCACAAGGGAATGTTATCAGAATGATAACACGAAAACAAGGCCTACCTGCCACAGGCCTACCTGCCCCCGGCGGTGGGGCCAGCGGGCGCCCCGGCCTACCCGTTTCGGTCTGCGCAGGCTCGGGCGAGGATCTCCTCGATGACGGCGGTCTTGGCATCGGCGTAATCCTGGACGTGCTTCCACTCTTTCCGCGCCAGGGCCAGTTTGGTGCGTGCGTACAGGTCGCGATCGGCGGCGTTGCCGCGCAGCCAGTCGCGGAACATCAGCATGCGGTCGATTTCCGGACAGCCGGATGAGAACACGTGCAGGTTGATCTCCGTGTCCGGCCCCTTGAACATCCGGTGCTCGTACCAGCCGGGCTCGCGGATCTGGAGCACATAGCTGGCCGCCTCGAGGGGCGGTGCGTACGCATCTTCCCGGGCCGAGTCAACCACCACCAGCAGCAGATCGACCACCGGTTTCGCGGCGAGCCCGGGCACGGACGTCGAGCCGGCGTGCTCGATCCGCAACGCGCGGCTCCCGAGCACGGACCGGATTCTTCCCGCCTCGCGCGCGAACAGCTCCGGCCAGCGCGGATCGTAGTCCACAATCGGAATTCGGGTGGACGCGTCCGGCAAGCTAGGCACCGGTCTTGCGCTCGCGCGGCTTGGCCGGTTGATACGTTCCAGGTACTGTTCTCGCCGCAATGTTGAGCCGGTTCCAGGCATTGATCGTGGCGATTGCCAGGGTGAGGTTGGCCAACTCCTTTTCCGTGAAAAAAGTTCGTACCCGTTCATACACTTCATCGGGCGCGTGCGTCTCCCGGATGTTCGTCACTGCTTCCGTCCATAGGAAGGCCGCGCGTTCGCGATCCGTGTAATAGGGGGATTCCTCCCACGCATCCAATCCATATAGCCGTTGCTCCTCTTCGCCAAGAGAGCGCAGATCTTTCCAGTGCATGTCGATGCAGTAGGCGCACCCGTTGATTTGGGAGGCTCGCAACTTGACCAGATCCATGAGAGACTCTTCGAGACCGGACTGATGAAGGTATTTCTCCAGGCCCAGCATGGCCTCGTACACGCCCCGCGCGGCCTTCAGATAATCGATTCGCAGCTCCATGAAATCTCCTCCTTCGCTACCGTTAGGATGCTGGAAACCGGCGGCGGGTTCCGCGCCGGGTGGACGTTCCGTTACTACCGGAACGTTTGCGGCGCGCCCCCCGATCTTATAAACTCCAAGATCGAGAATTCCGATGACGAAACGATATGCGGTATGCGGCAATCGCCGCCGCGGGAAGATTGGCGCGAACCTCCTGATCCTGGTTTTCTGTATTGCGCCCGCGCAGGCGCAAAGACGCGGGCCGGGCGCCGCGCCTCCCGAGGCGTTGCAGTTTCGATTTATGGGGCCGGCGGTGGGCAATCGCATCTCCGCGGCGGCGGGCATTCCGGGCGACCCGAGCACCTACTATGCCGGGGCCGCTTCGGGCGGCGTGTGGAAGTCCACCGACGGCGGCGCGCGCTGGAGCCCGATCTTCGACGGCCAGTCGGCGCAGGCGATCGGGTCGCTCGCCGTCGCGCGCTCCGACCGTAATATCGTGTGGGCCGGCACCGGAGAAGCGTGGGCCATCCGCGATGTCGACATGATGGGCGACGGCATCTACAAATCCGCCGACGCCGGCCAGACCTGGACCAACATGGGCCTCACGGAGACCGGGCGCATCGGGCGCATCGTGATCCATCCCACCAACCCCGATATCGTCTTCGCCTGTGCCGCGGGGCGCCTGACCGGCCCACAGCAGGAGCGCGGCGTCTTCCGCACCACCGACGGCGGCAAGACGTGGGAGCGGGTGCTGTTCGCCGACCCCGATACCGGCTGCTCCGGCCTGGACATGGACCCCAACGACCCGCAGGTGCTGTTCGCGGGCATGTGGCAGGTGGCGATGCACACCTACGCCATGTTCAGCGGCGGTCCGTCGAGCGCGGTCTACGTCTCGCGCGATGGCGGCACGAGCTGGAAGAAGCTCGAGGGGCACGGCCTGCCGCACTCTCCGGTGGGCAAGATCGACGTGGCCGTGGCCGCGAAGAATTCCAAGCGCGTCTACGCGCTGATTCAAACCGCCGACCAGGGGTCGTTGTGGCGCTCCGACGACGGCGGCGAGAACTGGACCAACGGGAGCTGGCAGCGGGCTCTGATTGGCCGCGCCGGGTACTACATCCGGCTGGTGGTGTCGCCCTCGAATCCCGACGAAGTCCTGGTGGCCAACAGCAGCTTCTGGCTTTCCGTCGATGGCGGCAACACCTTCCGCACGCAACCCTGGGGCGGCGACACGCACGACATCTGGATCGATCCCACCAACGCCGACCGCATCCTGGTAACGCACGACGGCGGCATGTACATGACCACCGATCACGGGAAGACTTCGCAGCGCGTCACGCTGCCCATCGGGCAGATGTACCACGTGGCGGTGGACAACGATGTGCCCTACCGCGTCTACGGCAACATGCAGGACGACGGCACCATGCGCGGACTCAGCACCACGCCCGAGGCCGGCCCCAACGTGCCCGGCTTCGGGGGCCGCGGAGGAGGAGGCGGCGTGTGGGAGCATGGCCTGGGCGGCTGCGAATCGGGCTTCACGCTTCCCGACCTGGTGGATACCAACATCGTGTGGGCCTCCTGTTACGGCGACGAAGTTACGCGCTACGACGCCCGCACGAAGCTGGCGCGTTCGGTGAGCCCCTATTTCCACACCCTCGATTCGGCGCCCAACCAGACCAAATACCGCTGCCACTGGACCGCTCCGCTGGCCATCGATCCCTTCGACCACAACACGGTCTACTTCGGCTGCCAGGTGATCTTCCGCACCACCAATGGCGGCGTGAGCTGGACCGAGATCAGCCCCGACCTCTCCACGCGCGATCCCAGCCGCATCGTCTCGTCGGGCGGAATCGTGGGCGACAACCTGGGCCAGTTCTATGGCGAGGTGGTCTTCTCCATCGCCCCTTCGGAAAAGCAGAAGGGCCTCATTTGGGCGGGCACCAACGACGGCAAAGTCTGGTACACGCGCGATGCGGGCGCGCACTGGAACGACGTCACCGGGAACATCAGCGGGCTGCCGGCCTGGGGCGTGGTTTCCAAGATCGAGCCGTCGCATTTCGACGCCGCCACGGCGTACCTCGCGGTCGACTTCCACCTGATGGACAACCGCGATCCGTGGCTCTTCAAGACCACCGACTTCGGAAAAACCTGGAAGAAAATCAGCGGCGGCCTGCCCCAAGGGCCGCTGGCGTATGCGCGCGTGGTGGCGGAGGATCCGAATCGCGCGGGCATGTTGTTTGTGGGAACCGGCAACGCGCTCTACTACACGCTCGACGACGGCGCGCACTGGAAGCCGCTGCAGCAAGGCCTTCCGGCCGCGCCCGTGTCGTGGCTGGTGGTGCAGAAGCAGTTTCACGACCTGGTGGTCGCCACCTACGGCCGCGGGCTCTACATCATGGAAGACATCACGCCGCTCGAACAGGGCGTAGCCACGGAAACTTCCGCCGCCGAAGAAAAGCTGGTGGAGCCGCGTCCGGCGTACCGGCTGCTGCGCGGCGGGCGGGCGCTGCTGAACTATTCGCTTAAGGCCGCGCCCAAGGACCCGGTGCAGATCGAGATCCTCGATTCCAAGGGAGCGCTGGTACGCAAGCTGCCCCCGGCGCCGGGAAGGGCCGGTCTGAATCGCGTCGGCTGGGACATGCGCTACGAGCCGCCGCGCCTGGTGGCGCTGCGCACCACGCCGCCCGAGAATCCCCACATCTGGGAGGAGCCGCGCTTCCAGAACGTGCCGACGCGCATGATCACGCATTGGGGCTCCGCGCAGGCGCAGACCGGCCCCGTCGCCGCGCCCGGGGCGTACACCGTGCGGCTCACGGTCGACGGCCAGACGCTCACTACACCGCTCCTGATCGTCCGCCCGCCCGACAGCCATGGCAGCACGGCCGATATCGAGGCTTCGGTGCGGCTCCAGCTTAAGGTTCGCGACGACATCTCCACCGTCTCGGACATGACCAACCAGATCGAGTGGATGCGGCGGCAGCTCGAAGACCAGACCAAGACGTTGCGGGGCGAGGGCGGCAAGGACGCCCTGCTCAAGGCTATGGACGACATCGACCGCAAAATGCAGGACGTGGAGTACAAGCTGATTTCCCGCGCCGAAGCGCTGAGCGACGACAAGTATTTCTCCACGGCCTACAAGCTGTACCTCAACTTCATCTGGATGAACGGCGAGATCGGCTCGGGCGCCGGCGACGTGGCCGGCTCGGCCGATTATGGTCCCACGGAGACCGCCATCGGCCTGGTGCTCGATCTGGAGAAGCAACTGGCAGCGGTGCAGGCGGAGTACCGGACCCTGATGGATAAAGAGGTTCCCGCGTACAACGAGTCGATTTCGGCGAGCGGAGGCACGCCGCTCAAGACCACGGGGGCACCCGCGGCGGCGCCCGTCGGCCGCTAGTGGGGTAGGCCTCCCGGCCTGCCCCGCGCCGGGCACGGGAGGCCTACTCGATCTTCATCCCCAGGCGGTCCGCCAGGAAGGCGATTTGATCGACCTGCTCTTCCACCGTCTTGCTGATGTTGGCGATGCCGCTGTGCCCGCCTTTGGTGTCGTAGCGCAGAATGATGGGGTTGGCCGAAGCATTGGCGGCTTGCATCAGGGCGGTCATCTTGCGGGCGTGGGCCGGGTCCACGCGGGTGTCGGAATCGCCGCTGATGAAGAGAATCGCAGGATATTTTACTCCCTGTTTTACATTGTGATAGGGAGAATACTTATAGAGAAACTTAAACTGCTCGGGATCGTCGGCCGAGCCGTACTCGGCGGTCCACCAGGCGCCTACCGACATTTTGTGAAAGCGCAGCATATCGAGCAAAGGGGCGCCGCAGATGATGGCGCCGAACAGGTCGGGACGCTGGGTCATCATCGCGCCCATGAGCAGGCCGCCATTGGAGTAGCCCTCGACGGCCAGCTTGGAACGTTGCGTGTATTTGTTCTGAATGAGCCACTCGGCGGCCGCGATGAAATCGTCGAACACGTTCTGCTTGCGTTCGAACATGCCGGCCTTGTGCCAGGCCTCTCCGAATTCCCCGCCGCCGCGGATATTGGCCACCGCATAGACGCCGCCGTTTTCGGCCCACCAGGCGGCGATGGAGTTGAAGGCCGGCACGCTGGGAGCATTGAAGCCGCCGTAGCCGGTCAAGTACGTGGGATGAGTGCCGTCGAGCGTGAGCCCCTTGCGGTGGACCACGAACATGGGCACTCGGGTGCCGTCCTTCGAGGTGTACCAGACCTGCTTCGCTTCGATGTCCTCGGTGCGGATGGGGATTTTGGGCCGGAACCAGAGATCGCGTTTGCCGGTGGCGACGCTGAAACGCCAGGCGGTGGACGGCTCGACGAACGAGGTGAAGCCGAAAAACGCTTCATCGTCGGACCAACGGCCGCTGGGCACCGACGTCGTGCCGATGCCCGGTAGCGGCAAATCGCCCAGCGCCTTGCCCTCGAGATCGAATTGCCGGATGCGGGTCACGACGTTATCCAGATAGCTGACGAACAGGCGGCCCCCCACCGCCGAGGAGCCGTCGATGGCCAGCTTCGATTCGGGTACGATCTCCTTCCAGCGGTCGCGCGCGGGGCTCTTGAGATCGACGCGGTAAATGCGCCGGTTGGGCGCTCTCCAGTTGGTGGTCAGCAGCATGGAATCGCCCGCGATATCGGGATTCCACTCCCCCTCGTCCTTGACGATGTTGACCAAGGGGCCGGGGTGGGCCAGGTCCTGCACGTAGATCTCGGTCCTTTTGGCGGGCACGCCTTCGACGACGCCGGTCAGCAGCCACCGGCCGTCGTCGGAGGTGGCCACGTAGACGATTTCCGCGGGGCCGCGGCCCTCGCCGAAGATCAGCTTGTCGGTCTTCGGGTCGCTGCCCATGGCGTGGTAATAGACGCGGGCGCCCTGCCCGGCAGTGAAGCGGGAGTAGTAGAAGCCGCTCTTGTCGGGCTTGATGGAGAAGCCGAAGTAGCGGCCGCGCGGCAGGCCGTCGGGAAGCGGTTGGCGGGTGTCGACGTCCAGCAGGTGGATCTCGGTTTCGTCCTCACCGCCGCGGCGGATGCCGTAGGCGATCAGGCTGCCGTCCTGGGAGATGCCGGAGAATTGCACGGAGGTGTTGGGATCGCCGGAGACCTGGGCGGGGTCGACCAGAATCTCGTCTTTGCCGGTGAAGCCCTGGCGCATGGCGAGCGAGCGCCGGTCCTCGGCGGCCAGGCGGCGGCTGAAGAAATAGCGTCCATGGCGGACGGTGGGAGCGCCCACGCTGTCGATCTTGAGCAGCGCTTCGAACTTCTTCCGAAGCTGGTCGCGGCCGGGGATGCCATCGAGGAAGGCGCGCGCGAATTTATCCTGGGTGGCGAGCCACGCGCGCGTGTCCGGGCTGTTCTGGTTTTCGAGCCAGCGGTAGGGATCGGTGATGGTGACGCCGTGCAGAACTTCCGTGACGGGATCGGCCTTGGTAGGCGGAGGAGTTTGGTCCGCGGCGCGCAGGAGCGCAACGGACAGAAGCAGGAGAAAGTTCAAGTTTCGGTGGCGGGCGGCATCGTACGTCATTGCCATGAGGACTCCCGGTTGAGTATACATCGGGCGGTGTGGGGTAGGCCTCCCGGCCTGCCTTCGCGCCGAAGGCGCGCTCCGCGCGCTGGGCAGGCCGGGAGGCCTACCCCACTGACTCACCAACTGAAGCGCAGCAGCGAAACCGCGTGGCGCGGCAGCGGGAAATCGAGGGCCACCCGCCCGTTCCGCGCCGGCAGCCACGCGGGCGAAGCGAGCAGTTGCAACTGCCCCGCGGCCTCCAGCCGGGCATACTGCTCGCGCGAGGGCTCGGCCGGCGATCCCATGCGCTGCCACGCGGTATACGCGTTGCTGTGATCGTCGTCCACGCGGTAGTGCTCTAACAGGACGCGGCCGGCTTCGGCCGGCAGACCCGATACGGAAAGGTGAATGGGCGCCGCGGCGGCCGGCAGATCGTCATCGTGATAGTTCCAGACCAGCACCGCGGCGTCGCGGCCGGAGCGCGTGGCCAGGCCATCGATGTCGGGCGCGCCGCGCACCCCCGATTCCAGAATGGCATCCAGGCCGGCCGCGCCGCTGCTCTGTACCTTCACGCGGTCGCCCTCCATCAGCGCGGCCATGCGGAACAGGTTCAGCACCGGCTTATCGATGCCGTTGGTCGCCAGCGTGCGCAACCCGTCGAAGTAGGGCTGGTCTTCGAACTCGAAGGCCCACGTGAGCATGCCCGCCAGATTGGCATTGTGCCGCCCGGCGAGCTGGAGGATGCCGTGCAACGCCGCCGCCGTGTAACTGGGGTAGAGCGTGCCGTTGCGATAGACATTTTGGGGATGCTGGCGCGCCGAACAAGCGGCGCAACCTTCCGGGTCGGCCTCGCTGAGGACGATCGGCAGCGTGCGAAACTCGGGAAACTGGTGGATGATCTCGAGCCCGCGCGCGACATCCATCAGCTCCTTGCCAAGGCCCATGCGCACGTGGCCTGCGACCAACTCGGGCGACCCCTTGGCGTGGTAGCTGATGAAATCGAGCGGGGCGCCGCGCCCGCCGGTAACGGCATTGACGCCGCGCGCGCAGTGTTCCAGGAACTGCGCCAGATACGCCGCGGCTTTGGCATTGCCCGGCCCGGTGGTGGCCGGACCGCCCACCGGCGCCCTCGGGAGCGCCCGCTTGACGGCGTCCGCGGTGTAGTCGTAGAGCTTGTCGTATTCGGCGGCCGTGCCGCGCCAGTAAAAGATGTCGGGCTCATTCCACAGCTCCCACCGCCAGCGCTCCACCTCGGGCGCGCCATAGCGTTCCACCGCGTGGCGCACCAGTTGGCGCACCAGTTCGGCCCACCGGGCATAGTCCTTGGGCGGATAGCTCCAGCCTTTGCCGTCATCGGCCGGCCAGTGCAGGGTGTACGGCTCGGGGTTGACAGAGAGCGCCCGAGGCATGAATCCGAGCTCCACGAAGGGCACGGCTCCGGCTTGCCGGTAGGTGTCGAAGATGCGGTCGATAATGGCGAAGTCGTACACCGGCCGGCCGGCTGCGTCCTCGGTGTACGCGTTGGTCGAACCCCACTTCAGGGCCGGCGTGCCATCGCCGGTGACCAGGAGATGGTGGGTGCGGATGGCGACCCGGCCCGGGCGGAGCGCGGCCAATTCGGCGATGAGCTTCCGGCCGTTGGGGGTGTAGGTGTAGTTCGGCTCGTCGTAGCCGAAGTAGGCGTAGATCGGCTGGAACGGCCCCAGCTTCGCGGCGGCGTCCACGCGGATTTCGACCGCGCGCGGAGCCGGCGGCTGGCTGAAGAGTGGCGCGGCGAGGATCGCAATGGCGCTACATCGCCAGCTTGCCATGATAGAAGAGCTCCTTCACGCGGAATTCGATTTCGCGCTCGGGAAAGTCCACTCCCGGCAGGTACAGCCGGAAGAGCACCGCCTTATCGGAGGGCTGAACTTCCCGGGGGTAGACCAGCCGCAAGACCGGGTCGGAAGGCGTCGGCGGAAAATGGCCCAGCAGCTTGTACGTCTTGCGGTTGATAATCATCACCGACTCGTGTTCCATCTTCCGTTCTTCTTCCGCTTTGCCCAAGCCGCTGAGCGTCGCATAAGGGATGGCCAGGACGAAATGCCGGCCGCGGTTCTCCCGCAAGTAGTCCAGGTAGTCGGGATCGGGTTCGCTCAGCGGATTTCTGGTGCGCAGGCGCGCTTCGGCCTCGGCCTCTTCGATGGGCGCGGCCGTCGCCAGATAGATCAGGAGGTCGGGCTCGGGGCCCATGGTCCGCGCCCAGGGGCTGTTGTGCCGGACGGCGTCGATCTCGCGATCGGTCCACTGTTCCGGGGGTTTGGACTCCCAGAAAGGTTGGGCCAGAAAAAAGAGCGCCGTGAGCAGGATGTGCATCATACTTCAATATGCCAGTAATCCGGCGCGGTGAGCCACAGGATCTTGCCCAGGTGGCGGACATCCAGGCGGCCAGCCCCGAGACCGCAAGCTGGGACGTGGCCGGCTATCTGGCCTATGACTTCCGGGTCTCCCAGTGTGGTCCGCGGGTGGCGGGCTTCCTGGTATCCCGCACCATCGGAGGGGAGGAATGCGAACTGTTGAACCTGGCGGTGGCCCCGGAATTCCGCCGGCAGGGGATCGCGCGCGGACTGCTGGCGGCCCTCCTCGCCGAGGCCCACAGAGCGGTATTCCTGGAGGTCCGGGAGTCCAACAAGGTCGCGCGGGCGTTCTATAAATCCATGGGATTTCAGGAAGTTACCACGCGTAAGGGATATTACCAGTCCCCCCCCGAAGCGGCTATTGTCATGAAGTTTCATTCATGTTAAGGTGCCAGTAGACGGAGATGCCGTCGTTTTCAATCACGACAAGACGAGATTACCGACCGAGCCTTGTTTCTCGACCAACCGACTCGGCGCGGCAACCTCATTGGGAGGAATTGCCCATGGCAGAACGGAACGGACAAGAAGAATCGAGAGCGCATCTGATGGAAACGAACGAGGAGTTTCGTCGGCTTGCCAGCCAGCACTCAGAGTTCGCCAGGAAGCTGGACGCCCTGGAGTCGCTTCCCCACCTGACTCATGAAGAGCAGTTGGAGGAAACGCGATTGAAGAAGTTGAAGCTTCGGTTGAAGGATCAGATGGAAGCGATCGTGAGCCAGTACCGGTCTCAGCAGGTCGCTTAACGTCGGGTGCGCGCAGTTGTAGTATCCATTGGGCCCGGTCGGCTTCGGCTGACCGGGCTTTTGTTTTGGGGAGATGCCCATGGAACCGGAACCGGAACCGGAACCGATCCGCATTCCGATCACCGACGTGTTCGACCTCCACAGCGTGCCGCCGCGCGACGTGAAAGAAGTGGTGGAGGAATATCTTCGCGAGGCGCACCGGCTGGGATTCCGGGCGCTGCGTATCATTCATGGACGAGGGATCGGGGTGCAGCGCGAAATCGTGCGCTCCGTGCTGGCGCGGGCGGAGTGCGTGGACGAGTTCCGCGACGCTCCGGCGGAGGCCGGAGGATGGGGAGCCACCATCGTCACCCTACGCTGACGCGTCGTGGGGCGGGCTATCCAGCCCGCGAGCCCGCTTTCGAGCGGCTCAGCCGGCTGAAAGCCGGCGCAGCGGCCAGGATTGGCCGCCCCACTCGGTTTGCCCGGTTTGCAATTTCACCGGCGACACCGAATAATTGTAAGACCTGTGAATTCGGAGGAAACCATCATGGGACGCCGTCGATTCTGGAAGCTGTCGCTCGCCCTGCCGCTGGCCGTGGCGGCGATTCCGCTGGGAGCGCAACCCGTCGTCACTTCGCTGGCGTCCTCGTCTGTGTTCGGCAACACCCCGGCGGCTTGCCCCTTGCCGGCCGGCATCACCGCCGGCGCCACGCTCAACCAGGTGAATGTGGTCGGCTTCACGCTGTGTATCAACGGGGCCTTCACGCCGGCGCTGTTCCAGTCCATAACCTGGGCACCGGCGAGCGGAGCCCCCACCGTATTCACGCTCCAGACCACCGAGTTAATCCAGACCACCACCTCTCAAATCGAGTTGGTGATCCCCCCCACTCTATGGAGCAGCCTGGCCAATGTGGGCAATGTCGTGATCTCGGTGACGGAGTTTTTTCCCGCCGCGAATCAGCCCCGGTCGTCGAGCGCTCTGTTCCGCGTCAACGCTCCGCTGGCCGGCTCGGGAACGGCCTTGCCCACCGCCACGGTCGGCGTCTCCTACGCGCAGAGCCTGTATAGCGGGGGCACCGCACCGTTCGTCAACACGCTGCTCAGCGGAGCTTTCCCACCCGGGTTGACCCTTCCGGCGGGCGGCACGACCCTCACCGGAGTGCCGACCCAGGCGGGCCCGTTCACCTTCCGGTTCTCCGTGACGGATGCGTGGAGCACCGCGCTCGCCCAGACCGACACCATCACCGTGAACGCCTCGCCGCCGGTGATCAACACGCCGTCCGTGCTTCCGGTGGGCGTGACCGGGGCGGCGTACAGCGTGACCTTCAACGTCACCGGCGGTACGCCGGGGTATCTGTTCGCGATTATTTCCGGCGCCCTGCCGTCCGGTTTGACGCTGTCTGCCAGCGGAACGCTGAGCGGCACTCCCACCGCTGCCGGGCAATTCGTGTTCTCGCTCCAGGTGAAGGACTCGGCCGGCGCCACCGCGTCCCAGGTTTTCAACCTGCATATCAACTCCGGGGCGCTATCCATCGCGACCGTTTCTCCCCTGCCCGCCGGGCAGTTGGGTGCGCCGTATTCGGCTCAATTCAACGCCACCGGGGGCACGCCGCCGTTTACCTGGACGGCCACCGGGGTTCCGGCGGGCCTCATCTTTTCCAACGCGGGACTGCTCAGCGGCACGCCCACTGCGTCCGGCACGTTCACCATCGCCGTGACCGTAACCGACAGCGCCCGCATCAGCGCAAGCGGGAACTTCAGCCTGACCGTCGGCACAAACCTGGCGATTTCGACCGCCTCGCTGCCCAACGGGACCGTGGGTACGGCCTACACGGCGAGCGTAGCCGCCACCGGAGGCGTCCCGCCGTACACGTTCTCGGCCACCGGGCTGCCGGGCGGAATCACCCTGTCAACGGGCGGGACGCTGAGCGGGACTCCCACGGCCGCGGGTACCTTCACAGTGACGGTGACGGTCAGGGATGCCGTGCAGGCGAGCGTCACCAAGCCGTTCCCCGTGATCATCGCGCCGGCGGTGGTGCCGGCGCTGGCGATCGCGACCGCCTCGCTGCCCAACGGGACGGCGGGCGCGCCGTATGCGGCGACCGTATCGGCGACCGGCGGCGTGCCGCCCTACCGGTTTACGGCCGCCGGCTTGCCTCCCCCCCTCACGATCGACAGTGGGGGAACTCTGAGCGGCACTCCCAGCGTGGCGGGCACCTTCAATGTCACCGTGGTAGTCAACGATTCCAGGAGCGTAGCCGCAACCAAATCCTACACCGTGATCATCGCGCCGCTGCTCACGGTCTCCACGGCCTCGCTGCCGGGCGGCGTGGTGGGCAGCGCCTACTCCGCCACGCTGGCGGCCAACGGCGGAACGCCGCCCTATACGTGGTCGGCAGCGAGTTTGCCCGCGGGCTTGAAACTGGCCGCCGACGGCACGCTTACGGGAACCCCGACGGCCGCGGGCACCACATCCGTCGCAGCGACGGTAACGGACAGCAATGGGGTAAAGGCCACCCAAACGCTCCAGGTGACCATCGTGCTGCCCGCCGCGCCGGCCGTGACCGTCAACCCCAACACCACCACCACGCCCACGCAACAGACCTTGCAGATCACGGCGGGGGCCGCCTACCCTCTGGACATCACAGTGACGCTCACCCTGACCTTTGCCGGAGATTCGGGACGCAACGATCCTGCAGTGCTGTTCGCCAACAACAGCCGTACGACGCAGGTGGTGATCCCGGCCGGCACGACCAGCGCGCCCAGCGTCGGGGTGCAGACGGGAACCGTGGCGGGCACCATCACCATCGCCGCCGCGCTTCAGGCCGGCGGCCAGAGCATCACGCCGGCGCCCGCTCCGCGCACCATCACCATCCTCGCGGCGGCGCCGGTGATCGCCACCACGCCCACCATCACCGCCACGCGGAATAGCACGGGCTTCACGGTAGTGCTGAACGGCTATGCCACCTCGCTAGAAGTTACGCAGGCGACCTTCACCTTCACCGCTGGGGCCGGCGCCAACCTGCAAACCGGTCAGGTCACGGTGCCGGTGACCGCGCTTTTCGCGCAGTGGTATCAGAGTTCGGCGTCGGCTCCCTTCGGCAGCCAGTTCACCTTCACCCAGCCGTTCACGGTGCAGGGCAGCCCCTCCGATATCGTCTCTGTGACGGTGACCTTGACGAACAGCAATGGAACGTCGGCGCCGACGCTGCCCGTGAATTTGCAGTAGGAGCCAGCGGGCCCGCTTATTTCGCCGGCGGATCGAGCAGACCGCGCACGCGCAGCCAGTCCGCCAGGCGGGCGGGCCAGGAGGAGAGCGCCCAAAGCGCCGGATCGGTCTGCGCCAAGCCCACGCCGTGCGGCCCGCGCTCGTAGACATGCAACTCGGCCGCGACGCCGGCTTTGCGCAGCGCCAGATAGAAGAGCACGCTGTTTTCGACGGGCACGGTGGAATCGTTGCCGGTGTGGAACAGGAACGTGGGCGGCGTTTCGGCCGTCACCTGCAATTCGTTGGAGAGGCTTTCCACCAGTTTGGGATCGGGGTTGTCCCCCAACAGGTTGCGGCGCGACCCCTGGTGGGCATAGGGTGGAGCGAGCGAGATAACCGGGTAGCACAGCACCAGGAAATCGGGCCGGCTGCTGGCGCGGTCAATCGGGTCGGCCGCGGCGACATCGCCCGCATCGAAGTGCGTGCCCGCCGTGGATGCCAGGTGCCCGCCGGCCGAAAAACCCATGATGCCGATGCGGCCGGGCAGCACGCCGAACTCCGCCGCGCGGGTTCGCACCATGCGGATGGCGCGCTCGGCGTCGTGCCATTCCACGGGATGGTGGTAGCGCGGTCCGAGCCGGTACTTGAGGACGAACGCCGCCACCCCGAGCGAGTTGAGCCAGTGCGCTACGTCATGCCCTTCCTTATCCATGGCGAGGTGGGCGTAGGAGCCGCCGGGACAAACGATCACGCCGGTTCCGTTGGCCTTGCCCGGGGGTGCCGGGTAGGGCGTAAGCGAGGGCTGGTCTTCCTCGGCGGAGCCCAGCGCGGCGGGTGCGCCCTTCGGCCACAGCAATTGGGCGGTGGGCGGCTGGGCGGCAAGCGCGGCCGCCAGCAAGAGGCAACAGATGGCGATTCGTCTCATGGATCACTCTCCAGTCCCGCGCAGCAACCGGTTGGCAGGCGAAAGCGCCTGCCCCACGTCCGTCAACCCGGCGGCCCCAGCAGCTTGTTGACGTGGCGCATCACTTCGAACGCGTCGGCTACGTAAAGCACGTCGGCCTTGCCGCGCGCCCAACCGCAGTTGGGGTCCAGGTTGATGGCGCGCCGCTGGTTCACGAAGCGCCAGCCGACCACGTGGGGCTCCTCGCCGTGGCAGCAGGTGGAGAGTCCCTTGGGATGGCGCGGCGTGGCGCCGGTCTGCCCGATCTGGTTCAGGTGGGTCATGAAGCGCAGCACCGCTTGTCCCTCGCCGCTCAGATCCACCAGCGACTTGCTGCCGCCGAGCGACGCTTTGGCGGCGCGCAGAAATCCCAGAATGAGCGTCTCCGCTTCGGCGCCGTGCATCCCACCGTCGGGCTGCTTCTTGGTCCAGCCGGCGCCCGCCACGAACAGGAGCTTGGCGTCGGGCCGGATGGTCTGCTCGTCGGCTTTGGGCGCTTGCACGCCGGTCACGGTGGTGCGCGTGGGCGGCGCCTCCGCCGCCACGGCTTCCACCGGCGCGGTTCCCGCCGGCCCGCTCCAGGCGGGGTTGCAGCCGGAATCGAGCAGCACCACCCAGGGCCGCTCGCTACGCGTCAGCACGGCTTCCATGCGCTGGCGGTAGAACCAGCGGGTGGCCGCCGGGGCGCCGTCCTCGATGGCAAGATTGGTGGCGTGCGTGTCCACGCGTCCGCCCAGCCGGTGGGCCACGCCGGGAAGCGCGCGCGCCCAGCGGGAAGTGGCCGGCGCCAGCACGAGGGCCGCACCCGCCTTCCGGCAGAGCGCTTCGGCGGCGGCCGCATCGGTGGCATAGCGCGACTGGGTGTAGGGCTCGCCCGTGACCGCCAGAAACCGCGCGGCCCCGCACCCGGCGATCTGATTGGCCGCAAGTTGCGCCGCGCCGCCCACCAGGCCTACGGTCAATTCCCCGCCCAGCGCCAGGGCGGCGGCCAGCGCCTCGAGGGCCGGTTTCCCCAGCAGGCCATCGGGTTCCGTGTGCGCCAGAAGAAGGATAGTCTCCACGTTACTCCTCCCCGATCCAGGCGACGATTTCGCGCGCGATTTCTTCGGCCGGCATATTCTTGACGACGCGCGTCTGGCGCTGCTGCTTGGGCAGGCTGACCGAGTGGAACCGCAGACCGGCAGCGGCGAGGGGCGCGGCTTTGGCGCGTTGCAGCGCGGGCAGGATGGCGCGCATGTTGGCCATGCCCACCTGCGGATTGTTGCGCGGCTCGGGCAAGTGGCCGGTGGCCCAGCCCAACACGGCCGGCGGCGCCGTGCAGACGGAAACCTGGTGCCGCCCGCCTTCGATCCGCTCCAGCACCTCGAAGCTGCCGTCTTCGCGGAAGGCAATCTGGTCCACACCCTGGAATTGCTCGGCGATGCCCAGCCGCTCGCCTACCATCTGCAAGGTGGAGCCCGCGCCGCGCGACGCCGATTCCCATCCGCCGAACAGGAGCAGCTTGGAAGGATCGAGGCCGGGAATCGCGGCGATCGCGCCCGCCAGCGCCGCCGCCGTCGCGAACGAATCGGAGAAACCCGAAGCCGAGCCATCGAGCGCCACCAGTTCAAAGGGGACCTTTTGCGCCACGGTCATCATCACCTGCTGCAGCTTGGCCTTGGGCCCGAGGCTGACCAGCCAGACCTTGCTGCCCGGCGTCTTCTGCGCCAGATGGGCCGCTTCGTACAGCGCGTGCGCGGCCCACGGGTCGAGGATGGCCGGCAGCATCATTTCGTTCTTGAGGGAAGGCGCGGCCGCGCCCGCGACCGGCTCGAGCGTTTGCAGCGGGTCGGGAACGATGCTCCCGCACACTACAATTTGTAGGGGAGTGCTCATATTGGAGATTCCAGTATGGCAAGGGCCGGGCCCCTACTTCAAATTATTCTCGAACAGCGCCAGGATGTGCTTGTACTCGTCGGCCCAACTGGCTGCTAACTTACCTTAGCCGGCGCTTACTTCGCCGGCGCCGGCAACTGCAGACTGCCCTGCCCATCCATGCCGAAGTAGAGGATCTCGCGGATGAGCCGCAGCGT
>JADGNR010000302.1 GCA_017883415.1 Bryobacteraceae bacterium | reverse complement strand
TGAACGGGATTGAAGCGGCTACGGAGATTCAGAAGGAATCCGGCACTCCCACCATCCTGCTGACCATGCACTCCGACGAGCAGCATGTCCTGCGCGCCTTCCGGGCCGGAATCGCCGGTTACGTTCTGAAAGCGAAGGCCGCTTCCGACCTGGTCCAGGCCATCCAGGAGGTGGTTCGCGGCAACGTGTACCTCAGCCCCGGAATCTCCGGGACGGTGGTTCGCGAGATGTTGAACAAGGACGCCGCCCAGTCCGAAGCCCTGACCCTGCGCGAGCGGCAGGTGCTGCAACTGATCGCGGAAGGCAAGACCACCAAAGAAGTCGCCCAGTTACTGGGCGTCAGCGTGCGCACGGGCGAATCGCATCGCGCGCGCATCATGGAAAAGCTGGAGATCCACGAGACCGCCGGCCTGGTGCGTTACGCCATCCGTCAGGGCCTGATCGAGCCGTAAGAAACCGCCGCCTTCGCTTACCGGCTTGACAAGGAGTACGCCGGCTGCAAGCGACGCTGGTGCGCCAGTACGATCTGCGCGCAGGCCAATGCGGCGCCCCCCGCGTGGTGATCCGCAAGCGGTATCCGCAACTCGCAGCAGACATTGCTCAGGTCCGTCGGGTAGATGCCGAAGACTTCGCGGGCAATCCGCTCCGTGCACGTAAAATACAGATCCGGTATCGCCAGTCCGGCCCGGCTGCAGCACGCCTGGACGACGGACCGGTGGAAGAGGGCATTGTGCGCCGCCACGAAATCGGCGCCGCAAATCAGTTTCTGCACCTCGGGCCAGACTTGGGCAAAGGTCGCCGCGCTGGAAACCATGTCCCGCGTAATGCCATGGCTGTAGGACAGGACGAAGTCCTTCCGCGGAGGCCGCAGGAAGGCATGCATCGAGTCCACCACCTGGCCCTGCTCCACCAGAACCGCGGCAACCGAACAGGCCGAGTCCGGATAACGGTCGGCCGTCTTGATATCGATAGCTGCAAATCGGAGCCCGTTTGGCATTCCCAATGTTCCTGTTGTGAGTATTTCCAAGAATAGCCTCTGTTTCGACCGGATTCAAGCATTGCGTCCGTTTTCTCCTGCTAATTCTTGGCGCCTTGCCCTTCCGATTTTGGACCGGCCCAGTTCGGTACTAGTACTAGTGATGGTTTTGGTTCCTTTGGCAAAGGGGTTACGATGAATGTGTGGATTGATTCAACACTGCCAGGCTGTGAATGTCCGAAGTAATTGTATTTGAGCCTGGGTTTGCAAAAGGAAGTGTCCAATGTCTGTTCGAGTGATTCTGGCGGACGATCACGCCATGCTGCGGGACGCCCTCAAAGTCCTGCTGGAGAAGCACGGCATGACGGTCGTGGGAGAAGCCGAAAACGGCGCGCAGGCAGTGCAGTTGGCCCGGACCGCCCGACCGCATCTCATGGTTATGGATCTGTCGATGCCGGTCATGAACGGCATTGAAGCCGCCTCGGAGATCCAAAAAGAATTGGGGATCCCGACCATTCTGCTGACCATGCACTCCGACGAGCAGCATGTCCTGCGTGCCTTCCGGGCCGGCGTGGTCGGTTACGTTTTGAAAGCCAAGGCCGCCTCCGACCTGGTGCAGGCCATCCAGGAAGTGGTTCGCGGCAACGTGTACCTCAGCCCCGGAATCTCCGGGACGGTGGTTCGCGAGATGTTGAACAAAGGTGAGAAGCCGGAGGAGGCCCTGACCCTGCGCGAGCGCCAGGTGCTGCAACTGATCGCGGAGGGCAAGACCACCAAAGAGGTGGCCCAGTTACTCGGCGTCAGCGTGCGCACGGGCGAGTCGCATCGCGCGCGCATCATGGAAAAGCTGGAGATCCACGAGACCGCCGGCCTGGTGCGCTACGCCATCCGCCAGGGCCTGATCGAGCCGTAAGAGACCAACACCCGGCGACTTTTGTGATGCTAAACTGGATCACATGAGACAGGCCAGCGTTCGCGACCTGCGGTATCGCTTCCCGGAGATCGAGAACCTGCTGCAGGAGGGCGAAGAGATTCAGATCACGAGACGAAAGCGCGTGATCGCCCGCCTCGTGCCGGAACACCCGGCCACGGCGCCCCAACTCCCCGACTTCCTGGGCCGGCTCAAAAAGATCTACGGGAACAAAAAGCTGGCAGTCACAGGGGCCGCGCTCATCAGAGCCGAGAGGGACGAGGGCTATTGAGCGCCTACCTGGAAACGAGTTTTCTGATTTCGCTCTACACCGCCGATGCGAATTCAGCCGCCGCTGCGCTCGCTATGCGCCGGGCGGCCGGCCCATTTCCCCTAAGCCCATTCGGGCAATCCGAACTCACCAATGCCATCGAATTGCGCCGGTTTCGACGGGAGATTAGCGCCGAGCAGGCTCGGGCAGCATCGGCTGACGGGGCCTCCGACCTGGCGCGCGGCGTTTTTTACGCGGTGGGCGTTCCCGCGACGCTCTTCGAGCACGCCCGGACGCTCTCCCGGAAACATACGGCCGTACTGGGCACGCGCACGCTGGATATCCTCCATGTGGCGGCCGCGCTGACCCTGGCCGCGGAGTCGTTCTACACCTTCGACCGCAGGCAGGCTCAACTGGCGCGCGCGGAGGGGTTGGCCACGCCGGTCCGCATCCCCTGAGCGCCCGTCTACTTCCGCACCTCCGCTTCGATCGCTTCCAGTTCCTTGCCGGCTTCGGACCACTTGCCTTGGGCGGCCAGTTCGCGATAGCGGCGGAGGTGCTCGCGGACGCGGTCGAGACGCGGGTCCGCACCGGCGCGAGGAGCCGCTGCCGGGGCGGCCGCCTGGGCCGCGGGCGGCGAGCCCGCCGGAACCGCCGCCTGCTGGATCAACTGCTGGGCGCCCGAGGAGAGCTGGGCCAGCGCCTGGTCGTAGGTGTCGGTATAGATCAGGCGGTTGCCCACCGCCAGCACCACTTTCTTCAACTGCGGCATGCGCGCTTCGGTGGCCTGAATATAGAGCGGGTCCACGTAAAGGAACGTGTTGCCCACCGGCAGCACCAGGATCTGCCCGCGCAGCACCTGCGACCCCTGCTGGTTCCACAGCGAGAGGTCCTTGGAGATGGTCTGCTCCTGGTTGATGCGCGCCCCGATCTGCATGGGGCCGAAGATCAGCTCCTGCTTGGACAGCAGCAGCACCACGATATCGCCCAGGTTCGGCCCGTCGCAGCGCGCCACCATCAGGCCGATCAGGTTGTCCTTATTTCGAGGGGTAAACGGCGCCAGCACCAGGAACTCGGCCTTCGGCTCACCGGGCAGGGCGGCCATGACATAGGTCGGGGTCACCGGTTCGGTGCCCCCGCCCTGGCTGGTGGTGTGCCGCGCCAGGTCCCACAGGTCTTCCTTGTTATAGAACGACTGCGGGTCGAGCATGTGGTACGTGCGATAGATTTCGGCCTGTACCCGGAACAGGGTCTCGGGATACCGCGCGTGCGCCCGCAGATCGGCGGGCATGCTCGCGGCCGGCAGGAACAGGTCCGGGAAGAGGCGCTGGTACGCGCCGATGATGGGATCGTCGGGGGCAAAGACGTAAAAATGGGTCTCGCCGTCGTAGGCGTCGATGGTGGCCTTGACCGCGTTGCGGATGTAGTTCAGCCGGCCGATATCGGGAACGTCCACGGCGCGCGAGTAGGGATGCGCGTCGGAGGTAGTGTACCCGTCGATCATCCACACCAGCCGGCCGGCCTCGGTGATCACCAGGTAGGGATCGGGGTCCCATTCCAGAAATCCGGCCAGTTCCTGCACCCGCTCGCGCACCTTCCGATGAATCATCATGCGGCTGTGCGGTTTCAGATAATCGGTGAGCAGGATGTTGGGCTCGCCTTCGCGGATGGCGGCGGCCAGGCGCATGGGAAACGAGGAGATCGGGAAACCGCCCTTTCCTTGATAGCGCGAAACTACGTTTTTCTCGCCCGAGGGATAGTTAAATTCCTCCTGCGCCGTATCCACGAAAACCGGCTCGTGCGACACCTCGCCATAATAGATTTCCGGGCGTTCCAGCCGCAGGCTCGGCGATTTGACTTGCGGCGGCGCGTTGTCGATGAGCAGCACGGGCAGGCCGTCGGCGGTAATCTGGCTCACTTCGGCCAGCACCAGACCGTATCCGTGGGTGTAGATGAACGCGGGGTTGATCCAATTCGCCCGCGCGGCGGGGAGTTGGCTGAGGTCGAGCTCGCGCGGGGAAAGCAGCACTTGCCGGTACTGTCCGTCGATGGTGTAACGGTCCACGTCGCTGTCGTTGAACACGTAGTACGGGCGCAACGCCTGAATCTGGGTGATGGTGGCCTTGAACGCGCTCCAGTCCCAGAGCCGCACGTTGTCCAGCGTGGGCCGGTTGGCGGCGACGTCGATGGGGGCCTCGGGTTGCGCCTTGAATTCCACCTCGCGCACGCGCTGTTCCAGGCCGTACGCGCTGCGCGTGGCACCGATATGGGTCTTGATGTAAGGACGCTGGAGCGAGATCTCATTGGGCCGCACATAGAGCGCCGAGACGGCTCGCGGCGCCACGAATGAGATCACCAACGCCAGGGCCATGGCCCCCGCCAGAAACCAGCGGCCCATCCATACCAGCCCGGCGGCGGCCAGGCAGGCCACAATCAGCAGCCATTGCAGCGGCAGGCCGATGTTCAGATCCACGTAATCGACACCCACCAGAAACGTGCCGTGCTCGTTGTACACCATTTCGTAGCGGCCCAGGAAGAAGCGGGCGGCCAGCGCCAGCAGCAGCACCACGGCGGCGCCCCGCAGAAAACGCGATTCCAGGCCGCCTTCCAGGCGGAAGAACGTCGGATCGAGCTCGCGCATCTCTCTTAGCTCGGGAAGCTTATAGCGCAACTGCCAGGCCCGCGCCGCGGCCCAGTACAGCACGATGGCGACGATCACCAGGGCCAGCACGTAGCCGCGCAGCATCCCATAGAAGGGGAGATCGAACAGGTAAAAGGAGAGCGGCCGGTTGAAGACCGAATCATGCCACCCGGCGGCGGCCCCCGCCAGGCCGCGCGAGCCGGCGAAGCGCACCACGGTCCACGTATCGGTGGACCCGGCGGCAATGAGATAGCCCAACAGCAGCAGCACCAGCGCGGCGATGCGCGCGTAGATGCGGTGTTCGCGCAACGACGTTTCGGCGAAGTGCAGCGCGCGCGCGTGGGTCAGCCACAAGACCGCGAAGGCCACCACGGTGGCGAGCGCGACCGGCGCCACGCTGTAGTACAGCATGCTGAGCCAGGTACGGAACTGCCCGAGTTCCTTCCACCACGCGATTTCGATGGCGTAGGACGCCAGAGAGCGCGCCCCGAGAAGCAGCAGGACCAGGATGACCAGCAGGGTGATGCGGGTAGCGCGGGAGCCCGGGGCCCGGCGCCCACGTTCGATGCGATACTGGGGCATGCCCCAAGCGTAGCACCGGCCAGCCCGGCAGTCGTGGGGCGGGCAATCCTGCCCGCAGCCGCCTTTCAGGCGGCTCAGCGCCGGCTGAAAGCCGGCGGCAGCCATAATTGGCTGCCCCACAACTTGTGCCGCCTTCCCAGTTTGGAAAAGCTAAGTGGCGCAGGCGGTGCCGCCTGCGATCCGCGGCTTTCGCCACTCTATTCGCGGGCCCAGAGCGCGCCCGCCCCACCGGAACCGGCGAATCAGACCGCGCTCCGGCTGCATCCAAAGGTAAAGAAGGGTAAATTCCGAATTGCCTGGAAAGCCTGATGCTGATAGACTTAGGTCTCTAGGTTTAATCTTCTCTTACGGGGTAATTCATTGAAGTTTCGCGTTCTTCTATTGTTGTGTACCAGTTTTGCCGCGACCGTGGCGACGGAGCCGGCGGCGCCGTCCGATGCCATCGTCGAGAACTATTGCGCCGCTTCGCGCGATCAGGCGCGCTTGCTGCAAGGCGTCTCCATGGAAGTGGAGATCGCCGCCTCGCTACCCAAATTCCAGAAGCGGGGACATCTCCACGCTTTGCGGCGCATCTCGGCCCTGGGCCGGATTACTTACGAGAAGCTGCGCTTTGAAGGCGACGGCACGGTGAAGAACCAGGTGATTGCCCGTTACCTGACCGCCGAGGCCGAGGCCCAGCAGGAACAGGCCCCCTCGCTGGCGGTGACGCCGGAGAATTACAAGTTCCGGTACAAAGGCCGCAGCCAACTGAACGGACGCGACGTTCATGTGTTCCAGGTTTCGCCCAGGCAAAAACGCCAGGGGCTGTTCCAGGGCGAGGTGTGGATTGACGCCGGCACCTACCTGCGGGTGCAGGAATCGGGACACCTGGTGAAGAATCCTTCGATTTTCCTGAAAAGGATCGAATTCGTGAGAACGTACGAGATTCGCGATGGAATCTCGGTGCCCCGGCAGGTGCAAAGCGTCGTACAGGCCCGGGTATTTGGCAAGGCCGAGCTCACCATCGACTTCAGCAATTTTTCGATCGACGGTTCCAAGCGGGGCGTGGCGGCGGACAACGAGGGCCAGCAGTAGGGCCGGTCATCCGCTCCGCTGGAGGAAAACATGCGAACGCTGTTTCTGAATCCCCCCTCTTTTGAAGGGTTCGATGGCGGCGCCAGCTCGCGGTGGCCGGCCTCGCGGGAAATCGAATCGTACTGGTATCCGGTGTGGCTCTGCTATCCCGCCGGCATGCTGCCCGACAGCAAGGTGGTGGATGCCCCGCCCCACAAGATCTCCATCGAGCAGACGGTGGCCATGGCCCCGGATTTCGAGCTGCTCGTCCTGTACACCTCCACGCCCGGCTTTCATGTGGATGTGAAGATGGCCGCGATGATGAAGGATGTGAACCCGAAGCTGCAGGTGGCCTTCGTGGGACCGCCGGTCACCATCGAGCCGGACAAGACGCTGCTGGCCAACAAAGCCATCGATTTCGTGGTGCGCCGGGAATTCGATTACCAGATTGCGGACTACGCCCGCGGCAAGCCGCTGGCCGAGCTGCCGGGCGTGAGTTTCCGCCGCAACGGAAGCGTGGTCAACAATCCCGAAGGGCCGGCCATCGAGAACCTGGACGCTCTGCCGTGGGTGACCAAGGTCTATAAGCGCGATCTGGACATCACCCGCTACAACGTGCCGTTTCTGTTGAACCCGTTCGTTTCGCTCTACACTTCGCGCGGATGCCCGGCGCTGTGCACCTTCTGCCTGTGGCCGCAAACGCACTCGGGGCATCGCTGGCGGCTGCGTTCCTCCGACGACGTAAC
>JADGNR010000588.1 GCA_017883415.1 Bryobacteraceae bacterium | reverse complement strand
TGCCGGCAAGACTAACGTGGAAGCGTTGAAGCAAGCCGGCGTCAGTAGCGTCTTCTACGAGTCTCCGCAGACCGCTCACGAGTGGCTGTCCTGGCGGCGCAGCCTGTACCAATTCGCGCCGTTACTGTTCCAGAAATAAGCATGGGCGTGCGCTGGTTCCGCTCCGCGCGGACTGCTGCCTCAACCAGGGCAGCAGTCCGCCGGATGCGGCGGGTGCCGGCTGTCAGCTGCGCTTTCGGATCTCAGAAAAGGAATTTGGCAACTAGTTCCATCTGTCGAGAGCCCACGCTGGTACCGCTGATCCTGCCAACGTGGCCCGCGCCGATCGCCTTATCCGGCAGGGCGAACGACGGGTGGTTGAACAGATTGGTGGCGTTGGCGCTGAAGTCCAAGTTTGTACGCTCCGTGAACTTGAACACCTTATGGAGCGACATGTTGACGGCGGTCAATCCCGGGCCATACAGGGTATTTCTTCCCAGGTTCCCGAATGTTCCAGGAGTGGGAGACGCGAAGGCATTGACGTTGAACCACGAATCGATACTCTGCCCCCCGGCCACTGCCTTGGGATCACCCACCAGGTTCGGATACCACACGTTATTCGACGACAGAGAGTAGCTGTTGTTCACCTGCATGAAAGGCGTGAACGGACTGCCGCCTTGCTTGATGAAGTCGCCAAACAGCGTCCAGCCACCGATCGCGTAATCGAGTGCCTTGCTGTTATTGACGAACTGCCGGCCCCTGCCAACGGGCAGATCGTACGATGCATGCGCCTTCAACATATGGCGAACGTCAAAGTTCGAGTTCCCATAGTTCGCCATCGGGTTGTAGGCGCGCTGGTAGGGGGTGGCGCCCTGCAGCGAACCCCAGCCGGAGGAATCCTGATTCGATAGCATATGCGACCAGGTGTAGTTGACGTTGAACATCAATCCCTGGGCGAAGCGGCGCGTAAGCCCCGTCTGGAAAGCGTTGTAGTTGGCTATTCCATCGGTGGTGTTGCCGGTGACGCTCTGGAACTTATACGGACGGAACGCCGCATCGTTCGGCCCCAGAAGGTTTTCCGGTACCTGATTGAGATCCGTCGTGAACGGCAGGTGCGACTGGTTGCTGCCCACATAACCGATGTCGAAAACCATGCTCTGGGTAACTTGCCGCTGAATGGTCAAGTTCCAGGAGCGAAGTAGCGGGGACGGCGCCGTGTACGGGAAGAAGCCCACTGACTGCCCGTTGAGAGCATCCGGGGTGTTGGAAGCGCGTTTGTAAATCGAGTTAATTGCGGCGCCCTTCGCACCCTGGTAGTTGGTGTTTCCATCGGACGAGAGAATCACCACGGGGCTCACGTTACCGGTGGAATCCGTTTGGTTGCCCGAGGTTGCCGAAGCCTGGCCCAAACCGCCGCCATAGGTGTCCACATTCCAGGGGAAGGTGTAGAGGCCGATGCCGCCACGGATGACAGTTTTGTCGCCAAGCTGGTAGGCAAAGCCGAACCTCGGCAGGATGTTCTTATAGACGCCTTTCTGCAGTCTGTCGCGGCCGTTGGCCTTGGTCGTGGCAAACCACAGCGCGCCGGGAGCATTGGTGGCGGGATTGATCACGTTCGGATCGAACGAGCGCTCGTTGCCGTAGATTTCGGTCCAGCCCGTGTTGCCTTCCCACCGCAAACCGAGGTTCAGGGTGAGTTTGGGGGTTACTTTGAAGTCGTCCTGGATGAAGGCGCCGGGATTCTTCAGGCGGCCGCCGTATTCAGGCGAATTGAGAGCGTTCCAGTTCTGCACATAGCCCAACAGGAAGTCCGCATAGGAAGAGCCGGAGCCGGAGGCGAGCGCGCCGGTGTTGCTGCCCGCGGTGTAGACGCCGGTGAAACCAACCTCTGCACCCTTGATATTGCCCCACGCGGTGGAATCGGCGCGGAAGATGAGCGCCCCGCCTCCAAAGTGGAGGAGGTGGCGTCCGTGGATCAGAGTCACCTGGTCCGAAATATCGAAGGTGTTCTCTTTGTACTCGGTATTCGAGGGGGAACCCGGGCCAAGGCCGTAATAGTTGCTGATGGAGACATTCGGGAAAATGTCTTCCTTTGAGAACTGCAGGCCGAGTTTCGCCGGATAGCCCAGTCCGATAGTGGCGGGGTGGAACACATCGTACTCGCCCATGAAGCCGATGCGGAGTTCGTTGATGAGCGTCGGACTGATAGTCCAGTAATCGGAGAGCTGGCCGCTCATGTTCATTACGTCCCCGGGGTCTTTGTTGATCGGGTCTACCGGGCTGAACGGGAGCATCGGGCCGTCGTTCCAGGCAGCCGAGCCAGTGATCCGGTTGCTGCTGGTGACATCGGCATCGAATCTGCCGAAGTACTTGCGCTTCGGGGTGTTTCCCGGGGCGAGGTAACTATAGTTGTTGGTCGCGATGCCATTCACCAATTGCCCAGCCCGATTGGGTTGCGGGTAGTACGCCTGGATGTTCTTGGCTACCGTGTCCAACATCGCCGCTGGAATCTGGTTGTTGGGGAATAACGTGCGCGTCACCACGCCCGTAGTAGGATTCACAGTCTGCGTGGTGGGATCGTAGATTGGGTTCAATCCGGCGAAGTTGCCCGCCCGCATAGCCGCGGTGGGCACAGTGGCGAAGCTAACTGCCGGGGTGGTGTGGTTGATGGTGTGATCGACGCCGAAGAAGAAGAATACCTTGTTCTTGATCACCGGACCGCCGATATTGGCGCCGAAATCGTTGAAGTGCTGCGGCGTCTTGAAGGAAACGCCGTTAAAGCCAAAAGGCGAGGCATTCAGCGCGGTGTTCTTGAGGTAGTCGTACACCATGCCGTGGAACTGATTTGAGCCGCCCTTGTTGATCTGGTTATAAACCATGCCGCCGCCTCCGTACTGGGCGGAGAAGGCTGA
>JADGNR010000301.1 GCA_017883415.1 Bryobacteraceae bacterium | reverse complement strand
TTAAGCAGATGCGCCGCGGCGAGATGCAGTGCGTCCATGGGACCCACTCCCGACGTGGCCGCCTCTCTAAGCCCATGGCCGAGAATCAGCTTGAGGTCGTTCGTCGTCGTGGCCCGCCCAAAGTACGTCTGATAAAAACGATGTTCGCCGCTACGCTTATTGAAAAGCGCTTTAGGTGTGGTCTCCAGGTGGACGAACGGGCTACAAAGGAAAACCCTGTCCGGGTCTTCAAGCACACGCAGTGCCGGTTCTTTCAGTTCTGGAGCCGCGTTGTATGCCGTAATCAGAACACCGCTGTCCAAATACGTACGGATAGCGCGCCGCGCCACTATCGCAGGCCCCGCCGCTCGGCGATTTCCCGCTCGAGCTCGCGGCGGTTGAGCAGTTTGCCGCCAGACGCTGCGTACTCTTCGGCCAGCTTCCGGAGTTGCTTGCCAAGCTTGGACACAAGGCGCTCCGGCTGAGGCCGCCCGTTCCTCTTGGCGGTGGTCCTTGAAGACTTCACTAGCCCTATTCTACCGTCACCCTGACGCCGTCGTGGTCTCCAAGATCCGCACCGAGGAGACGCCCCAAATCGATCCGTTCGAGGCCAGAAAGTGATCGAGCAGTTGTCCCAGGCCGATGGAGGCGACGTAGTCCCTGAGGGCGACTCCCGCGCGGGTGCTGGGCGCCACGACGGTCATCTCCGGCGCGCGTTCGCCCGGGTCCTGGACCTTCCGTATGGCAGGCACGAACTGCGGATCAACATCGCGCCGGCCGCGGCTCTCTACAAAAAGCTTCTGGTCTCCACCGAGGGATACGAGGGAAACGCCCCTATCGTCCATCAGGCGGTGGCGGTGAAAGCGGCCATCGACGTTCCTGCCACCATACGCGAGGCGGCGAGGTTTTTCACCAGCAAATCCCCCGCCCCTTCATCTCCCGTTCCAACTGCTCGCGCGATTCGAATCGCACGGCGTCGATGCCCAGCAGGCGGGCCGCCTCGACGTAAACGGCAATGTCGTCGGCGTAAAAGCACTCCTCGGCGCGGCAGCCGGCGCGCTCCATCGCCACCCGGTAGATTTCCCGCCTCGGCTTCATGGCCTTCACCTGGTAGGAGAGCACCAGCTCATGAAAGTGGCGCAGCAAGGGGTAGCTCTGGTGCAGCGTCTCGAAGTGGATGGCATTGGTGTTGGAAACCAGCACCAGGCGATACCGCGCGGCCAGCCCTTCGAGCATGCTCTCCGGCAGCAGCGGCTCGGTGAAGATGGTGCACCACAAGCGGCGGAACTGCTCGTAATCCACGCGCAGGTCGAGCACGCCGCAGAGTTCGGCCACAAATGCGCGTGGCTCGATCAATCCGGTTTCGAAGCGCTCCACCAACCCGGTCGGGGCCAGGCGCCGGGGAATCTCGGCGGCGGCGTACGGGCAGAGGCCCTCCAGCGCCGTGTACCCCCGTTTGAAATCGAACTGGATGAGCACCTTGCCGAGATCGAGCAGGATCGCCTTGTACATGGGCTCTCTCCACGATACCCGGAAAAATTCCCCGCCGTCCGATTCCGCAAACCGCTGTTCGCCAGCGGACAGCCCAGAGCCGTCGCGCCACCCTCCGCACAGCCATGAAACGTATGTTTCTCAATGGCTTGCACCGCTCCGACGCGGTGGTATGGCAGTTGCCGTGCGATACCGCACCCGTACCTCGATCTCCAGGGAGGATCCTTATGAAAGTTCTCGCACTTCTTTGCTTGCTCGCTCCCGCCTGGGGGCAATCCGACGTTCCTTCCGGCGGCAGCACCCCGGAAGTCTCCACCTACAAGGGCACCGGACTGCTCTCGCATTTCGCCTGGCGGTACCTGCCGCGCGAGGTCGGGCACCCGGTCTTTTACAACTCCACCCGCCTGGAATCCCTCATGCGGGCAGGCAATATCTACCTGTCGTTGCAGGACGCCATCGCGCTGGCTTTGGAAAACAACCTCGATATCGAAGTGGCCCGCTATGGCCGTCCGGAGGCGGAATCCGACGTTTTGCGCGCCAGCGCCGGACAATTGCTGACCTTCCGCAGCAACCCGGCCCGCGCCGGCTTCAATTCCGCGACGAGCGGCGTGCTGGCCGGTCTCAGCGGCGTGGGATTCTCCACCGCGGGCGGGGGCGGCAACACCGGCATCCTGGGCGGCTTCACCATTCAGGGCGCCGGCAGCGGCATTCCCAACCTGGAGCCGTTTGCCTTCGTCGGCTGGCAGGCCACTCACAATACTCATATTCTGACCAGCGACACCGCCACCGGCACCAATTCCATCGTCAGCAGCGCCCACACCCTCAACTACGGCCTCCAGAAGCAGTTCATCACCGGGACCTCGGTCGTCGTGGACATGTTTCAACAGAGCGTGGCGCAAAACTCGCCGGGCAATGTCTATAATCCGAGCCTCTCGGGCAATTTACAGTTCACCGTTACGCAACAGCTCCTGCAAGGCTTCGGCGTGGCCACCAACAAGCGCGTGATGGTGCAAGCGCGCAACAATCTCCGGGTGGCCGACCTCAATTTCAAGGAACAGGTGATTGCCACCGTCAAAAACGTCACCGACCTCTACTGGGACCTGGTCTCGCTCGCCGACAATCTGAAGTTCAAGGAGAAGTCCCTCGAGATCACCCAGAAGCTGTACGAGGATAACCGCAAGCGCGCCGCCATCGGGGCCGTGGCCCCCATCGATATCATCCAGGCCGAGGCCGGCGTACAGACCGCCGAGCTGGACCTGCGCCAGGCGCACACGCAGTTGATCGAACAGGAGCTGATCGTCAAGAGCGCGCTCACCCGCAGCGGGGTCGACAACATCACCCTCATGGAAGCCCACATCATTCCCACCGATACCATTCAGGTGCCGCCGGCCGAGGCCATACAGCCCATTCAGGACCTGGTGGCGGAAGCGCTCGCCGGCCGTCCCGAGCTGCTGGAAACGTCCATCAACATGGAGAACAGCCGCCTGCTGCTGAAGGGCGTGAAGAATGCCATGCGGCCGGGCCTCAGCGTGAGCCTCGATCTGGAGAACAACGGCCTGGCTGGGGCGCCCAACGCCATTGCCATTCCGGTGCTGCCCGACGGCACGCCGCTGCTCGCCCGCGGCTCCCCCAATCCCACATTCCTGGGCAACTGGGGCTCGGTCTTCAGCCAGGTGCTGGCCCGCCATTTCCCCACCTACTCGCTCGGCTTCAACCTCAACGTGCCCTTGAGCAACACCACCGCGCGCGCCGACATGATCAAGGCGCAGTTAGACCTGCGCAAGGCCGAGATCGACCAGAAGCAGAACGAAAACCGCGTCCGCCTGGATGTGGTGACCGCCCGCATGGTGCTCGAGCAAGCGCGCGCGTCGTACGAGACCGCGGTCAAGGCGCGCAAGCTCCAGGAGCAGACCTTTGCCGGTACGCAGAGAAAATACGAGCTGGGCAAGGCTAATTTCACCGACGTGGAGCTGATCCAGCGCGATGTGGTCACCGCCCAACAGACCGAAGTGACCGCCTTGAATTCCCTGGCCAAGGCGCGCAATACCCTCGACCTGGTGCTCGGACGAATTCTGGACATCAACAATGTCGACCTGGACGAGGCCTACAAGGGCAAGGTGAAGCGGCCCTCGACCATCCCGCTGGTAGACCCCTCCACCAAGCCCGCCGGGATCTGAGCCGGGCCTAGAGGACGCGCCTGGCAAGTGGGCGGGCGCGGACTCGGGGGTCCGCCCCACCGCGCTGATTGCCTCCCGCCCCACAGAGCCCGGGCTAAACCTTTTCGCCATCCGGCCGATAGGTCTACTAGCTAAAGATGCTTGGCCTATATCAGCGCCGCCTTCTGCTGGCGATGGCCGGCCTCTGCGGTTTCGTAGCGGTGCTGCTGGCCGTGGCGCCGTCGTTTCGCGCCCAGCGGTTCGCCGGACGCACCTACCGCATCGGTGTGCGCGCCAACAGCCAGTACGCCACGGTTCACCCCGACGGCCGCGTCGACGGTCTGGCGGTGGAGGTGGTGGCCGAAGCCGCGCGGCGCGCCGGAATCCGCTTGCAATGGGTCGATACTCCGGAGGGGCCAGACGCCGCCCTCCGTGCGGGGAACGTGGACTTGTGGCCGCTGCTCAGCATCCTGCCCGAACGCAAGCGCTATGCGCATGTGAGCGATCCCTGGATGGCGGGAGAGCGCTGCCTGGTTACCCGGGGTCCGCCCAAATCCAGTTGGCACGGCATGACCGTGGTCTACGGTCTGGGACCCGAGAGCTCGCTCACGGAGAGCCTGCCCGGAGCCCGCCCTTTGTATAAACCGGGCGAGGTGGCAGCCATTCAATCCCTCTGTTCCGGCGAATCGGAGGCCGCGTTTATCCTGCTGCAATCGATGGGATCGATCTCCCTGCGCCGGCCCGCGGGTTGCGCTGCGACGGATTTCCACATCACTCCGCTCCCCGCCACGCGCGTCAGCCTGGGCGTCGGTTCCACCTTGGCCTCCGCCGCCGTAGCCGATGAGTTGCGCGCCCGCATCGATGGCCTCGCGGAGCAAGGCGTTTTGCGGGATCTCGTCGCCAAGTACCTGGTCTATTCGGCGACCGAGAGCGATTTCATCCATCAGTGGACCGATCGGCGGAACACCTCCCGGGTCCACGCCTACGGCATGGCCGGGGTGGCCCTGGCCTTCACGGTCCTGCTGTGGCAAATGTTCCGCGTGCGCGCGGCGCGCCGGGCGGCAGACGACGCGAACGCCGCCAAATCCGAATTTTTAGCGAATATGAGCCACGAAATCCGCACGCCGTTGAACGGAATTGTAGGGATGGCCGAATTGCTCGCCCGTACCAGCCTCGACCGCGACCAGCGCGAAATGGCCGAGGTCATCCACAACAGTTCGGAATCGTTGATCGCCATTGTGAGCGACATCCTCGATTTTTCCCGGATCGAGGCGGGAGCTCTGCGGGTGGATGCCGCGCCATTCGATCTCCACGCCGCGATCGCCGACATCGTCAAGCTGTTCGCCCCGCGCGCCCTCTCCAAGGGATTGCGCCTCGATACCTCCATTGCCGGCAACGTGCCCCGCCGCGTCATCGCCGATGCCCTGCGCCTCCGCCAGGTCCTGCTCAATCTGGTGGGAAACGCATTGAAGTTCACCGCACAAGGGCACGTGCGCCTGGAAGCGACCCTGGCGGGGGACCCCGCCGAATGCGGGGCCGTCCTGTTCCGCATCGTCGATACGGGCATCGGCATCGATCCGAAACTCACCGGCAAGCTCTTCATGCCGTTTACCCAGGCCGATTCGGCCACCACGCGCAAGTACGGCGGCACCGGTCTGGGTCTGGCCATCTCACGGCGCCTGGTCAGCCTCATGGGAGGTTCCATCGGGGTGGAAAGCGAGCCGGGGCGCGGCTCCACCTTCTGGTTCCTGATTCCCGTGCAGCCCGCCGGCGAGGCGGTGGTGGAACCCGAGGCCGCCCTACAGCCGCAGCCCGAGTCGCGTGCCGTGGTGGCTCCGCCAGGGCCCGGCCTTCCCGAGCGCCATCTCCCGGCCGTCCGCATCCTGATCGTCGAAGACCACCCCGTCAACCAGCTGGTGGCGCTGCGGGCCGTGCGCGGCCTGGGCTACACCGCCGAGGCCGTCTCCGGCGGAGCGCAGGCGCTCGAAGCCTGCGCCCGCGATCGCTTCGACCTGGTCCTCATGGACTGCCAGATGCCCGATATGGACGGCTACCAGACCACGGCGGGAATCCGCCACCTGGAAGCCCGGCAGGCGTTGCCGTCGACCCGCATTCCGATCATCGCCATGACTGCCAACGCCGTGGCCGGCAGTCGGGAAAAGTGTCTCGCCGCGGGGATGGACGATTACCTCGGCAAGCCGTTCCGCCTGGCCGCGCTGGCGCGTACGCTGGAACGCTGGCTGCCGGCTTCAGCGGTGGGCGGCGCGCCACCAGGCTGAGGCCCGCCAGGTTTGCTCCAGCATCCCCCAGACCACCAGGTCCAGCCAGCGGTCGTTCACCCATTCGGCCTCGCGCGCCACACCTTCCCTGGTGAAGCCCAGCCGCTCGGGAATGGCGCAGCTCCGCAGGTTGCCGGTGGCGCAGCGGATCTCCACGCGATGCAGACCCATTTCGTCGAAAAGGTAATCCAGCAACACCGCGCAGCACCGCGTAACCACGCCTTTCCCCTGCCGCCCGGCCTCGATCCAATAGCCGATGCTGCAATTCCGGTTGGACCAGTCTATGGGGTGGCACCCCAGCGACCCGCACAGCGCGCCCTCGACCCAGATACCGGCATTCGGCCCCTGGTTCGCCTCCGACTGCGCCAGGGAGCGCTCAATGAACTCCCGCACTTCGTCCGCCGAGCGCGTCTGATCCACCCACGGCAGCCACTCGCGCAGATACTCCCGGTGGCGGTCGGCCACGGCAAAGACGGGTGCGGCGTCCGCCATCGCGAACTGCCGGATCTCGATCCCCGGCGCCACTGCGCGTTGGAACATGGCTTCTCTCCCACCGAGAATACGGGGCGGCCCCCTCACTGCCCGAGACCGCACCCTCACTGCCCGAGAGTGCCCCCTCACGTGCCCGGACTGCCCTCTGTGCCCGGACAGCCCTCTTAGGTGCCGGCGGGATTTTGCGGATTTCGGGACTTGGCGATCGCCGGCGTCTCCAGAGTTTCCGGCTGCAAGGCATAGGGCAGCAGTCCCGTTTTGAGGATCTCGAACGCCGCCACCGGATCGTCCGCGTAATGGAACAGGTCCAGGTCCTCGGGCGAAATCATCCCGTACTTCAGCAGCGCCTCGAAGTTGATAATCTCCTGCCAGTACGCCTTCCCGTAGAGCACGATGTTGATCTTCTTGGCCAGCTTCTGGGTCTGCGTGAGGGTCAACAGCTCCATCAGCTCATCCATGGTGCCGAATCCGCCGGGAAATACCACCAGGGCTTTGGACAGGTAGGCGAACCAGAACTTGCGCATGAAGAAGTAGTGAAACTCGAAGCTCAGCTCCGGGGTGATGTAAGGGTTGGGCAACTGTTCGAAGGGCAGCCCGATATTCAACCCCACCGTCTTGCCGTTGGCGTCGCGGGCCCCCCGATTGGCCGCCTCCATGATGCCCGGCCCGCCCCCGGAACAGACCACGAACCGATGAGTGTGGTTGGTGAACTGATCCGACCATTCGGTCAGCATCTTCGCCAGCGTGCGGGCGTCCTGGTAATACTGCGACATCGGCCCGGCCTCGGTGATGCGCGCCGAGCCGAAGAACACCAC
>JADGNR010000587.1 GCA_017883415.1 Bryobacteraceae bacterium | reverse complement strand
ACCGCGGTCGCCGGGGGAGAGTACCGGATGGCATTGCGGAGCACGTTTTCCACCGCGCGGCGCAGCAGCTCGGGATCGCCTTCCACGGTCACCGGCTGGCGCCTCTCGTAGGTCAGGACGCAGCCGCGCGCGGACGCTTCAATCCGGGAATCGTCCACCAGTTGCTGGACCAGCTCATCCAGCCGAACCGGGTCGCGGCGCAGGGAATTGGGGTCGCCTTCGGCGCGCGTCACCTGGAGGAGTTGGCCCACCAGGGCGTTCAGCCGGTCCGACTCCTTCTGGATGCGATCGAGCGCGGCATCGGGGTTCTCGCCGGTGCGCGCCAGCTCCACGGCCACGCCCAGCCGCGCCAGCGGCGACCGCAGCTCGTGCGAAATATCGAGCAGCAGCCGGCGTTCGGCGGCCAGCAGGGTGGCGATGCGTTCCGCCATGCGGTCGAAGGTGCGCGCCAGCTGGCCCAACTCGTCGCGGCGGTTGGTGCCCACGCGCGCCCGCAGATCGCCCTGGCCGAACCGTTCCACGGCCTTTTGCAGGGCGCGCACCGGGCTGGTCAGGTGGAATGCGAGCCAGTAGCACAGCAGCACCGCCGCGGCGATTACGAAGAGATGCTCGGGCGCCAGGAACCAGGGGCCGACTCGCGCCTGCGGCACGATGAAGAAGAACCAGTAGCGGCCATCGTCGGCCGCGCGCGCCATCGTGGCTTCGCCGATGCCGAAGTAGCGGTACGGCAACCGCAGCCGCGCCCGCCGCATCAGGGCGGAGCGGTCCTGGCCGGTCAACAGATCGCGCCCGTTTTCGTCGGTGAGGACGCCCTGGGCATCGTAGATGCGATGCAGGTTTTCCATAAATGCCTGCAACGCCGGCCGGCCGCCGGTTTCGTACGCGGACCGTGCCTCCTCCAGTTGCAACGTCACCAGGCGCGCCGCCGGCGACTGCCGGTCGGAGGAGTTCTGGTTGACGCTCAGCGCGGAGATGAAGGCCGAGCCCACCACCGTAATCGCCAGCGTCGACCAGAACCAGACCAGGATCTTGGCAAACAGCGAGTTCATTCGGCCGCGGCATCCTCCGGCGTGCGGCAGAACTGGTAGCCCACGCCGCGGATGGTTTTGATCAGGTTGTCCCCCTGCTCCAGTTTCTTGCGCAGGTGGCTGATGTGCATGTCGATAGAGCGGTCGAACGGGGTCGCCTTGCGGTTGTAGAAGTTCTCCATGAGGGCATCGCGCGAGAGCACCCGCCCCGCCGAGCGCATCAGCATCTCCAGGATGTCGAACTCGAAGGTGGTCAGATCCACCCGTTTTCCGTGGGAGAGAACCTCGCGGGTGCCGGGCTCGAGCGCCACGCCATGCAGCTCCAGACGGCCTCCCACCGGGGCGGCCCGCGGCTCGTAACGCCGCAGGACCGCGCGCATGCGCGCCGCCAGCTCGCGCGGGTTGAACGGCTTGGGCAGGTAGTCGTCGGCGCCCATCTCCAGTCCGACGATGCGGTCGACGTCGTCGCCCTTGGCGGTCAGCATGATGATCGGGATGGTGTCCTTCGCGCCGCGCAGGCGCCGGCACACCGACAGACCGTCTTCGCCGGGCATCATCAAATCGAGCACGATCAGGTCGAAGCGCTCGCGTGCGAGCAACTTGTCCATGGTGGCCGCGTCCTGGGCGACGTGCACGCCGAAGCCCTGCTCGGACAGGTAGCGGTTGAGCAGGTCGCGCAGCCGCAGGTCGTCGTCGACCACGAGGATTCTGGTTTTTGTGCTTGTCATGTGCGTATCGTACTCAATATCGCCGGCCGGCCAAGGCCGATAGGTAAGCAACCATGTCAAATCCCCTCTTGCTTACAAATTATTACAAATTCCGGAGCAGGATTCATACTTTCATTACACCACGGCGCTAGTATGCGTCCACGGCTCAATTTTATAGACGTTGTTACGGATAGCAGCCGCAGCGCGAAAACCGGCACCTGCGTGCGCTTGGCCCAATCATCCACGAACATGACCTTCGTGTTCATTATCGGGTGCAGCAGCCAGTCGCCCATCAGCTTGAGCCAGCGCACGAAACCGTTCGGGTGATACACGCGCGGCGCCATCAACAGGCGCCAGAAACCGGAGCCCGCGCCGTAGCGCACCGGCTCCAGATGCGAGTGGTCATCGGTGTGCAGTATGGAGCCGATGGCGACTCCGTCCGAGAACACCGACTTGCCATCGGGCACGGTCACCGGGATCAGCGCCTCCGAGTTGGTGCGCACGCCGTAGCCGAGCCGGTCCGACAGGCGCGGCAGCGAGGTCTGTTTCAACTGCAGCAACAGCTCCACCGTGCCGAGAACTCCGCCGGCGAATATCGCGCCGCGACAATTGAGCGTGCCGCCCGCGCCCTTGCGCGTGGCGCTGGGCTGCCAGTCCACGGCATAGCCGTCGGCGCCGTCGGCTGCCCCGAGCGGGCGCACGGCGGTGACCAGGGACTCCGGCTGGATCACCGCGCCCTGTTGCGTCGCCAGAAAGAGGTAGTTCTTGTCCAGCGAGTTCTTGGCGTTGTGACGGCAGCCGGTCATGCAGCCGCCGCAGAATATGCAGCCGGCGCGCTGCGGCCCCTTGCCGCCGAAATACGGATCGCTCACCGTCTCTGCCGGCTTGCCGAAGAATACCGAGACCTTGGTCGCTTCGAAATGCTGCTCCATGCCGATCTGCCGCGCGAGTTCGCGCAGGGCGATATCGCCGGTCTCAAGGCGCGGATTGGTGGCTGCCCCGAGCATGTGCAAAGCCGTCCGGTAATGCGGTTGCAGCTCGGTCTCCCAGTCGGCCAGGTGGGCCCACGAAGGCGAACTGAAGAAGGTCTTTTTCGGTATCGGCAGGGTATTGGCGTAGACCAGCGAGCCACCGCCCACGCCCACGCCGGAGAGCACGCTCACAT
>JADGNR010000057.1 GCA_017883415.1 Bryobacteraceae bacterium | reverse complement strand
CGCGATCACAGCGTAGCTGCCGGTGCCGTTGTGAAACACCCGGAACTGGTCCTGCATCTCCTTCGGTCCGTCGATCGAAATGGTGACGCCGACGCGATTTTCCGTGAGGAAGTCGATCACCTCCGGCCGCAGCAGCGTGCCGTTGGTGGTCAGGCTGAAATCCACCTCTTTGCCCATGGCGGCGGCGCGCTCGCGGGCGTAGCCGATGGCAAAACGCAGCACGGGAAGATTCAGCAGCGTCTCGCCCCCAAAAAAGGTCAGGTGCGCCACGCGGTTCTCGCCGGATTCCCGCAGCATGAAATCCACGCTTTCCCGCGCCGTCTGCTCGCTCATGAACTTCGGCTTCCGGCCGTTCTGGGTGTCGACGATCTTGTCCTCGCCGTACTCGTAGCAGTACGTGCAACTCAGATTGCACTGGTTGGTCACGTTGAGGACCATGGTGGTCAACGGGAAATTTTCCGGAGGCATCTGCTTGGGCGGAGGCTCGTCCGGAACGCCCTCCACGCCGATGGCCCGCACCCGCAAGAGCTCGCCGACGGTCTCTTGCAACTCGGCCGCCGGGAACCGCGCGCTCAGCTCCGCCACCAGTTCGCTTGCCCCGGTGCTGCCCTCCCGCAGCCGGGCCACCACGGCGGAAGCCGCATCGTCCAGCTCGAAGACCGCCGCGCTGGGCACCAGGTAGGCGAAATCCCGTCCAGCCGAGCGGAACGGATGGAACTCGCCGAGCGAGAGCGCGCTCACTGCGACACCTCCGGCTGATCGAATTTGACGTACAGCGGCATGGTCACCAGCAGGTGCGCCCGCGCGCGCAGCACTTTGCCCTCCGGCGTCTTGTAGGTGGCCACTACCCACACATCGCCGACGTTGTTGGCATTGCCGCGGCGTTTAGGGTTCGGCCCGTCCACGTTGGGAGTGAACAGACCGTTGGAATCCAGGGTGCCCACGTACTCCTTGTCGTTGTCGTCGTAAGTGGCGGTGTACTCCTCAATGCTCCAGGTCACCTCCACGGGGCCCAGGGTGAGATCGTCCTTGGTGTCCGGCTTGCCATCCGCGCCATTGTGGAACGCCACCGCTTCGAACTGCTGGAACTGCTTGGGAAAGTTGATGCCGCCCACGCGCGCCATGCCGGCCTGCGGCTTCACCTTGATGCCGTCGATCTTGTCGTAGATCATGGCGGCGCCCTGGCCGATCACGCCCGCTACGGCAACGTCGCGCGGGCCGATGGGGGCATTGGCGGCCACTTCCACTTCGGCCTTCACCAGGGCCGGCGAGGCGCTCACCACGCGCTTGACGGCAACCCCGCGCCCGAAGTCGATCGCGCCGGCGGCGAGGTCCGCCGGAAAATTCGCCCCGTAGATGAGCACCTCGCGCACGCCGCCGGTGGGCAGCGCCGCGCGGTCGAGGCCCAGCACGATGGGGTCGTTGCCGATTCGCGTCAGCGTGACATCGATGCCCGTCTCCTCGTAGCCGCCGGTGAACCAGCGCCCGGTGAGCTCGCGCTGGTTGCGGTCGAGGAGCAGCACCTCGCGCCAGCCTTCCTTATCGGTCGATCCTTCAAACGACCGGCCGCGCCATTGGAACCCCGTGTACACCAGCGCTCTTCCATGGCGCGTGATGGTCTCGCCCGTTCTCACCTGGACGTAGCGCGTCTCGGTCTGGACCTCGTCTTCCTTCTCGCCCGGCTTGATGGTGGTCTCACCGTAGAACGGCCCCTTGCCGGGCTGATAGCCGGTGAACGCCCAGCGTCCCGCCAGCTTGGGCACGCGCATGTTCGCCGACCACGCCGACCACTCCGGCGTCTTCAGCGGCAGGTCCTCGGTGAGCTTGGGGATCGCCTTCTCCATAGGATGGCGGTTGTCGGGCGGACGCCCGTCCGGTCCCGGCTGGGTTTGCGGCGGCCCTCCCCGGCGAAAGGCCTGAAAATCGGAGAGCGGATAGTAGCCGCGATGCATGGCCACCAGCAGTTCCCACTCGCCCTTGCTGCGGCGCTGCGAAATCACGCGGCCCATGGAATGACACTTCGAGCAGACCTCGCTGGTGTCCTTGTCCGCGTACTTGTATTCGATCATCCGCTTCTCGGCTTCGAAGGACGCGGCGCGCGCCTCTTCCGGCGCCAGGCCGAGATTGTTGGACAGGTACTTCAGCACTTCGCGTGCTTCGGCCGGCTCGATCTTCAGCCCGTTCAGCTCGACCATCCGCTTGATGGTCAACTCCCAGCCCTCGGGCGTCGTGCGCCGCCACGAGATGCGGGTCATGCGCTGCTTCTCGTCGATTTTGTGGCACGGCGAGCAGGCTTTGCGCACCACCTCGCTCGCGATCGGAATGCCCGAGTCGATCTCTTCCTTCTCTTTTTCGGTGGGCTCCTTGGTTTCCTTGGGCGGCGGCGGTTGCTGCGCCAGAAGCGACAGGGACAACACGGCCGCCGAAATGGCGCACCCAGTCAGCATCCTCATTGGCAACGATTATAGTGCAAACTCAAGCGGTCTCGTGGGTGGCCGCGACGGACCGGCGCGCGGCGGCCGTAGCCTATCGCCCCGGCGGCAGATCCAGCGCCGGGTTGCGGGTGAAGAAGCCCCAGGGGACCAGCTTGAATCCGGCGGCGTGGACCGGCATTACCGGCCAATCCTCGGGGCGCGGATTGTGGGTGATGCCCATGGTGTACCACAGCACGATGTCGCGATTGTCGATAGGCCGGTCGGCGGCAGTCCACTTCACCAGGCCTTCGCCGCCCTGGCTCTGGTTGGGATAGTCGCCCGCGGCGTACCGTTCCGACGCGCTGTAGGGCGTCACCCAGATGTGCGCGTTGAGGAAGCCGGCGCGCTTGCGCAACCACGATTCGGGCTGGGCGAAGGGCACGGCATTTTCCCCGGGAAGCAGCGCGTAGCCCGCGGGCTGGCCGAGCGCGTTCACCGCCGAAGGGTTCACCACGATCCATCGCCGGCCGCTCTCCAGGCTCAGTTTGCGCTGCGCCTGGCGCTCGGTGGCAAGCGTCGTTTCCTGCATGAGGAACGCGCCTCCTTGAGGATTCCGCGGGCCGGCGGGCACGGGCACGCTGTTCATCTCGATCACGCGGTTGGACAAGCCATCCACATCCATGTCGAGGCGGAAAGTGAAGAAATGCTGGTGGTGAGGGGCGGCGACGTTGGGCGCCACCAGGTGGCTATAGGGGTCGTGCACTCCATTGGCGACGCCCTTCAGCGCCATGATCCCGGTGAGCGCCACGCGCATTTCGAGCGTGCCGTCCTGGTGAAAGATCCAGTCGAAGCCGTACTCGTAGTTGCCCGGCTGCGTCAGGTACCCGAGCACCAGCTCGCGGGCGCGCCGCGTATCTTCGCCGTGCTTCCAGGAGACGCCGGCATCGCGCTCGTAGAGCGCCACGGCGCCGGGAATGGTCTCGGGGGCGCCGGCGGCATCGGCCACGACGGCATCGAGGAGGGTGCAATTCACGGGACAATCCGCGCCCACGCGCAGCGGGCTGGCGTTGGCGCCCAGCCCCAATTCGCCCACGTCGAAGCTGTTGCGGAAGAACCAGGCGCCGCCCGGGTCGCCATAGGGCACCACCATTTCCGAAAGCGAGCCGCGATACATAATGGAGCGGACGCGCCCGCCGTCCTCGTATCCCACGGTGTACAGCACCAGTCCCTCGCGCGGATCGAGCGCGTAGCGGAAGCGCCACTTCTGCCAGCGCACCTCGCCATTGTCGATCTGGAAGCCGGGCCCCTTGGGCTGGGTGATGGCCAGCGGGGCGGGCTCCGCGCGGAAGGGCGCGGTGGCGCGCGGATCCAGGTCGGCATTGCCCCTCGAAACGGGTACGCCGCGATCGATATCCAGCACGTCGAGGACCTTGCCGGTGGTGAGGTTCACATGGCCGACCACGCCTTCTATGGGATGCCCATAGAAATTCTCGCCGTATCCGCCATGGTAGGGCACCACGCGCACGATCCTTCCCTGGCCGGCGCCTGGAAGGGCGAAGTGGCCGGCGCTCCAGGCCATGACGATCACGTGGTTGGGGTCGTGGATGCCGCGCTCTTTCATGGCCTGCTGCCAGCGCGGATCGGCGCTCACCAGGTCGGCCGCCAGGTTGGAATCCTGCTCGGTGAGGGCGGGCTGCGCGCCGGGGATCTCCTTCCACGACTCGACGCGTGAGGCCGCGAGGTTGGCGATGGCCTCGAAGGTATGGCTGCCGGCGCGGTCGTAGATGACGGCGAAGGCGCGCCGCGGCACCGCTGCTTTGCGCAGCACCAGTTCCTTGGGAGGCTCATCGAGCGCCAGAAGACTGAACGTGCCGGCGACCGGAAAGCGCCCGGAGCCCCGGAAGATTTTCACCGCCGCGCGAATCTCCTCCGCCGTCAGCGGGCTGAGCGGATGCGGCTCCGTGGCCGGCGCGCGGCCCGCCACCGACAGCGAAACGAAAAGCAGCAGGGAGGCGCGGGGCATGGGATGGGTTGCGGCGCGCCTACAGCACTTCTTCCGACCAGCTCTCCAGCACCTGGCGCACCTTACCCATGAACTGGTCGGCCAGCGCGCCATCCACCAGGCGGTGATCGAAGGTCAGCGAAAGATGGCAGATGGAACGGATGGCGATGGCATCGTCCACCACCACGGGCGTTTTATCCACCGTGCCGACGCCCAGGATGGCCACCTGCGGCTGGTTGATGATGGGGGTCCCCACCAGGCTTCCGAAGCTGCCGAAATTGGTGATGGAGAAGGTGCCGCCCTGCACTTCATCGGGCTTGAGCTGGCGGGAGCGGGCGCGCGCGGCCAGATCGACGATGGCGCGCTGCAGTCCCAGCACGTTTTTCTCGTCGGCGGCGCGGACCACCGGGACGATCAGCCCGTTTTCGAGCGCCACCGCGATCCCGACATTCACCTCGTTGTGGTAAATGATGTTGTTGCCGTCGAGCGATGCGTTCAGCAGCGGGAACTGGCGCAGCGCCGCCACCGACGCGCGCACGATGAACGGCAGATACGTTAGCGAGAAGCCGTAATTGGCCTGGAACTGCTCCTTCAGGCGCTCGCGCAGGCGCGCGACCTTGGTCATGTCCACGCGGTGAATGGTGGTGACGTGCGCCGAAGTCCGCTTGGAGAGCAGCATGTGCTCGGCGATCTTGAGCCGCATGGTGCTCATTGGCTCGATGCGCGTCCTGGCCTGGCCCGCGGGAGCGAGCGGCGGCTGCTGCGCGGCCGGAGCGGCCGGTTGCGGAGCGGCGGTGGCCGGGGGAGCCGCGGGTTGTGCCCCTTGCGGCGTGCCCTGTTGCGCCAGGTAGCTTTCCACGTCCTGCCGGGTGATGCGCCCGCCGGCGCCGCTGCCCTTCACGCGGCTGAGATCGATGTCGTGCTCGCGCGCCAGTTTGCGCACCAGTGGGGAAAGCGGGCCGGCGGGCTCGGAAGCGGCCTCGGCGGCGGGCGCGGTATCTTCGACCTGTTCGGGCGCGGGCGCGGGCTGGATCGCCTCCTGTGCCGGCGGCTCGGGTGGGGGCGGCGCGGGCTTCGCGGGTGGGGGCGCCGCCGGCTCGGGTGTGGGCGCGGCCGGCGCGGGTGGGGGTGCGGCCGGTTCGGGCGGTGGCGGCGGCGCGGGCTTCGCGGCTTTGGCTTCCGCGCCTTTGGCGGGCTTCGGCACGGCCGCTGGTTGGGCATCGCCGCCGCCCTCGTCGAGTCGCGCCACCACGGTATTGATCCCCACCGTCTCGCCTTCTTGCACCAGCACCTCGGAAAGCGTCCCGGCGGCGGGCGCGGGAATCTCGGTGTCTACTTTGTCGGTCGAAATCTCGAACAACGGCTCGTCGCGCTCCACGCGCTCCCCGGGCTTCTTCAGCCATTTGGTCAACGTGCCTTCGACAATGCTTTCGCCCATCTGGGGCATCACTACGTCGGTCATGTCAGTTCTCTCTTTCCGTTCCGGGCACCATTTCGCAATCGAAAACGCGGCCGAAGTGTCCCGCCAGACTCCGCGCAACCTCGGGCCACGCGGCGTCGACGCCAAGCTGCGCCATGGAAGTGACGGGCTTGGTCAATCCGCACGGAACGATGTACTGGAAATAGCTTAAATCGGTGCTGACGTTCAAGGCGAAGCCGTGCGACGTCACCCAGCGGCTGAGGTGTACGCCGATGGCCGCGATCTTGCGCTCTTCCACCCAGACGCCGGTCAGTTTGGGAATGCGTCCGGCGGCGATGCCGTAGCCGGCCAGGGTATCGATGATCACCTGCTCGATGGCTCGCACATACGCCCCCACATCGCGCTTCCACTCCCGCAGATCGAGAATCGGATACCCCACCAGTTGGCCCGGCCCGTGGTAGGTGACATCGCCACCGCGGTCGGTGGGAAAAAAAGCGATGCCCTCGCGGCGCAGGATCTCCTGGCTGGCCAACAGGTTTTCCGCGTGCCCATTGCGGCCGAGCGTGATGACGTGCGGATGTTCGAGCAACAGGAGATGGTCGGCGGCGACTCCCTGCTGGCGCCGGCTCACGAGCTGTTGTTGCAGCTCCTGCGCCTCGCCGTAGGGCACGCGTCCGAGTTCCCGCAAGCAGCACTTACGCATTGATGGAAAGACCGTAGACCGCGTTGAAGGCTTCGCCCACCGCTTCATACAGCGTGGGATGCGCGTGAATGGTCTGCATCATGACGTCGACGGTGGCTTCCGCCTCCATGGCCGCCACGGCCTCGGCAATCAGCTCGAACGCCTCCGGACCGATGATGTGGACGCCCAGGATTTCGCCGTGCCGCTCGTCGGCGACCACCTTGACGAATCCCTCGTGCTTGCCCAGGATGGTGGCGCGGCTGTCGCCCGCGAAGGGGAAGCGCCCGGTCTTGACTTTGTAACCCTGGGCGCGCGCCTGCGCCTCGGTAAGTCCCACGCTGCCGATGCCCGGTTCCGTGTAGGTGCATCCCGGGATGCGATTCTTGTTGATCGCCACGGCGGGCTTGCCGGCCATGTGCGCCACCGCGATCATGCCTTCCCGGGTGGCCACGTGCGCCAGTTGGGGCGTGCCCGCCACCACGTCGCCGATGGCGTAAACACCGGGCTCGGCGGTCTGCTGGTGCGCGTCCACCTTGATGAACCCGCGGTCCAGCTCCACGCGCGTGTTCTCCAGGCCAATGTGGTCCGTGTTCGGTTTGCGCCCCACGGCCACCAGCAGTTTTTCGGCGGCGAGCTCTTCCGTTTTGCCGTCTTTGGTGGTGAGGGTGAGCGTCACGCCGGTAGCGGTCTTCCGGATGTTCTCCGCGCGCGCGCCGGTCTCCACGCGAATCTTCTGCTTCTTGAAGACCCGCTCCAGCTCCTTGGAAACGTCTTCATCTTCCACCGGCACGATGCGCGGGAGCATCTCGATCACGGTGACCTCGGTCCCAAACCGGCGGAAGATGGAGGCAAACTCCACCCCCACGGCGCCCGCGCCGATAATGGCGAGGCTCTGGGGCACGGCCGCGAGGTCGAGGATCTCGATATTGGTGAGGATGCGCTCGGCGTCGGCTTCCAGGCCGGGCAGAAGCCGCGCTTCCGAGCCGGTGGCGACGATCACATTCTTCGCCTCGAGAGTCTGCGTGCCCGCCTCGGATTTCACTTCCACCTTGCCGCCGCCCTTAAGGGTTGCGAAGCCGGCGATGCGCTCCACCTTGGCGCGCTTCAGCAGCATCGCCACGCCATTGGAATGCTTGGTGACGATGCCGTCCTTGCGCTCCTTCACCTTGGGATAATCGAGGCGCGGGTTCTCGCACTGGATGCCTTCCTTGTCCGCGTGCACGAAGCGGTCCCACACGTCGGCGGTATGCAGCAGCGACTTGGTGGGGATGCATCCCACCAGCAGGCACGTGCCGCCGAGCCGGGCCTGCTTTTCCACGAGTGCTGTTTTCAATCCGTACTGGCCGGCGCGAATGGCTGCGGAGTAGCCGCCGGGACCACTCCCGATGACAATCAGGTCGTAAGGCACTTGTCTCATTCTAGCGGAGAGGGGATGGAATCGACGCCAGCCGTCAACAAAAGGGGCCGGCGGGCACGCTTGCCCGCTCGCCATCGGATTGGCCCGTGGGTGTGCTCTAGCGGTACAATCCCTGTCTATGGCAAAACTCGGATTTTTGGGCCTTGGGCTGATGGGCTATCCCATGGCGCGCAACCTGCTGCGCGCGGGACACGAGGTGGCGGTCTGGTCCCACACGGCCGGCAAGGCGCGCCAACTCGCGGCCGAAGAAAAGGGCACCTTCTGCGAATCCCCTAAACAGGTTGCCGAACTGGCGGAGTGCGTCTTCCTTTGCGTCGCCGAGACCGCCATGTCCAAGGAAGTGATTCTCGGGCCTGACGGGATTATCCAGGGGGCGCGGCCCGGCACCGTGGTGGCGGATGCCAGCACCATCAGCCCCAACGAGAGCCGCAATATCGGAAAGGCCCTTGGGTCTCGAGGCGTTGAATTTCTCGACGCTCCCTGCACCGGCTCCACTCCGGGTGCACAGAGCGGCAACCTTACCTTTATGGTGGGCGGCAGCCAGGCGGTGTTTGAAAAGGTGAAGCCGTACTTCGAGCCCATGGGGAAGCGACTGTACTATTGCGGCGAAGCGGGCCTGGGCCTGCAGGCCAAGCTGACCCAGAACCTGATTCTTTGCAACATCCTGATGGCATTCAACGAGGGTATGGTGCTGGCCACCAAGGGGGGTGTCGACCCGCAGCTCATGCTCGAAATCCTCGAAAACAGCGCCGCCAAGTCGGGGCTGATCGCCTACAAGGCGCCATTCGTCCTGCGCCGGGATTTCTCGACCAATTTCTCCACAAAATGGATGCACAAGGACATTGGACTCATGCTCGACTCCGGAAAACAGCTCGGCGTACCCCTATTTGTGACTTCCATCACACATCAGCTCTTCCAGGCGGCCATCACAGCGGGCCATGGGGATGAGGATATGTGCTCTACAATCAAGATGTTGGAGGAATTGACCGGGGTTATGATAAAATCTTCACACAAAAATACAGATTTCTGTTGATTCCAAAATCAGAATCTACTATTATTGGAAGTAAGCCGGGGAGGCAACTCCCACCAAAGCGAGACTAACCTCTAAATAAAGACCCCTGAAGCAATCCTCCCCGGCGCCCGAAAGGGTTAGAGGATCTTCCAAAAAAGAGAAAAATCCAGGATGACGAGCCTTTCGCACGGCGTCGGCTTGGCCCTTGCGAGCCCGGCGGAGTTGGCTGGGAGTAGGGTAATGGCCATGCCGGCCCCATGATATGATGGCTGATGCCCCTTGGAAAAGAGGGCAGGCCAGGAGGCCTACCCCACTGAAAATGAGGACTCTCACCGTTCTGGGGTCGACTGGATCCATTGGAACCAATACGCTGGATATAGTGAGGCGCAGCCGCCACCTGTATGAAGTGTATGCTCTCGTTGCCGGCCGGAACGTGGACGCGCTGGCTGCGCAGATACTGGAGTTCCGGCCGAAGGTGGCCGTGGTAGCAACGTCCGACGGTGTGGCTCGTCTATCAGAGAGACTGCTCGGGGCAGGACTGCCGCGGGCGGAGTGGCCGGAACTGCTCTGGGGGGATGAGGCGCGCGTTCAAGTGGTTGCCGCGACGGAGGTCGATACCGTAATTTCGGCGATTGTCGGGGTAGCGGGCCTGGAAGCCACATACGAAGCGGTCCGGTTGGGCAAGCGGGTCGGGTTGGCGAACAAGGAGGTTCTGGTCTCGGGCGGCAGGCTGGTGATGGACGCGGTCCGGGAACACGGGGCCGAGTTGTTGCCGGTCGATAGCGAGCACAATGGCGTGCACCAGTGCCTCCGGGCGGGGAATCGTAAAGAAGTGACGAAGCTTATCCTCACGGCATCCGGCGGGCCGTTCCGCAATACCCCGAAGGAGGCGTTGCGATCGGTGACGCCGCGCCAGGCGCTCAACCATCCCACATGGCGCATGGGCAACCGCATCACCATCGATTGCGCCACCCTCATGAACAAGGGCTTCGAGGTCATCGAAGCCTGCTGGCTGTTCGATTTTTCCCCGTCCGAGATCGATGTAGTGGTTCATCCGCAATCCACGGTGCACGCTATGATCGAGTACCGCGATGGCAGTGTGCTGGCCCAGATCTCCGCGACGGATATGCGCATGCCGATCCAATATGCGCTGACGTATCCCGACCGGCTGGAGGCGCCGGTTCCGAAAATCGACTGGGTGCAAGCCCGGCAATGGGACTTCCTCCCACCCGATTTCGAAAAATTCCCCCTGCTCAAACTGGCGTACCAGTGCCAGGAGGCCGGCGGATCGGCCACCTGTACACTAAACGCAGCCGATGAGATCGCCGTAGACGCGTTTCTGCATGAGAAAATCGGTTTTTCGTGCATCTACGAGATTGTGTACGAAGCGCTGGCGAAGATGCCGCCGCGGAACCCGCGGACGGTGGGCGAGATACTGGAGATTGACCGCGAGTCGCGGGCGCTGGCCCGCGAGCTGGTGACCGCGCGCGCGGCCGGCGCGGTGACGGCTTAAGGTTTCTATGCTTGTTTTTCTGGAAAACATACTGTGGGTTCTGGTGCTGATCGGGGTCATGATCAACATCCACGAGATGGGCCATTTCTGGGCCGCCCGCTATTTCGACGTGAAGATCGACGCCTTCAGCTTCGGCTTTGGCCTGCGCCTGTTCGGATTCCGCCGCGGCGAGACGGACTACCGGTTCTCGCTGATCCCGTTCGGCGGCTATGTGAAAATGGCCGGCGAGCAGGTGACCGATGCGGGGATCGACGATCCGCGCGCGTTCCTGTCCAAGCCCCGCTGGCAGCGGCTGATCATCGCGTTTGCCGGCCCGTTCATGAATGTGGTGCTGGCCGTGGGCCTGCTGACCGGCCTCTACATGGTCAAGTACCAGAAGGTGTCGGAAGCCGACATGGAAGCGATCATCGGCCATGTGATGCCCGATTCCCCCGCCGCCAAGGCGGGCATTCAGGACGGCGATCGCATCGTGAAGATGGACGGCAAGGAGAATCCCACCTGGGAGGACGTAGGCCTCAAAGAGCTGACCAGCGCGTACCGGCCCATGCACCTCACCATCGATCGCAGCGGACAGCGATTCGACACCACGGTGACGCCCATCTTGAGCGAGCGTTTCGGCGTCGGCTCGGCCGGTTGGGACGAACGCGGCGAAGTCCAGTTGGAGTCCATCGAGCCGGGCTACCCGGCGGACAAGGCCGGACTCAAAAAGGGCGACCTGCTGGTGGCCGTCAACGGGCAGCCCATTCATTCGCGGATCAAGTTCCAGGAGCTGACCAAATCGAGCGGCGGCCGGCCGATCGCCATCGAATTCGAGCTCAACGGCCAGAGACATACGGTGATGGTGCAGCCGGTTTACGCCAAGCTCGACGGCCCCGCGCGCTGGATGATCGGCGTGGGGCACGTACCCAAGCTGCACGTCACCACCACCAGGCTGTCCCTGCCCGACGCTCTGCGGGAATCGCTGCGCCAGAACTGGACCGGCGCCTTCCTCATGGTGCAGGTCCTCAAGGGCATGGTGGAGCGCCGCATGTCGACCAAGAATCTCACCGGGCCCATCGGCATGATTCAGCTTTCGGGCGACGCTGCACGCCAGGGCCCCACGGAGTATCTCGGTCTGATGGCCATGGTGAGTTTGCAACTGGCGTTGTTCAACCTGTTGCCCATCCCCGTGCTGGACGGCGGCACGATCCTCATGCTGCTGGTGGAAATGACCATGCGGCGCGACCTCAGCCTCACCGTGAAGGAAGCGGTGTTTAAGGTCGGTTTCGTGTGCATCATGGCGCTGGTCGCCTTCGTAATTTACAACGATATTTCGCGCTACCTGCCCGCCGGATAAGGAACCCATGAATCCTCCGAGCGCGGGGAATCATCTGCTAAGCTGATCCTCGACATGCACTGTACCTGCGTCCGCCAGACCGATCTGCCGCGCCTCTCGGCATTGTTCGCGGACGTGCTGTATCACCCCGATCGCATCGCCCCCTATTATCGCCACCCGCATCGCGATCTGGCTGCTTTCCGGGCGGCCGCCGCGGAGGTGCAACTGTCCGCGGAAGGGCGCGCGGCGTTGATCGCGGCCTTGCGCATACAGAATCCCGCCGGGGGGTCGCTCGAGAGGCTGGCGCAGCCGGGCGCCGTGGCGGTGGTCACGGGCCAGCAGGTGGGGCTGTTTTCAGGTCCGGTGTACACCATTTATAAAGCGCTGCATGCCGCCCGGCTGGCCTCATGGTTGACCGCCGCCGGCATCGCGGCGGTGCCCGTGTTCTGGCTGGCCACCGAAGACCACGATTTTGCGGAGGTCAACCACGCCTGGGTATTCAATTCGGAATACCGGCCCGCGAAGCTGGAGATGGCGCGCGGGGCCGGCGCGCAGCCGGTGGGCGAGGTGGTGCTGGCGGCGCCTCCTCTGGACGAGCTGCGCGCGGCCATGCTGGGCTTGCCATTCAGCGAAGAGGCGGCCTCGCTCGCCGCGGAGACCTACCGCGCGGGCAGCACCATGGGCCAGTCGTTCGGCGCACTGCTGCGGCGCCTGCTGGCGGAATTCGACATCCTCCAGGTGGATCCCATGCTGCCGGCCTTTCGCCACCTGGCGGCGCCGGCCCTGCGCGCCGCGGTGGAGGCCGCGCCCGAACTGACGGCGCAGGTGCTCGCGCGCAACAGCGAATTGACGCGCGCCGGATATCACGCCCAGGTGCACATGGAAGAACGCACCTCGTGGTTCTTCCTGCTCGAAGACGGCAAACGCCTGGCGCTGCGCCGCCAGCAACGGGAGTATGTACTCAACGGCCGCCGGTTCACCTCCGAAGAGTTGATGGACCGCGCCGACGCGCTTTCCCCCAACGCCCTGCTCCGGCCCGTGGTGCAGGATTCGATTCTGCCCACCGTGGCGGCCATTGTGGGTGCCGCGGAAATGGCCTACCTGGCGCAGTCGGAAGTGGCGTACCGCACGGTTTTGGGACGCATGCCGGTGGCTGTGCCGCGCAGCGGTTTCACCATTCTGGACACGCGCAGCCACCGGCGCATGGACCAATACGGCGTGTGCCTGCCGGATTTTTTCCACGGGGAAGAGGCCCTACGCACGCGCATGTCGGCGAAGCTCATTCCGCCCACCCTCGCGGCGGCGCTGCGCGAAACCACCGCGGCGGTGGATTTGGCTACCGGGAGTCTCCGCCGGGAACTGGCCGGATTCGATCCCACGCTGGCGCTGGCCCTGGAGCGCAGCCTGGGCAAGATTCACTATCAGATCGGCAAGGTGGAAGGCAAAGCGGCGCGCGAGGCGCTGCGCCGCGACGCGCGGGCCACCCACGACGCGCGCTCGCTTTACGGGCTGATCTATCCCGAGGGCCACCTGCAAGAGCGCGTCTACTCCATCTTGCCATTCCTGGCTAAGCACGGGCTGGACCTGATCGGTAAGATCCACGAAGCCATCCAACTGGACTGTCCGGACCATCGCGTGCTGGTGTTCTAAAAAGGGGACAGACGCATTTTCTCCTGCCGCGTGGCACGTTGAATAAATGCGTCTGTCCCCTTTACTGTACCCGGGTGCGGAGTTGCTCGTTGGAAATCAAACCGTCGAAGATCGCCAGCACCTGCTTGCGATACGCGTAAACGCGTTGCAGGTTCTCCCGGAAAGAGGCCTCAAAGTCGTGGGCTTTCATCCATTTGTCCATCATGGACCGGGGTACGTCGATATCCTGCCGGAGGGTCTCGCTGTCATGACCTCGGAGAAAGAGCCCGTAGAAAAAAGCGGCTTCCCGCTGGGGCGCCAGTGGATCGAATTCGTCTCTCGCCGTCATAAAACGTCTCAGCGAAGAAGACAGTATACCGAGAACCCGAACGGGACGGCAAGTCCCATTCCGCCAACTTCGCCAACTCGCCGGCCCCCCCTCGGGCCCGCCGGAAACCCAGGGGCTGCTACCATGATGCGTAGCCTGGAGTATGAGAATATCTCCCGCGGGGAGGAGTTGAGAACGTGCCCACTCTGATCGCCCGGCCGACGCGCGTGGAAGCGGCCGGCAATAAGCCCAAACTCATCGACGAGTATGTGGGCCGCGTGAATTCCGCCACGGAGAGTGCGAGTATCGCGCATATGCGCAGCCCCGCCGGATGGAGCGAGCCGGGGCAGAAGCCGGACTTCGACGAATACACGATCGTGCTCACCGGCAGCCTGCGCGTGGAGCACGCGGGCGGGGCGTTCGATGTGCGGGCTGGTCAGGCGGTCATCGCGCACCGCGGCGAATGGGTGCGGTACAGTTCGCCCGAACCGGAAGGAGCGGAATACATTGCCGTGTGCCTGCCGGCATTTTCCCTGGCGACGGTGCACCGCGACGCCGTGTGAACCCTACCTTGCCGCGGTCGCAATCGCAGTCGCAGTCGCAGTCGCGGCCGTTCCGTTGCCGCGCGTTTTGAACTCGTAGCGTTCAATGCGGACGGCCGCCTTAGAGGCATCCGAGCGCACCACCCGGCCAAGAGCGACGAATTTCAACTGGCAGGTTCCGTCCAGCCGGGCCGGCCAGTTCACGGACAACTCCACCATGCAACCCACCGGCAGTTTGCTTTCCGTGCTGAACAAGATTCCCCGGCTGCCGATATTCAGCGTCTTGCCGGTGCCGCCCGTCTCTTCCAGGTTGGCATGAAGGACCCGGTACCTCAGTTCTTCCCGGACTGGAAAGCGACCGGTACTCCGACGATCGGCTACGCCTCCGAAGCTGGCACTCACATCTTCAGTGCCCGTATCCGAACTCAAGTTTGTCTTCATATCTCGCTGAATCCTATGATGCGGGACCGTGCGGTTCCTAACAATAGGCCTAACGGCCCAATTCGATTATGGCACCCCGGTACTTTCGTTTACATTTGTAGCCGAAAGATAGTGGGTCAGTCAGACGGGAGATTCGAGGCGTGCGGCGCCTGGTTAGCGGGCGAGCCTGCTGGCGGGGTTCTGATATTCTGGCCTCATGGATCAGGACCAGCTCCGGGCGTTGTTCGAGCAGGTGCGCGACGGCGCCGTCGAGATCGACGCGGCGATGACCCGTATGCGCCACATGCCCTTCGAAGACCTGGGGTTTGCCAAGGTGGATCATCATCGCGCGCTGCGCCACGGCATACCGGAGGTGATCTTCGCCCGGGGCAAGGCGCCGGAACAGGTGATCGCCATTGCGGAGCGGCTCCTCGAGAATTCGCACAACGTGCTGATCACGCGGGCCGACCGCGAGTGCGGCGCGGCGGTGACACAGAAGCTGGCCGGCGGAGAGTACTTTCCGCTGTCCGGCGCCATCCGCTTCTGGCGTGACCGCACCGTCCGCGGCAAGGGAACCATCGCCGTGGTTTCGGCCGGCACCAGCGATATACCGGTGGCGGAGGAAGCGCAGATCACGGCCGAGGCGATGGGCAACCAGGTGGAGACGATCTACGATATCGGAGTAGCCGGCATTCACCGCCTGATGACCAACCGCGAGCGGCTCGCCAGCGCGCGCGTCATCGTGGTGTGCGCGGGCATGGAGGGCGCGCTGCCGAGCGCCGTCGGCGGGATGGTCTCGTGCCCGGTGATTGCCGTTCCCACCAGCGTAGGCTACGGCGCCAGTTTTCATGGGCTCGCGGCGCTGCTCGGCATGCTGAACAGTTGCGCCAGCAACGTGACCGTGGTGAACATCGATAACGGCTTCGGCGCGGGCTACGTGGCGAGCCTGATCAACCGGCTGTAAGGACGGTACTCTACCGCCGAGGCGCCGAGACGCCGAGTTTCCAGTCTTTTCTCGGCGTCTCGGCGCCTCGGCGGTGAGACACCTCGCTAGTCCAGTTCCGGGATGGCCACCCAGGCGCGTTTGCGCCAGGATTTCCAGGCCCTTCTCGGCGAGTTGCACGCCCTTGGCGCCCTCGAGCAGCCCCCAGCGGAAGGGCTCGCCCGTCACCACGTGGCGCAGAAACAGCTCCCACTGCTGCTTGAAAGCGTTCTCGCAGTTTCGCTCGTCCGCCACTTCCTGCCAGCCATCGAAGTAGTGCAAGGAGCTCTCGACATCGGGATTCCACACCGGGCGCGGCGTGGCGGCGCGCGGTTGCATCCAGCAGTGGCGCAGACCGGCCACCGCCGAGCCCTCGGTGCCGTCCACCTGGAGCGTCAGCAGATCGTCGCGGCGCACGCGCACGCACCACGACGAATTGAAGTGGGCCACCACTCCGCCGGCGAGCTGGAACGTGGCATAGGCCGAATCGTCGGCGGTGCAATCGTAAGGCGCGCCGGCTTCGTCCCAGCGCTTGAGGATGTGGGTGGCGCCCAGGCAGGATACGGCCTCGACGGCGCCGAACAGGTTGTCCAGCACGTAGCGCCAGTGGCACAGCATGTCGAGGATGATGCCGCCGCCCTCCTGCTTACGGTAATTCCACGAGGGCCGCTGTGCCGGGACGGTGTCGCCTTCGAAGACCCAGTATCCGAATTCGCCGCGCACGGAAAGGAGCCGGCCGAAGAATCCCGCGTCCTTCAGCCTTTGCAGTTTTAGCAAGCCGGGCAGCCACAGCTTGTCCTGCACCACGCCGTGCTTGACGCCGGCCTGCGTCGCGAGCCGGTACAGTTCGAGCGCGGTTTCGAGGGTGCCGGCGATCGGCTTCTCGCAATAGATGTGCTTGCCGGCGCCGATGGCCTGGCGCACGGCCGCCGCACGCCGGTCGGTAGTCTGCGCGTCGAAGTAGATGGCGTAGGCGGGGTCGGCGAGCGCGGCTGAGAGATCGGTGGTCCAGGGCAGGCCACCGAATTCGGCGGCGATGGCCGCCAGTTTGGGACCGTTGCGCCCCACCAGCAGGGGGCGCGGCACGATGGTGTCGCCCGAGCTCAGCTTGACGCCGCCTTGCTCGACGATGGCGGCGACGGACCTCCGCAGGTGCTGGTTCAGCCCCATGCGGCCGGTCACGCCGTTCATGACGATGCCGATGGAATGAGTCATGGCTTCCCGGTCGACTGTGGCCGGGCGCCGGCGGGGAGAGAAGGCGCGTCCACCCCGGCGCGCGGCAGCGTACCCGCCAGTTCCTGGCGCCAGTGCGCTACGTCGCCTGCCGGCCCGTAGCAGTAGATCATGCGCATGGGCCGCGCGCCCGTGTTGGTCAACTGGTGGAACACGCGAGGCGGGATGTAGACCGCCTGGCCCGTGCGCACCGCGGCCCGTTCCTCGCCCAGGCACATTTCGCCCTCCCCTTCCACGATGAAGTAGATCTCCTCCTGCTCCTGGTTGTGCCACGGCACCTGTCCGCCATCGGCTTCGAGCGTGACGAGCCCCATGGCGAAGTTCCGCGCCTGGATGGGGCTCGCGCCGCCCACCAGGTTCTGGGTGCGCCGCCGGGCCGGATAGGTGCGCCCCGCGGTTTCGGCAAGGTCAGCGATGATCATGTTTGCGAAAACGGCCTCCCACAAAATAGGCTACAACGCCGAGGGCGACCAGCATAGCGCCGAGTTGAAGCGCGTTGATGGGGCCGACCGGCTCGGCGTCGTTGCGCACCACGGTCAGAACCAGCAGCGCCACCGGCAGCACGCCGATGCCGATGGCGCCCGCCAGGCCGCCCGGCACGCGATACGGGCGATCGAGCGCGGGCTCGCGGATACGGAGCGCCGCCAGCGCGGCAAACTCCAGCAGGATGCTGAGGCCGGTGAGCAGCACGTCGAGCACGATCAGCTTCACGAAGGTCAGCTCGAGGCACAGCGCCCAGGCGCCGGCGCAGGCAATGATGGCGACCCAGGGAGCGCCCGTGCGGGGATGGCGCTTGGCGAAGATACGCGGCAGGAAGCCGTCGTCGGCCAGCACCGCCGGCAGCCGCGAATAGGACATGGTCAATGCGTTGAGCGAGCCCCACGCGCTCACCATGCCGACGATGGTGATGGCCGCGGCCAGCGCCTCTCCCGCACTGCCGTTCGGCAAAATCGCGCGCGACACATCCGCCCAGCCGCCGGTGGACCAGCGGTTGGCGTCGAGCCCGGTCAGCGCCACCGCGCCGATGGGCAGCATGTAGGTCAGCGCCACCAGCAGTACGGCCGCTGCCATCGCCCTGGGGTAGGTGCGCTGCGGGCGGTCCACCTCGTCGGCCACCGTCGAAGCATTGTCCCAGCCCATGTAATTCCACATGGCGACCAGGACGCCGCCCAGGAAGTCCACATGGTGGAGCGGAACGGTGTGCCCACCGGGCGCGGCGCGGTGGAAGAACGCATAAACCGTGAGGACGAGAAACGGCGCCAGCAGCACCAGGCCCATCACCACCGAGCTTCCGCCGACGGTCTTGGCGCCGAGCATGTTCCACGCCGCGGCCGCGGCAATCAGCGCGATGCCGATCCCGAGGCCTTTCCCGCCGGCCGTTGCCGCAGGCGCAAAGTGCTCCAGGTAGCCCACGAACAGAGTGGGGTAGATGGCCATATCGAAGATGCTGCCCACCAGCGACAGCCAGGCTTCCTGAAAGCCCCAGAACGGTCCCAGGGCCCGCGACACCCAGACGTAGTAGCCGCCCTGGGCGGGCACCGCGCTCGCCAGTTCGCTGACCATGAGCGCCGAGGGAAGGCTCCAGACCAGCGGCGTCACCAGCAGGATGGCGATGGCGCCCGCATAGCCGGACCGGGCAACGATATCCTCCAGACCGAATGGCCCGCCCGACACCATGAAGTACGTGGCGGCTACCAGCGGAACCAGCGTGATCTTGCGCGACGCGCTTGGGCGCACCCTTACAGCGTACGTCAGTGGGGTCAGGGGAGATCTGTCGCTGCCGCCACGTGTCGGCAACGGGCGTTACGGGTCCAAGTGAACCCGCCAAGCCTGCTGGACTGCCAGTTTCCGGTAACCCCACTTTCGGACCGCGACCCCTCTTTTCGTGCTCCCTGATAGCTGATAATGTTTGAAAATGACTCAACCGCCGCAGTTTGCGGAACAAAGCGAACCCTCTCGGAGTCCTAGGCTGATGTGATGCGCATTCTGCGTTGGTTGGTTCTTCCAATCGCGGTCTTCGCGCTCGTCTACCAGAT
>JADGNR010000300.1 GCA_017883415.1 Bryobacteraceae bacterium | reverse complement strand
GTCGCACGGCCGTCGAGTTGCTCCATGGACGCCATGGTGGGAATGCCGGCGGCCAGCGCGCGCCGGGTCTCGGGTGAATCCACCAACAGGACGACGCGGTTGGGGACGAAGCGCGCGCGAAGTTCGCGCAGCAGCGCCTGGGTGTCGGCGCCGTCGCGGTCGCCGGCCAGGATGATCTGGCGCGGCGCGCCGAGCAGGAACTCGCCGGCGGCCAGCATTTGCGGCAGCCCCACGGGAGCGGTGGCGAGGCGCGAGGCAAAGGCGGCCAGCGCCTTTTCCGCCGATTCGCGGAACCGGGCGCGGTTGGTCATCTGCCCCAGGCGCAGCAGGTTCATCACCGCGACGGAGTTGCCCGAGGGTTCCGCGCCGTCGTAGTCCTCTTTCACGCGCATCACCAGGCTGGCGTCGCCCTCGGCGGTGCTGAAGAAGGCGCCGTGCTCGCGGTCTTCGAACAGCTCGCTCGCCTTTTCGGCCAGGCGCGCCGCCAGTTCCAGATGGCGCAGGTCGAATTGGGCTTCGTACAGATCGAGCAGGCCCTGGGTGAACATGGCGTAATCGTCCAGGAACGCGGGGATGGCGGCGTCGCCCTGGCGATAGCGGCGCAGCAGCGCGCCGGCCGCGGGATCGTACATGCGGCCGATCAGGAACTCGGCCGCGCGCCGCGCCGCGTGCGCATAGCGCGACTCTTCGAGCACGGCGCCTCCCTGCGCGAAAGCGGAGATCATGAGCCCGTTCCAGGAGGTGAGTACCTTGTCGTCCAGATGCGGGCGCACGCGTCCGGCGCGCGCGTCGAGCAGCACGCGCTCCGCCTCGCCAAGGCGGGCGCGAACCTCCTCGACGGGGCGCTCAAAATGCAGCGCGACGTCTTCGATTTCGTTGGCCTGATACAGGATGTTCTTGCCGGGAAACTCCTGGTGCGGATCGTGCGCCACGTTGCCGCCCTCGGCCACGCCGTAGCGGTAACAGAGCCAATCCGCGGCCGGCGGCGCGACCAGCGCGCGGATCTCGGCGGCGGTCCAGATGTAGAAAGCGCCCTCGCCCTTGCGGCCGGGCTCGGCGGGATCGATGACGCTGTCGGCGTCCTCGGCGGAATAAAAGCCGCCCTCGGCATCGGTCATGTCGCGCAGCACGTAATCGAAAATGCGGCGCGCGGTGTCGGCGTAGGTGGCGTCGTGGGTGATCTGGAAAGCTTCCAGATACGAGATGGCCAGCTGCGCCTGGTCGTACAGCATTTTCTCGAAGTGGGGCACGAACCAGCGCTCGTCCACGGAGTAGCGATGGAAGCCGCCGCCCAACTGGTCGTGCATGCCGCCCTTGGCCATCTCGCGCAGAGTCAGCAGCACCATTTCGAGCGCCTCGTCGCTCCTGGTGCGGGCGTAGTAGCGCAGCAGGAAATTGTGGACCGAGGGGCGCGGGAACTTGGGCGCGCCGCCGAAGCCGCCCAGATGGCTGTCGAACGTGCGGCGGAAGACGAAGTAGCCGCTGTCCAGGATCGCGGCGTCGATCGCGACCGTGCCCGAGTGCGCGGGCGCGACCGCCGCCTGTTTTTGAAGCTGCGCCACCACGTCGCGCGCGGAATCCACGATCTGGCCGCGATCGCTGCGCCAGGCGTCGGCGATTTGCGTGAGGATGGACGCAAAGCCGGGGTGCCCGTAGCGGTTTTCGGGAGGGAAGTACGTGCCGCCGAAGAAGGGCTGCAAATCCGGCGTGAGCCAGACGGACATGGGCCAACCGCCGCCTCCGGTGGTGGCCTGCACGAAGGTCATGTAGATGCGGTCCACGTCGGGACGCTCTTCGCGGTCCACTTTGATGGCCACGTAGTCGCGGTTCAGCAGGGCGGCGATGGCGTCGTTCTCAAACGACTCGCGCTCCATGACATGGCACCAGTGGCACGTGGAATAGCCGATGGAAAGGAAGATGGGTTTATTCTCGCGGCGCGCTTTTTCAAACGCTTCGGGCCCCCACGGATGCCAGTCCACGGGGTTGTGCGCGTGCTGGAGCAGGTAGGGGCTTTTCTCGTGGGCGAGGCGGTTGGTGGGCATAGTCGTGGGGCGCGCGGTCATGCCGCGGTGGTCTTCGGCGCGTGAGGCAAATAGTTCTCTGTTTCGAGCTTCGCCAGCACGTGCGCCAGCTTTTCCCGCACCGCGGCGGGCACCGGTCCCACCGGCTTGCGGCAAGGTCCGGCGGGGAGGCCCGCGAGTTGCATGGCCTCTTTTACTACGGAGGGAAACGTGTGCAGCATCACCGCGCCACCGAGTTCGGCGGCAAGCGCCTGCAAGCGCGCGGCGTCATCCCTGCGGCCTTCGCGGAACGCCCGATACAGATCCACGAAAAGCCGCGGCGCCACGTTGGCGGACGCCGAAATCGCTCCGGCGCAGCCTTGTTCCAGCGCGGGCAGGATGAGGTTGTCGAAGCCGACGAACACCGCGAACGGCCGGTCCGGAACCGCATGGGCGAAGGCCAGCGCCCGGTCCAGCCGGCCGCTGGAATCCTTCAGCCCGGCGAAGTTCTCGCACGTGGCGGCAATCCGGGCCACGACCTCGGGCGTAAGCTCGACGCCGCCGTGGAGCGGAAAGTTGTAGCCCAGCACCGGCAGATGAACCGCGTGGCAGACGTCGATATAGTGCTCCGCCAGTTCCTCGGGCGACGGCCGTATGTAGTAAGGGGTGACGACGACCACGACATCGACACCGACCGATTCGGCCAACCGCGCCAGGTCGACGCTGTCGCGCGTGGTGACGCAGCCCACGTTGCCGTAGAGGGTGACGCGGCCGGCGATGGCCTGCGCGCAGAAGCGCAGCGCCACGCGCCGCTCCTCCCTATCGAGCGCAAAAAACTCGCCCTGCGATCCCTCCGCCAGCAGCCCATCCACGCCGGCCGCGATCATGGCGTCGACAATCGTCTGCCAGGCGTCGTAATCGATCCGCTCATCCGCCCGGAACGGTGTGACCAGCGCGGGAACGATGCCGTGAAGCGAGGGGTTGGCCACGCTCTATGGTACACCGGGCCAAAGCAGGGGCCACGGGCCGGGGGACGGGGGCCGGGCGATGGAAGCTCGCTTCGCTCGCAGCGTTCTGGAAACGGCGCGAGCAAGCGAGTTTCCTTCCCCTGGCCCCTGGCCCCCGGCCCCTGCTTACTTCATCTCCGCCTTCAGCACCTCCACCGCCTTCTCGATCTGCCGGTCGCGATGCTCCAGGAAGTCGGCCGGGCCGTTGTCCACCGGCACGTCGGGCGGCACGCCGAAATTCTCCAGGTTCTCGCCTTTCGGCCCGTAGACGCCCACGCCGGGGGTGCGCAGCGCGGAGCCGTCCAGCAGGGTGTAGGAACCGGTGCCGATCACCTGGCCGGAAGTCGGCACGTCGATCACCTTGCCCAGGCCCAGGGCGCGGAAGCCCGCGGGGAACATCTCCGCATTGCTGGCGGAGCGCTCGTTCTGCAACACCGTCATGGGGCCGTAGAAGGCCTGGAAGGGGCGCGGCACTACCACCGACTCGCGAGTGCGATACGACTCGTACTGCTTACGCTGGTTGAGGATCTCGAGCAACTCCTGATCGATGCCGCCGCCGCCGTTGAAGCGTTCGTCGATGATCAGCGCCTTCTTGTCCAGGTTCTCCAGCAGGTCGCGCTGGAACTTTTCAAACGACGGCGCATCCATGGCCCGGATGTGCAGGTAGCCGATCTGGCCGCCGGAGAGCTTGTCCACCATTTCCTTGCGGCTCAGGACCCACAGGTCGTAGTCCAGGTTGTTCTTGGCCGCGGCGGTCATGGGCTCGATGCTCACCGTCCAGGCGCCGTCGGCCGCCGGCTTGGAATTGACCAGGAACTCGAATTTCCGGCCGGGAAGAAGGTTGAACAGCCTCCAGTAGTTGTCCTTGGTCTTGAGCTCCTTGTCGTTGACCGCCAAAACGTAATTGCCGACGGCGATCTTCAAATACTCGTGGTCGGCCGGTCCCTTGCGGTAGATGGATGAGACCTTGTAATAGCCCGAGGCATCCGGCTCGATCTCGAAGCCGGGGTAGCGCGTCTGTACGCGCTCGGCCGGTTCGGGTTGTCCGGGAATGAGGCCGCCACCCGAAATGCCGGTGTGCGAAGCGTTCATCTCGCCAATCATCTCCATGATGACGTTGTGCAATTCATCGACATCCGCGACGTGGCCCAGCAGCGGCTCGTAGGTGTCTTTGGCCGCGGCCCAGTTGACGCCGTGCATGGCGGGGTCGTAGAAGCGGTTCTTCATGGTGCGCCAGGCCTCTTCGAACACCTGCTTGCGCTCTTGGGCGAAATCGATTTCCATGCGCACGGTGAAGGCGATGTGCCGCGGGGAAGGGCCGGCGCCCGTGGAGGACGAGGAGGCCGCCGCGGCAGGGGCTGCCGCTGCGCCGCGTCCGCCGCGCCCGCCGCCGCCGGAGGCCGGGGCTGCATTGGTATCGCCGGGCTGCGGCGCGGCGATAGCCAGAGTATAGAGGCCGCCGCCCGACATAAAGTAAATGCTGCGCCCGTCGCGCGCCCATTGCGGTTCGCCTCCGCCCCCGAATCCGCCGCCGCGTCCGCCGCGCCCTCGCCCGCCCGCCGCGGCGTCGGCCGGGGTGGTATTGAGGTGCGTGAGATGGGTGCCGTCTTCGGCGATGGTGTACATGCTGCCCGCGCCCGCCGCGCCGCCGGTAGCGCCGCCGCCCTCCGCTGGAGGTGTGGCCATGATCAGATAGGTGCGGCTATCGGGCGATGGCGCCACCATGGAAACAGATCCCGCCGCGGGGAAACTCTTGATGCGCCGGTTCAGGCCGTCCCACACGATCTTGACCTGGACGTTGGCCGGCGCCGCCGCGCCCGCTCCCCGCCCGCCGCGTCCGGCCGCCGCCGTTTCCGCGGCCGCGGCTTCCGCCTGCGCTTCGGTATCGAGGTCGCCCGAGTCCGGATTCTTATCGGCGGGCGTGAGCCCCACGCTGAACAAGCCCAGTGTGGTGCGGTTCAAAGAGGACATGCCCGGCGCTCCATAGCCGCCCAGAAACACCAGCTTCTTCCCGTCCGGCGTCCACTTGGCGCCGCGCGAAAGCAAAAACTCCTCGCCGCCGATCTTGTGCTCCTGATGGGTGGCGAGCTCCATGAGATACACGCTGGACCGCAGCAGCTTGTCCTGCTTGCCGTAAGAGATCCACTTGCCGTCGGGGGAGAACTGCGGGCCTTCGATATTGGAGACGTCGCTTGCAGCCAGGACGTCGGTCTTGCCCGTCTCGACGTCCACCTGGCGCAGCTTGTGGTCCGAAGCGGCATACAGCAGGGACTTGGAGTCCGGCGCCCAGACGATCGCCGACTTGTCGCAATCGGCGTCGCTGAGCTTGTTGACATTTTTGCCCAGCTCATCGGAGACGTAGACTTCCTGGCGCCCGGTGCGGTCGGAAACGAACGCGATCGCCTTGCCATTGGGAGACCAGCGCGGGTCCTGTTCGCGCCAGGGCGTCTCGGTGACGCGCTGCGGCTCGCCGCGGTCGGTGGCAATGGTGAAGATCTCCCCGTGCGCCACGATGGCCGCGCGCTTGTTGGTCGGCGACAGGCTGAACCCCTCCGCCTCGGTGAGCGTCACCAGCTCGGTATCGTTTTCCTTGGAATCGCTCTTGATATCGATGCGGATCTCGGTGCTCTTGCCGCTCGCGGTATCCAGCTTCCAGAGTCCGAAGTTGTCTTCGTACACGATGGTCTTGCGGTCCGCCGAGATGCTGGGGAAGAAGAGGTTGCCGTCGGTGTGGTGGGTCACCTGCGTGGCCTTGCCGCCCTTGTCGGAGATCTTCCAGATGTTATTGACGCTCTTCATCGCCTCCGGGCCGCCGAACTTGATGTTCTTTTCGCTGGATGTTTCGTTGGAGACGAAGTAGATCTCGCCCGTGCGGCCGTACATCGGCCACAGGCGGTTGCCCTTGTAATCGTCGTCGATGACCTTGGTGAAGTTGTTGGAAGCCGCGTCCATGAGCCAGAGGTCGGCCGCATAGCTGCCGCGGTAGTGCTTGCGCGACCAGGTGGCGGGATGGCGCGTGAAGGCGAGCTTGGCGCCGTCGGGAGAATAGCTGGCCCAGGAACCCCAATCGGTCCGGATGGGCTGCTCCATGCCGCCTTCCGGGGAGACCTGCCACAGCGTGGTGACGCCGGGGAAGACGCCATTGCCGCGCGATGAGGTGAACAGGATCCACTTACCGTCCGGCGACCAGCCCACCGTTTCGTCGTTGGCGCTATGGAAGGTGAGCTGCCGGGGCTTGCCGCCCGCGGCCGGCATCACGAAGACATCGTAATTGCCCGCGCGGTTGGAGGAGAACGCGATCCACTGCCCGTCGGGCGAGAAGCGCGGGAACTGGTCGCGCGCCTTGTTGTCGGTGAGACGCTCGACCGCGGAGCCGTTCTCATTGGCCGTCCAGATGTCGCCCAGGTAACTGAAGACCACTCTGCCCTTGGAATAGTCGGGATGGCGGAGCAGCTTCACCTGGGCCCCGGCGAGCGACGGCAGAAGCAAGGCCAGGACAGTGAACACAGTTCTTCGGATCATTCTTAAGACCTCCAGATCTACGGGACATAGAGATCTTAATCGCTGGCGCGGCCGATGGCAACCGGCGCGGCCGCATTGCCCGGCTCCGTCAATCGGCGATCAGGTTAATAGAGCCGATGCCGCCGCGAATGTCCACGTGGATTCTGGTTTTCGAGTCTTCATAAGCATCGTTGACCCAGTGATCACCCTCGCGGCGCAGCCCGGAAGTCTTGATTTCGCCGATGCCACCCGACCCGACGGCGTAGACCCCGACGTTGGACGGCAGATGAATGGTGGCCTCCCCAATGCCGCCGCGAATGTGCACGTCGTAATCGTGGCGGGGCTTGCCGCGCAGATCCATGCGCAGCTCGCCGACCCCCATCTCCACCTCCACGCTGCGCAGCGACAGGCTGCCCAGGTCGAGCTGCGCCTCGCCCGCGCCGAAGTGCGCCGTGAGATCCACGGGAGTATCGTTATTGAGCTCGAGCGCCCATTCGTACCGGATGCTGCCTAAGTGCGAATGGCTGTGTCCCGGCTGGTCGATGGTGAGGCTGGCGTGCGCCCCGGCGCCGCTATAACGCACCTCGGGACGCCAGGAGTCCACGTTGTAGGTGAAATCGGCCTGCGCCAGTTTCTGCGCGCCACCCCGGACTTTGAGGTTTCCGGCGCCCATGTGCAGGTTGACCGAGAGGCGCTCGGCGGTGCCCCGGTCGAAGGTGCGGGAATCGTGCCGCGTCGGGCCCGTGGACGTCTCAATCACGCAACCG
>JADGNR010000586.1 GCA_017883415.1 Bryobacteraceae bacterium | reverse complement strand
GAACCTTTGTAGGCGTGGTGCTGTTGCGCGCGCGCCACGAGCTGCGGCAGGCCTTGGAAGGTAACGCGGCGCTGGCGGCGGGAGGGAACTCATGACCGAAATACCCAATGCTGCATCCGGCCGTATTGATGAGCATCTCGACGAGATGACCTTGCTCCTCTACGCCGAGGGCCAGCTGGACCGCAATCGCGCCCAGGAAGTTTCGGCTCATGCCCAGGACTGCCCTCCGTGCCGCACTCTGCTGCGCGCGCTCGAGCGCGAATCTCGCCTGCTGACCCGGGCCATGCTCGAAGAAGACGAACCTCTGCCATCGCGGCTGGCGGCCTTTCAGGAGCGCGCCCAGAAATCCATGCAATGGATCTGGGGCGCGGTATTCGCCCTGGCTGCCACCGGTGATCAAAATGCCCCTGCCCCGTAAGCTCATCCGCCGCCCCCTCGATACCCGACCGCCGCGTAAGTCAACTCGCCCGCCTGGCGTATCGAAGCGTTCAAGAATCGATTGGGATCGATGACCGCCCGCCCCCTCATCCGTCGCAGATCGTCGTAGGAGATGCTCTTGAATTCCGGCCACTCAGTGGCGATCACGACGGCATCGACGCCATCCAACGCTTCGAGGATGGAGCCGCACAACCTGGCGTGCTCGCTCAATTCGGGAGGAAGCCGGCGAACCATCGGGTCGTAAGCTTGCGCCGTAGCGCCCTCGGTCGATAGCCAGCGGCACAATTCCACCGCCATCGACCGCCGCAGCGTGTCGGTGCCGGGCTTGTAGGTCAGCCCTAAAACGGCGACCCTCTTCCCGCGCAGGTCGCCCAGCAGTTGCCGCAGTTTGCGGCGCGGCCAGGACTTGTGCGCCTGGTTGCTCTCGTAGATCGCCTTCAACAGCGGCGCGGGGATTTCCGCGCGATCGGCCAGTTCCCCCAAAGCGGAGACATCCCGCGCCAGAGTTCCGCCGGAGAAGGGGCCGCCAGCGCTCACGTACGCTCGCGGGCCAATGCGGATATCGCTCTTCAATCCGCGCTCGACTTCCTTCGCGTCCGCGCCTACAAACTCTCCCAGGCTGGCGATCTCGTTGATGAATGCGATGGAGTTGGCCAGAAATGCGTTCAGCGCGTGCTTGGTCATTTCCGCGGATTCCACAGACATCCATTCCAGGCAACTGCAGAAACGCGTCAACAGCCCTTCGAGCCGGCAACGGTCCTCTTGCCGGCGCATCCCCACAATGATTCGCTGCGCCTTGCGAAAGGAATCCAACGCCGTACCCAGCCGCAGATTCTCTGGAGAGTACGCAAAACCCACCGGGCGATGCGGATAAGCGCCCTGGTATTCCGCTTCCATCCGCGCCGTAAAGCCAACCGGGACTTGCGACGAAATCAGCACCAGCGCGCCCTCGGATAGATCCGGAAAGATACTCCGGATCTGCCGGGCGACGAATTCGACGTCGGCAACATCGCCGTCATCCACGGGAGTATCGAAGGTGACCCATACGACATCCGCCCCGCCAACGGCTTCATGCCTCTCCGCCGTGAACGTGAGGCTACCGGCCGCCACCTGGGAGATCAGCAGTTCCTTCAGGCCGGGCTCGAACACCGGTGGGCTCCCGGCTTCGAGACCCGCTATCGTGGCGGAATCCGGGTCGCACGCCGTAGTAGGAAACTGCTCGGCGACACATGCCGCGGTGACGCAACCAAGGTGCCATAAGCCGAAAACACAGATGCGCATATAAGCGTTTCTTTTAGGCCAAAAGAATTAGGGAACACGCTCAGCTCGAAGATAGTTTTGAGATGATATTGTAGCACCGGCAGAAACACGTGCCCCGTACGGCCGATGTAAACTGAACGGAATGACGGCTTCGGACAGCGGAAACATTCCTTCGTTTCCGGTCGTGTTTCCCCCGCCTCCAGGCAGCACGGAAGCTCCCGTGTGGACCGGGCGCGCGTTCCGGATCGGAGAGCGCGAAACATCCATTCTTTGTTATGGCGTAGGCCAGTCCGGCTGGAGCGACGAGCTCACGACTTTTCACGAGGAGACCGCCGGCGTGGACCACTACATGGATCGCGCATCCCGGCGGCACACCTTGAGCCGGCTGCGGCGCTGGCTCACCACCGAAACGCCCGTGATCATCGACATCGGCTGTTCCTCCGGCTTGATGCTCGGTTTGTTGCGTGATGAGTTCCCGGGCGGCACGATCCTGGGAGCGGATTACGTTCGCGGTCCTCTGGAAGCTCTGGCGCGTAATCTGTCGGGCATGCCATTGCTCCAGTTCGATCTCACGACCTGCCCGTTGCCGGACAACAGCGTCGATGGCATCGTGCTGTTGAACGTGCTCGAGCATATCGAACGGGACGAGGCCGCGTTGTCCCATGTTGCCCGGATTCTGAAACCGGGAGGCGCCGCCGTGATCGAAGTCCCTGCCGGGCCCAAACTCTACGACGTCTATGACAAGCTGCTGTGCCATCATCGGCGTTATCGTATGCGGGACCTGCTCGACAAGGTGTCCCGATGCGGCCTCCAGGTTTTGGAGAAGTCGCATCTGGGCTTCTTCTTGTATCCGGCATTCTGGGCAACCAAGAAGCGCGGCCGGCGCTATTTGAATGCGAGTGAAGAGGTCCAAAAGAGGATCGTATCCCGAAATTTTACTGCCTCTCGTTCGCATTCGCTCATGCACAAGCTGATGGAACTCGAAGCCGGGCTACGGCCTCTGATATACTACCCATGCGGCATTCGATGCCTCGTCACAATCCGCCGCGCCCCGTGACGCGGGTTGCCGGGGGGTATACTATTTCTTAAGTTTCCAATGCCCGAATCCTTTGACCTTTCCTTGATTCTGCCCGCGTACAACGAGCGCGGGTCGATCGCGGCGACCATCGAGCAAGCGTTTGCGTATTTCAAAGACCGTGGGATCCGCGCGGAAATCATC
>JADGNR010000299.1 GCA_017883415.1 Bryobacteraceae bacterium | reverse complement strand
AGCTTTCAGCTATCAGCTTTCAGCTTTCAGCTTTCAGCCAGCGAGGCTGCGGCCACAGGCCTTAGAGGCACAGATTCACCGCCGAGCCGCAGTTGAGCCGAGAAAGCAGAGGGAGAAGCTGAAGGCTGATAGCTGATCGCTGATGGCTGTTTCACGCAATGGGGACGGTGGCCTGATCGGGAGAGGCGCCACGGGCGGTCCAGGGGAGGCGGTTCCGCTCCACGACGGCGCGTACGGGGCGGGCCGCGGGGATATAGCTGAACCATTGGGCCATCTCGGCATCGCTCAACCGGCGGCGGCTCATGATGGCCCGCCTTTGGCGCAGCGCGCGCGGGAGACAGCGGGCGAGGTGCCAGAAGGCCGGGAGCGAGGACGGCTCCGCCAGCAGCGAACCGGCGGCGACGAGGAGATCGCGCGCGGTCATGGGGAGCCAGTACCGCCGGTACAGATCGCCGGTGGCATTCTTGATGCGCATCAGGAACCGGTTCTTGACGGAATGCATATTGATGACGGCGGGGACCGAGCGGCGGTGGCCGGGGACCATGGTACGCACATGATAGGCCGCGGCGGCGGGGGTGTAGATGCAGCTCCAGCCCAACAGCAAAGCCCGCCAGGCCACATCGGCATCTTCGCGGTAGGCGAAGAAATCGGGATCGAAGAAATGGCCGTCGACGGCGATATCGTCGATCATCGCGCGGCGATACAGGGCCGCGGCGGCGCTGGCGCCGAAGACGTACTCCATGCTTTCGAAGTAGGGGCTGTCGGGCTGGTGCCAGCCGCGGTCGAAGTGGCGCATGGCGGGAGTAAAAAAGATGCCCGTGGAATCGATGCGCCGCACACTCAGCGGCTGAAAACCGGGGCCGATGGAAAGGAGCTTGCCGCAGACCGTGCCGGCGCCGGGGTGGGCCTCTCCGGCGTCCACCAGCGTGCGGATGAAGCCCGGCAGCAGCAGCGCGTCGGGATTCAGGGTCAGGACCCAATCGGAGGCGCTGGAGCGGACGGCCTGGTTCTGCGCCTGGGCGAAGCCGGCATTGCGGTGGTTCCAGACGATGCGAATCCGGGGGGCGAATTCCCGCAGAATCTCGCCGGTGCCGTCGGTGGAGGCGTTATCGACCACGACCGTTTCGAGGGACACGCCTTCCTGCTGGAACACGGCTTCCAGGCAGCGCCGGATGTACTGCGCGCTGTTACACGTGACGATCGTGACACACACTTTTGGGTGGGGCACAGTTTTTTCAGGTCCGCAGTACAAAGACCCGCGAAGTGGGCGGTTCCACTACACTAAGGATTCAATCGGGCGTATTTTTGTTCAAAAAATCTTTCGCGGCATGTAGGGGAAAGGCATAGGCCGCGGGTCTTTACTTATGGTTTGTAGCGATGCCGGCGATTCGGCCGGTGGGAAACAGGTGGGCATTGTCCGGCAAGAGAAAACCATTTCGGCGTTACAAGACCAGGTGGCTCAGTTGTTTGAGGAATCCCGTCACGACGTATACCGATACCTACTGACGCTGGGCTTGCAGCCTCCGCGGGCGCAGGAAGCGGTGCAGGAGGTATTTCTGCGGCTGTACACGACGCTCAGGAAAGGAGAGGAGATCCGGAATCCCCGCGGCTGGATCTTTCGCGTGGCCCATAACCAGGGACTCAGAATTCGCGCACGGCAGGCGTCGGAGGAGACCTTCGACCCCGAGTTGGGGGCGCGGCTGATGAGCCACGCGGACAGCCCCGAGCGCGAGTTGCTGGAGCGGGAGCGCATGGCGCTGTTTCATCGCGCGGTGGAAGGACTTTCCGAGCAGCAGAGGCGGTGCCTGTTTCTACGCATGGAAGGCATGCGCTATCCGGAGATCGGGTCGGCGCTGGGGATCAGCGCGTCGGCGGTGGGCGAGTTCCTGCGCCGCGCCGTTTCCCGCCTGAGGAAGGTGCGCGATGAGTAGCTTCCCGCGGCACCATCCGGAAGACGGCGCTTTGCTTCGCTATGTGGACGGGGAACTGGCGCGCGGCCGGGCGAAGCGGGTGGAGCGGCACCTGAAAACCTGTGCGCCATGCCGCGGCGAGCTCGAGGAACTCCAGAAGACGGTCGGAGATTGCGCGCGCTACCGGCAGGTGTGGTCGAAGCTTCTTCCTCCGCCTCCCAACCCGTGGCCGGACATTTACCGCGGCTTTGCGCGGGTGGAGGAAAGTTTAGCCGGCGAGTCGCTGCTGATGCGGCTGTGGCGGCCGTTCACGCATGCCGGCGGCTATCGCCGATGGGCGGTCGCCAGCCTGGCGGCGCTGGCGGTGGCCGGCGTGGTCTTCTATCAGCTTCGCCAGACGCCGTCGGTCCAGGCGGCCTCGATTTTGCAGCGGGCGGTGGCCCGCGCGGAGACCGGCCCGCGGGCGGAGCGGCGCATTCGCATCCGCACCAGGGACCGGCAGGTGACGCGGGTGGTGGGCGCGGCGCGAGTGGCGGCGCCCGCGGAACCGGCAGCGGCGGCGATCGAAGCGCGGTTCGCGGCGGCTCATTTCGATTGGGCCGACCCGCTCAGCGCCCGGTCGTACCAGACATGGCGGGACGGGCTGGACGGGAAAAAGGACGAAGTGCAGACGGTCGCGGACCCGCAAGCTCCCGGCCAGAACTGCTACCGGATCCGCACCATCGCGGCCGCCGGGGAGTTGGCGGAGGCGACGCTCACGCTGCGGACGGCGGACCTGCGCCCGGTGGAGGAGCGGCTGGAATTTCGCGATAGGGAATGGGTTGAATTGACCGAGATAGCGGAGCCGGCGACTCGAAGCGACGAGAATACCGTTGCGGCGAATGTTACGGCTCCGGTGCGGCCGGCCGAACCACCAAGCCGGTCGGCCGCAATCACGCCAGGAACGGCTCCGATCTCCGACGAGTTGCAAGTGCTGTCTGCGCTCCATCAGATCGGGGCCGACCTGGGTGACCCGGTGGAAGTGACGCTAAGTCAGGGGAAGGTGCTGGTGAGCGGGGTGGGCATCCCGGCCGCGCGGCAGAAGCAGATCCACGAGCGGCTGGACACGATGGCCCACGTGGCGGTCGAGTTCCGCGACCCCGCGCCGGTGGCGGCGCCTGCGGAGCCCGCGTCCGCGAAAGCGGAGACCGCGCCCACGCCGGCGGCGCCGCCAGCGGCCGTCGAAACGCGCGTCGAGCGGCAACTGGGCAGCCATGCGGAGTTCGAGAAACTGAGCTCCCAACTCATGGATTGGAACGAAGCGGCCATGGCGCGTGCCTATGCGCTGCGGGCGCTGGCGCAGAAGTTCCCGGCCAGCGCGGAATCGGAGCTGGCGGCCGGGGACCGGCGGCTGCTGCGGGAGATGGCCCGCGAGCATGCGGCGGCGTTGGCCCAGCCGGTGGCGGGAATCGAGGAGACGCTGGTTCCCATCCTGACGGCTTTGGGCGGCGCGGCGGAGGCCCCTCCGGCGGCAAACCACGCATCGTGGCAACCCGCCGCGGAGGACTTATTCCGCGCGTCGCGCCGCGTGGACGTGCTGCTCTCGGTCATGTTGGGCATGGCGCCGGGCGACGGTTCCACGGCCAACCTGCCGGCGGAGCTGCGGTCCGCATTGCGAGAGCTGCGGGCCGACCGGGACGACTGCCAGCGCCTGCTGCAGTAAGGGCCGGCAGGCCGAATCGTGTATAATCCCCAGATGCAAGCAATACCCTGGAGAACAATTGCGCTCGGCTCGCTGTTGCTCATCTCGGTCTACGCAAAAGGAGGACAGGAAGTGCAATCTCCGCAACCTGAAAAGTCGAAGCCGCCCGTCAAAATGGAGCAGCGCGGGCGCATCCTTGGAATCGGCGGTATCTTCTTCAAATCCGCGAATCGCGATCAGATGCGCGAATGGTATGCGAAGCATCTTGGACTCGCCGACAAAGGCCAAGGCGTGATGCTTCCGTGGCGCGAACACGACGACCCGCAAAAGGAACACGTTACAGTTTGGACTGTTTTTCCCACCTCCACTAAATATCTGGATCCCAGCCCCGCACCGTTCATGGTCAACTACATCGTGGACGATCTGGATGCTTTGCTCGACCGCTTAAAACAAGAGGGAGTAAAGATTGACGCCAAACGAATGGATGAATCCTACGGCCGCTTTGCCTGGATCTATGACCTGGATGGGAATAAGATCGAGCTCTGGCAGCCGGCGTCCGCAAAGCCCTAAGGGCCTTCCACTGCACTTACTCAGTCGATTTCTGTAGCTACGGTCCGCATCGGCCGATTCCGCCCGATCCGTCGCCCAGCGTTTACCGTGCTCCGGGGTGCCTGGCGCAAGAGCAATCGGCTGCTTGCTTTCGGCTATAGTATTAGGCAATGGCTACGCGCCGGCTGGCAGCGTTGACGGTCCTCGCCTGGGTATCCACGGCGACCGCCCAGCCGCAGCGCTACGCGGATCTTTTCGGCCGGATTCTGGACACCTCCGAGGGCGGCATCGCCGAGGCGGCGGTGACGGTAGTCAACGAAGACACCGGGTTTCGCCGCCTGGCGCAATCCGAACCGGGCGGCACGTATGTGGTGGCCTCGCTCGAGGCGGGCGTCTATAAAATCACGGTGCGCAAGGAGGGCTTCCGCTCGGTGATCCGGTTCGGGGTGAGAGTAGTCAGTGCGGGGGCCACGCGCGCGGACTTCACTCTGCCGGTGGGCAGCATCGAGGAGAGCATCACGGTGTTCGGCACGGTGGCCATGCTGGGGCAAAGGGACGCGGCCACCGGCGACCGGTTCGAGCTCTCCGACGTGGCGCACTTGCCTCTGAACGGGCGCGGCGTGTTGACCATTCTGGAGCTGGTCCCGGGGATGAACGTGATTCCGGCCACGCGGGGAGAAGCGGGGCAGTTCACCACCGACGGGCAGCGGCCCAACACGAACTACTTCACGGTGGACGGGGTGAGCGCCAATACCGGGGTGAGCGCGGGCGGCCTGCCGGCGCAATCGACCGGGGGCGCGCTGCCGGCGATGAGTGCGTTTGGCAGCCTGGATGCGACCATTCCGGTGGAGGCGGTGGAGGAGTTCCGCTTGCAGACTTCCACCACGGTGGCCGAGTTCGGGCGGTTGCCGGGCGCCAGCATCGGCTTGCACAGCCGCTCGGGGACCAACGAATTTCACGGAGCCACGACCTATCGTTTCCGGCATGAACTGCTGAGCGCCAACGACTGGTTCGGAAACCAGGCGGGTTTTGGCCGCCAGGCGCTGCGCCTGCGGGAGTGGAGCCAGACGTTGGGAGGTCCGGCGAAACGGAACCGCACCTTTTTCTTTTTTTCCTATGAACAGATGGCGCTGCGCCAGCCCTACGTATGGCGGCAGGCAGTGCCTTCGCTGGACGCGCGGCAAGGGGCGGCGTCGTGGGCGCAGCCCATCCTGGACCTCTTCCCGGCGCCCAACCAGGAGGTATTGCCGGGCGGCGTGGCCGAGTCCGTGGTCCAGAACGTCCGGCCGGCCTCGCTCCACGCCGGCTCGGCGCGGGTGGACCAGGCGATCACGGCGCGGATCTCGTTTTTCGGACGGTACAGCGATTCGCCTTCGTCCAACGAATTCGGCAGCACGGCGGTGAACGCGCTCGATCTGCGGTCGCAGAGTCTGACCCTGGGACTGGATGCGCGCGTGGCGGGGGGCGTGGTTCTGGATTTGCGGGCCAACGAATCGCAGTCGAGCGCCCATTCGGTATGGATCGAGGATTCCCGTCCCGGGGCGCCGGGGTGCGTGCTGGCGCAAGTGAGCGGCGAGATCAACCACACGGATACGCCGTGCGATTCCCTGGTCCGTTTTTCGATCACCGGGATCGGACAAGTGGTGTCGGGGCGCGAGGGCGACCGGCGGCAGCGGCAGTTCCAGATCGTGCACTCGGCGGGGATCGAGCGGAACAGGCACTCCCTGAAATTCGGGGTGGATTACCGGCGCATCCTGGCGGTGCGGCGCGATGCCTCGCGGACTTCGGGCCTGATTGCGGACGGCATGCGTGCGCTCAGCGACTCGCGCTATTTCTGGAGAGCCACATCGCCCGCCCTGAGCCAATCCACGGCCGTGCAAGAGCTTTCCCTGTGGGCCCAGGACACGTGGCAGGCCACGCCGCGGCTGACGGTGGCGGCGGGGGTGCGTTGGGAATTCAGCCCGGCGCCGCTGCCGGCCAGCCAGGTGAATTTCCTGGACCCGGCGAGCGACGCTCCGGTGGCCGCGATCCAGCCGTTGTGGCCGTCATCTTACAAAAACATCGCGCCCCGGCTGGGGGTGGCGTACCGTCTGACGGAGGATGGACGCACGGTGCTGCGCGCGGGAGGCGGGCTGTTCTACGACTCCAGCATGAGCATCGCCACCGACTACATCAATGGCGGCCCGCTCAGCCTGGCGCAGTTTCAGAGCAGCGCCAACGCCCCCTTCAGCTCCCTGGATCTGGAATTCGGTTTCATGCCGAACCTGCAATTGCCCCAGGTGCGGCAGTGGAACGTCACGTTGGAGCGCGCCCTCGAAGCGCACGGCGTGGTGTCGCTGGGCTATGTGGGAACAGCGGGGCGCAGCCTGATCCGGCGCGAAGTGGGCGGGGCGGGAAATACCGCCACGCGATGGCTGGCGCTGACCACGAACCATGGCGCCTCCAATTACCAGGCGCTCCAGGCGCAGTATCGCCGGCGCGTGGCGCGCGGCCTGCAGGGCGTGGTGTCGTACACCTGGTCGCACTCGCTCGACGACGATTCGAGCGACGCCTTCCTGGTTTGGGCCGGCGACGGGGCGGGCGCGGCGCGCGACCATGCCTCCTCCGATTTCGATCTGCGGCACTCGCTGACGGCGGCCTTGAGCTACGAGTTGCCGCGGGCGTTGGGGCGGATGGGAGTGGACGCCATTTTTCACGCGCGGAGCGGCTTCCCCATCAGCGTGGTGGATAGCGAGCAGTATTTGGGGATCGCTCTCATGAACGCCTTCCGGCCGGACCTGGTGTGGGGCGAGCCGCTGTGGATCGCCGACCGCTCGGCGCCGGGAGGCCGGCGCATCAACCCGGCCGCGTTCGCCGTCTCGGGTCCGAGCGTGCAAGGGACCCTGGGACGCAATCCTCTCACCGGGTTCGGCATGTCGCAAGTGGACCTGGCCGTGAGACGGGAGTTCCGGCTGGGAGAGCGGCGCACCATCCAACTGCGCATGGAAGCCTTCAACGCACTCAACCAGGCCAATTTCGCCGACCCGGTGAATTACCTGGACCGGCCCGCATTCGGCCGGAGCAACTCCATGTTGAACATGATGCTGGGAACCGGCAGTCCGGGCAGCGGCCTGGCGCCGGTGCTGCAAACGGGCGGCCCGCGCACGGTGCAGGCGTCGCTGCGCTTCCAGTTCTGAGGGCGG
>JADGNR010000056.1 GCA_017883415.1 Bryobacteraceae bacterium | reverse complement strand
TTGCCGGGGATCTGCACCTCGGCCACGTCTTCGCGCACCAGTTGGCGCTCGGGCGTCGCCACTTCCAGTTGGATCAGGTCGGGCATGGTCAGGCCTTCTCCAACACTTCGGCTTTCTCCAGCACTTCTTCTATCGTCCCCTGCATGTAGAACGCCTGCTCCGGTATGCCGTCGTGCTGCCCGTCGGCGATTTCCTTGAAGCCGCGGATGGTGTCGGCCAGCTTGACGTACTTGCCGGCGAACCCGGTGAACTGCTCGGCCACGTGGAAGGGCTGCGAAAGGAAGCGCTGGATTTTGCGCGCGCGCGCCACCGTCAGCTTGTCTTCGTCGGAAAGTTCGTCGATGCCCAGAATCGCGATGATATCCTGCAGGTCCTTGTAGCGCTGCAGAATCCCCTTCACCTGCTGGGCGGTATCGTAGTGCGCCTGCCCGATGATGTTGGGATCGAGGATGCGCGAAGTCGATGCCAGCGGGTCCACCGCCGGGTAGATGCCCAGCGCGGCGATATCGCGCGAGAGGTTCGTGGTGGCGTCCAGGTGCGCGAACGCGGTCGCCGGCGCCGGGTCGGTGTAATCGTCGGCCGGCACATAGATCGCCTGCACCGACGTGATCGACCCCTTCTTGGTGGAGGTGATGCGCTCCTGCAGCTCACCCATCTCCGTGGCCAGGTTGGGCTGGTATCCCACCGCCGAAGGCATGCGCCCCAGCAGCGCGGACACTTCCGATCCGGCCTGGGTGAAGCGGAAAATGTTGTCGATGAACAGCAGCACGTCCTGCCCTTCTTCGTCGCGGAAATACTCGGCCACGGTCAGCCCCGTCAGGCCCACCCGCAGGCGCGCTCCGGGCGGTTCGGTCATCTGGCCGTAAATCATGGCGCATTTCGACTTGGTATAGTCGTGCGGATCGATCACGCCCGATTCCTGCATCTCCAGCCACAGGTCGTTGCCCTCGCGCGTGCGCTCGCCCACCCCGGAGAAGACCGAGACGCCGCCGTGCTTCTGGGCGATGTTGTTGATCAGCTCCATGATGATCACCGTCTTGCCTACACCCGCTCCGCCGAACAGGCCGATCTTGCCGCCGCGCAGGTACGGCTCCAGCAGGTCGATCACCTTGATGCCCGTCTCGAACATCTCCAGGCGCGTCGATTGCTCGTCGAAGGCGGGCGCCGCCCGGTGAATGGGGTAGAACTTCTTGGCGTTCACCGGGCCCATCTCGTCCACCGGCTGGCCGATCACGTTGAGCACGCGCCCCAGCGTTTCCGGGCCCACGGGCACTTCCACCGGACGGCCCAGGCTGAGCGCATTCATGCCGCGCACCAGCCCTTCGGTGGGCTGCAGGGCGATGGTGCGCACGCGGCCTTCGCCGATGTGCTGTTGCGCCTCGCAGATGATGTCGATGGGCTGCGGGACGTTGAACCCCTCGCTGGTGATCCGTATCGCGGTGTAGACCAGCGGGACCTGCCCTTCGGGGAACTCGCAGTCCACCGCCGGTCCGGCCACCTGCACCACTTTGCCCATTACCACCTTACCGGTCATTGCCATAAGTCCTCCTGTTGCCCACGGGCCGTTCCCGTGCTACTCTCCGGCGGCGGCGCCGCTCACCACTTCGATGATTTCCTTGGTGATGCTGGCCTGGCGCACGCGGTTCATATATAAGGTCAGTTTCTCGATCATCTCGGCCGCGTTGGAAGTGGCCGAATCCATGGCCGTCATGCGCGCGGCGTGCTCGGCGGCGGCCGATTCGGCGAGCGCCCGATAAAATTCCGTCTCCACGTACCGCGGCAGCAGCCGGCCCAGCATTTCGGCCGGCGGCTGCTCGAAGATAAAGTCGGCCGGCGCCGCCTGCTCCGGCATCTCCACCGGCAGCACGCGCGTCACCGTCAGCCGCTGCGCCATCACGCTCTTGAACTCGTTATAGATCAGGTACACCGCGTCGATTTCGTCCGAGCGAAACAGCTCGATCGCCTTGTGCGCGATGGCTGCGGTATCGGCGTACGCCACCTTCGCCGCCAGGCCGATATGCTCGCCCGCGATGGTGGCCCCGCGCTTGCGGAAGAAATCGCGCCCCTTGCGGCCGATCAGCTCGAACGTCACCGCCCCGCCGGCACGCTCCGCGGCGAAGCGCTGGGCGCCCTTGATCAGGTTGGTATTGAACGCCCCGGCGAGGCCCTTGTCGCCGGTGATCAGCACCAGCAGCGTGCGCTTTTCCTCGCGCTGCGCCAGCAGCGGGTTCTCCACCGACTGCTCCTCGGCCGCCACCGCCCCGGCCACGTCCGCCAGCACGTTGCGCAGCATGGCGGCATAGGGCCGCGCGGCGATCACCCGCTCCTGCGCCCGCCGCAGTTTGGCCGCCGAGACCATCTTCATGGCCTTGGTAATCTGCTGCGTGTTCTTGACCGAGCGGATGCGCCGCCGGATGTCGATCAGGCTAGGCATGGGCCTTGCCCGCGGCACCCGCGCCCGGCTGCTCCGCCACGAAGCGGGCTTTGAACTCCTCGATCACCGCCACCACCTTGCCGCGCAGCTCGTCGTCGAGCGCCTTCTTGGTCGCGATCTCTTCCCACAGGCCGCGGTGCGCGTTGTCCACGAAGCGGTACAGCTCCTCTTCGAACTTGCGGCACTGCTCGATCGGCAGATCGTCCAGGTAGCCCTTGGTGCCGGCGAAGATGATCATGATCTGCTTTTCCACCGGCTGCGGCTGGTATTGCCCCTGCTTCAGGATCTCCACCAGGTGCTTGCCCCGGTTGAGCTGGGCGATGGAGGACTTATCCAGGTCGGAGCCGAACTGCGCGAAGGCCGCCAGATCGCGGTATTGCGCCAGATCCAGGCGCAGGCTGCCGGCGATCTGCTTCATGGCCTTGGTCTGCGCGTTGCCGCCCACGCGGCTCACGGAGATGCCCACGTTGATGGCCGGCCGCACGTTGGAGTTGAACAGGTCCGCTTCCAGAAAAATCTGTCCGTCGGTAATGGAAATCACGTTGGTCGGAATGTACGCGGAGATGTCGCCGGCCTGCGTTTCGATGAAGGGCAGCGCGGTGAGCGATCCGCCGCCGTTGGCGTTGTTCAGCTTGGCCGCGCGCTCCAGCAAACGGCTGTGCAGGTAGAACACGTCGCCCGGAAACGCCTCGCGCCCCGGAGGGCGGCGCAGCAGCAGGGAGATCTCGCGGTAGGCCGCGGCGTGCTTGGAAAGATCGTCGTAGATGCACAGCGCGTGCCGCTTGTTGTCGCGGAAGAATTCCCCCATGGCGCAGCCGGAAAACGGCGCGATGTACTGCATGGGCGCGGGGTCCGACGCCGTGGCCGCCACCACGATGGTATATTCCATGGCGCCGAAATCCTGCAGCGTCTTCACCACCTGCGCCACCGTGGAGCGCTTCTGCCCGATGGCGACATAGATGCAAATCATGTCGCCGCCCTTCTGGTTGATGATGGCGTCGAGCGCGATGGCGGTCTTGCCCGTCTGCCGGTCTCCGATGATCAGCTCGCGCTGTCCGCGGCCGATGGGAATCATGGCATCGATGGCCTTGATGCCCGTCTGCATCGGCTCCTTCACCGGCTGGCGCGCCACCACGCCGGGCGCCAGGCGCTCCACCGGGCTGAACGCGGTGGTGAGAATGGGCCCCTTGTCGTCGATGGGCACGCCCAGCGCGTTGACCACGCGGCCGATCAGCGCGTCGCCCACCGGCACCGACATGATCCGCCCCGTGCGCTTGACCTCGTCGCCTTCCTTGATCTCCGTGAAGTCGCCCAGCAGCACTGCGCCCACCTGGTCTTCCTCCAGGTTCATGGCGATGCCGGCCACGTCGTGCGGGAACTCGATCAACTCGCCCGACATCACCTTGTCCAGCCCGTGGATGCGGGCAATGCCGTCGCCCACCGAAATCACCGAGCCTACCTCGGAGATGTCGATCGCCCGCTCGTAGTTCTCGATCTCCTGGCGAAGAATGCTGGTGATTTCATCCGCTCGAATCTGCATAATCCCTTTCCCTTACGATTGGCTCTCCACGCTCAGACGGCGTGCGAGCGCGGCCAGTTGCCCGCGCACCGAGCCGTCGTACACCGTGGACCCGATGCGCGCCACCACGCCGCCGATCAGCGCCTCGTCCACCGTATGCCGCATGCGTATATGCTTGGCCGTCAGCCGCTCGAGCACCGCGGTCAGCGCCTCCCGCTGCGGCCCCGACAATTCGCGCGCCGCGGCCACTTCCGCGCGGGCAAAGCCCAGACGCTCGTCCACCGTCAGCTCGAAGCGGTGAATCATGTCCGCCAGCGAGCCGATGCGCCGGTGATCCACCAGGACGAACAGGAAATTGCGCGCAATACGCGAGAGTTTCAGAAGATTCCCGATGCGCTCCACCACCGCCTTCTTCCGGGCGGCCGACACCGCCGGCGTGATCAGCGCGTTGCGCAGCTCCGGCGACGAATCGAGCGCCGCCTGGAACGAGCGTAGTTGCTCGACGGCGTCCCCCGGGGAGAGCGGAGATCCGCTCTTGGTGACTACGTCCGCCAGGGCGGAGGCATATCGCGCGGCTACGGCGGAGAGGGTCATTTCAGGTCGCGGATGAAGCCGCGCACCAGGGCGTCCTCGGACTCCGGCGTCATCCTGGCGCGGATCTTCTGCTCCGCCAGTTCCACCGCGAGCGACGCCGAATACCGTTTCAATTCCAGGCGGGCCGCTTTGCCGGCGGTGGCGATTTCCTGCTCGGCGCGCGCCTGGATTTTGGCCATTTCCGACGCGGTGTGCGTGCGCAGCCGTTGCGTCTCGGCGTGCGCCTCCCGGTGCGATTCCGTGCGCAGGGCCGCGATTTCGACTTCCAGGTTCGCCAGCCGCCGGTCCACCGCCGCGGCGCGCGCTTCCGCCTCTTTGCGCGCGTCGTCGGCTTCGACGATGTCCTTGCGGATGCTCAGGGACCGCGCCGCGAAGAAAGGTCCGGCGTTCTTGCCGAGCACGTATCCGAGGCCGCCCGCCAGCACCAGGAAGTTGGCCCACTTCCACAGCATCAGGTGGCCGCCCTCTTTTTCGCCGCCTTCTTTCCCCTGGGCGAAGCTCAAGGCCGATGCGACCGAGAGGATCAGGGCAATCAGAGCGCAGCGCCTCATGCGGCGCTCCGGCGAAGGATGGATTCCACAATCTGGTTGGCCAGCGACTCGCTTTCGCCCGACAGGCTGTTTTTGGCCGCTTGCACATCCCCGGCAAGCTGCGCGCGCGCCTCTTTGACCGCCGCTTCCGCCCGTTGCCGGGCGGCCGTCAGGTCCACTGCTTCCTGTTCCTGTAATTGCTTGTGCAGTTGCTCCTGCGCCTGGTAGACTTCGCCCCTGGCGGCGCGCATGTGCGCTTCGTACTCCGCCGCCTTGGCGGCGGCGCGTTCCAGGCTCTCGGCGGCGCGGCGGCGCGCCCCTTCGGTGGCTTCATAGCGCTGGTCGAGCACTCTCCGCATGGGCTTGAAGAACATGCTCTTCAAGTAAAAGTGGAGCAGGACCACCAGCAGGAACGTGGGCACCGCTTTCAGCAGTAATCCGCCCAGTTTGTGCAGTATGACATCCATTCAATTTCAAGGAGAGACGGCGACGGTCTTAAGCAGTCAGATTAGCATCCGCGGAAACAGCGGTCAACCGTTGGAAAGCCCTACAACCGCGCGCACAAAGCTCCGCGCAAACCGCCGTGATATCCTTGAGTTCATCTCCGGGTGGGCACGCTTGTGGAATCGGGGCGTCGCCGATTGTCTCTTCTATGGGTTCACATCAGCACGGGCCGCTGAAGAATCTCGCGGACGAGGGTCTCGTTGAGCGGTTTCAAGCAACGGGCGAGATGATGTACTTGGAAGAGCTTTGGTGCAGGCATTCGCGAACCGTATACGTGCAGTGTCTCCGGTTTCTGGGAGATACCGCCGCCGCGGAGGATGTCTCCGGCGATGTCCTGCTGAAAGTAATCCGCGGCGTACGAAGCCAATACCAGCCGGCCCATTTCGCGGGCTGGCTCTCTACCGTGGCCCGGCACGAATGCATCAACCACGTCCAACAGGCGGCGGAGCGGCTGCGCGGCGGCGACCCGGACGACCTCCACCTCGCGGGGCACGACGATCCCGCCGTGGCTATCGACATCGACAGTGTCCTGAGCCAACTTTCCACGCCGCAGCGCATCGCCATCAAGCTGTTCTACGCGAACCGCTACTCCTACGAGGAAATTGCCAAGCTGACGGGCTGGGGCCCGAAGGAAGTGAAAACTCACGTTCAGAACGGCCGGCGCAGGTTCAAATTGCTGTGGGAACGCACCGCCCAAGGAGGAACCCATGAACCGCGACGACGCTGAGTTCGATCCGCCGCTCCCGCGGCCCGGCAGGTGTCCCGGCGCGGAAACGCTCGCGGACTTCGCGGCCGGTTCCCTCCCACCCGGCGAGGCGGCGCGGATTCGGTCGCACATCGCGGCGTGCGGAATCTGCGACAGCCTGGTGGAAAGGCTCCGGCACTTCGACGAACCGGTCGGCGTCGGCCCGCCCGGCTGGGCCGCCACGGAGCGCCGCCTCCGCTCGCGGGTTTTTCCGAAGCCACGCTGGCAAGTCATTCTGCTGCATCCAGCCGTGGCTTATGGGATCGCACTCGCGGCAGTGATCGTAGCGGCGGTTCCCGGCCGCCACCCGGCATCCCCTATCCCGCCGGCCGCGGCCGCCATCGCGATGGAATCCGTGCGCACCATCGACCTGAACGTCACGCGCGGAGTTCCAAGTTTCGCACCGGACCAAAGCGAGAAGTTCCTGCTGCTGTCCTTTCTCATCGATATTCATCCGGCGTTGCACTACGCGGTTTCTCTCGATGGAAGCCCCGCGCGCGAAGTGGTGAGTAGCGACGGCAAGGGCAATTTCGCGGTGCTGTTCAGCCGCGCCGTTCTCGGCGCCGGGAGCCATCGCCTCACGGTCATCGAGACTGATCCGCGGTCGGGCAAGACGGAGCGCTCGCTTGAATTTCCGTTCCAGCTTTAGAGACCCTTGGCAGAAGCGCTGGCAGGCCGTCCACTATTGTGGCGCAGGCGCTTTCGCCTGCGTTCTGGCGGTGTCGCTGTTGCGCGGCCAATCGACGCCCGTGGAGGATTACGCGCGCGCCTCGCTGTTGGTGGGCCAGCGCCACGCGGATCAGGCCATCCCAATACTCGAATCGGTCATCACCCGGGCGCCCGCTTTCTACCCCGCGTACCGCACGCTCGCCGACGCCTACCAGCAAAAGCACGCGCCGCAACAGGCGCAGGCGTACTTCGCAGCCTTACTGCGCGATCCGCAGCGCAGCGGGTTCGCACACTACGCCCTGGCGCTGATCGCCGAACACAAGTCTAGCTGGAGCGAAGCTATCGACCATTTCGCGGCTTGCGTTCAGCAACTACCGAACTCGGCTCCGTGCTATGTACCGCTGGCGTCCTCGCTGGTGAATGCCACCAGGGGATCCGCCACGGTTGAGGATCTGGCATCCCGCATTCCGGGAAACCGTGAGGGCCCCTACTCCTGCCTCGCTTTCGCCAGTTTTTCCCTTACCCAAAGGAGGATGGGCGAGGGACTCCACGCGGCCGAACGCTGCCTGGCCCAGGCGGAGTCCCTCGGTCGAATCGACTTCCTGGTGGAAGCTCATTACTTGATGGCGCAGGCATATTCGGGCACGGGAGGCGCCCATGCCCCGGAGCTCAAGCACCATCTCGAAGCTGCGCGACTCGCGTCCGAATTCGGCGATCCTGAGGTGGCCTTCTCTCACAACCTGCAGGCCTGCCGTGATTATGTCTCTCTCGACAGGGACGCCGAAGCCCAGGAGTGCTTTGAGCGAGCCCTGTCCGTCGCCCGATCGCAAGGCCACCGGTCGTGGTTGGAAGAGTGCGTCTTTGGCGCAGCCGAGGCTCACAGGGGTCGCGGCAAGCTTGAACAGGCTCTCGCGGAATACTCCCAGGCCTCGGATTTATATCGGGAAGACGACGAGTTCGAGAGCACGGCTGGAGCCCTGCTGAATATCGGCAGGATCCACTTCATCAGAGGCGATCTGCTACAAAGCCGCCGGTCCCTTGAAGATGCCCTGGCGGTTAGTCGCGACCACGGATTTCGCTACCAGGAGGCCTTCGAGCTTCGCGAGTTGAGCAAAGTCTATTCCGTTTCGGGCGACCCGATCCTGGCCCTGCGCTACGCCAACGAATCGATCGGCATGTTCCGCGAGCTTGGCTTGCAATGGCAGGCGGGCGCGGGCGTGGGCAACCTTCCCGAGATCTACGCTTTCATGGGCGACTGGCCTTCCGCGTTGCGGTATGCGCGGGAGTCTTTGCAAAGCGCCGTTGAGCGCGAGGATGTGCTGGAGCAGCAGGACACTCGCGCCATCGTGGGCGACGTTCTCCTGGGGATGGGCCGATACCGGGAGGCCGCGCAGAATTATCAGCAGTCGCTGGAGTTGGACCCCGCGACTCATTTTCCTACGTTTCGACTCGCCGGATTGATGGGCCTCGGCACCACCCATCTGGCGCTCAAGGAGTACGCCCACGCGGAGGAGCGCCTGCGCGAGGCGCTGCAACTGGCGCGTGAATTGGGCAACGTTCGCGCGGAGGCCAATGCGCTCGCGCAGCTCGGGCGCTGTTACCGTCCGTTGGGAAGCCTGGAGAGAGCGCGGGAGCATTTCGGCGCCGCGCTCGAAATCGCCTCGCGGATTCCGCTGGTGGACGTCATCCTGGCAGCACAGCGCGGCCTCGCCGATATGGCCGTGCGCGCGGGCGACTTCCACCAGGCGCTGGAGCATCTGGAATCCGCCGCCGAGACCCTCGAATCGCTGCGCAGCCGCATTCCCACCGCCGATCTCAAGGCGGACTTCGGCCGCGAGAACGCAAAGCTGTACGAGGACCTGCTCTACGTGCTCGCCCAACTCGACCGCCGCGAGCCGGGCAAAGGTTGGGGCAACAAGGCTTTCGACTATGCGGAGCGCGGCCGCGCGCGCGCGTTTCTGGATCTGCTGGCGGAATCGCGCGCGCAGATTACCAAAGGCTTGACTGCGGAACAGTTGCCACAGCGGAGCGAACTCGAAGCCGCCCTTTCCCGCGCCATGGCGGCCCTGGTCGAGCACCACACCGACGCCAACCGTCGCGCCGCATCGCTTGCGGAACGTAACCTGTCCGACTGGATCACCGCCCTTCGCGTCACGAATCCACAATATGAGGCGCTACGCTATCCGCGGCCCGCCGATGCCGCGCAAGCAGGCACGCTGGCGGCGGCGCTGGGCGCGACGGTCCTCGAATACGCGCTGGGAGATCGCGAATCGTACTTGTGGGTGACGACGCCCGCCGGGGTCCGCTTCTTTCGCCTGCCGCCCGGCGCGGCCGTGGAGCGCGCCGTTGCCGGGTATCGCAAGATCATCACCCGCCGCCCGCAAGGCGCGCAGTTCGACGCGTGGCAAGCGCCGGCCGAGGCGCTCTACACCATGCTGGTGAAGCCAGCGGAACCGTACCTGTCGCCGCAGCAGCCGCTGGTCATCGTGCCCGATGGCATCCTGCACTATCTTCCCTTTGAAACGCTGCGCTCGAAAGACGCCGCCGGCCGGCCACTATCCCTCATCGAGCGGTTCCCGGTGTCGTACATGCCGTCGGTCTCGGTGCTGGCGTCGCTCGCGCGGCGCGCGCCGGATCACGCCCGCAAGCTCGACCTGCTGGCCTACGGCGACCCGGTGTTTTCGCGCGCGGGCGTGGCGCCGTCTGCCTCCGCCAACCTGGTGCGCGGCATCTACGAATCCGCCGGCATGCATTTCACGCCGCTGCCCAACACGCGCCGCGAGGTCGAGGCGCTGGGCCGCATGTTCCCGCCGGAGCGCCGCACCACGCATCTCGGCCTCGACGCCACGGAAGCCTCGGTCAAGCGCACCAACCTGCGGGACTACCGCCTGCTGCACTTCGCCACGCACGCCATCGTGGACGACCGCAAGCCCGCGCGCAGCGGCATCGTCCTCTCGCTGGTCAACGCCGGCGACGAGGACGGTATCCTGCGCATGAACGAAGTCTTCAACCTGGAGATGAACGCGGAGCTGGTGGTGCTCTCGGCCTGCCAGACCGGCCTCGGCAACCTGGTGCGCGGGGAAGGTATGATCGGCCTGACGCGCGCGTTCCTCTACGCCGGCGCCCGCCGCGTGGCCGTGAGCCTGTGGGATGTGGACGACCTGACCGCGCCCGAGTTCATGCAATCCTTCTACCGCCGCCTGCGCCAGGGCGAAGCGCCCGCCACCGCGCTGCGATCCGCCAAGATCGAGATGCTGCACTCCGATTCCCCCGTCCGCGCCAACCCCTACTTCTGGGCGCCCTTCGTTCTGGAAGCGGCCCCCGATCCCATCGCTAAGAAACACTGAAGCCGCTTGTGGAATAGCGGACGGCTGGCTTGTTGTAACGATAGCCGGGATATCCGGCGACATCGATTACTGTCTAACTTAACTAGCCAATGGCGTCCCCAGCAACTGCTGAAGTCACGATCGCGGTTCGTTAGCGCTTGTGGAATTTCAGGCTGCTGGCTTGTTGTATCGCCAGAGGAGTCTGCCGAAATGTCTGAGACCACCGGAAATGTGAAGCGTTCCGTGGGGCGGCCGCGCCGCGCTGTTGCCCCTGAGCTGATCGGCGAACTGCGCGGCCGGGGGATGAGTTTCCGGGAAATCGCGCGAGGAACGGGGCTGGGTTATGGCACCGTGCGCAGGGCCTTCTTGAGCATCGACGCATATGCTCGTCCGGCCGGACGGTCCGGTGATGCCCTGAGTTAGAAGAGCCGGACCAGGGGGTCCGGCGCGAACGAGGGCGTCCGCCCCACCAAGACTCACCTGACTTGACAACCCGCCGCCCCTACGCGCACGCTGGACCTTGATGCCGCTCTACCAGGTCATCGTCCTGGCCGTCGTCCAGGGCCTTACCGAATTTCTGCCGGTCAGCAGCACGGCCCATCTTTTTCTCACTTCCTGGCTGTTCGGCTGGCAAGCGGAGGCGCTCGATTTCGATATCGCGCTGCACATCGGCACCCTCCTCGCCGTCCTGCTCTATTCCCTTCGCGACTGGCTGCAGATCGTCGCGCAGGGCTTCGGCATGCGCTTCGGGCGCGACCCCGAGCTCAAGCACAACCACATGCTGCTCTGGCTGCTCGCCATCGGCTCCATTCCGGTCGGGGTTGTCGGCATGGTTTTCAACAAACAGGCCGAAACCACCTGGCGCAATCCTTATGTAATGGGGGTAATGCTGATCCTGGTGGGCGTGCTCATGTGGCTCGCCGAAAATGCCGGCCGCATGGGGCGCAACCTGGCTTCGGTGGACCTGCCCGATGCCATGGTCATCGGCGCGGCGCAGGCGCTGGCCATCGTTCCCGGCACCTCGCGCAGCGGGATCACCATTACCGCGGCCCTGTTTCGCGATCTGGACCGGCACGCCGCGGCGCGCTTTTCCTTCCTGCTCTCCACGCCGGCCATTGCCGCCGCCGCGGGCAAGGCGCTCTACGACATGCACAAGCACGGCGGCCTGCACGCCATTCTTAACACGACGTTTATCGCCGGCGTGGCGGTGAGCGCGCTCACCGGCTGCGCGGTCATCGCCTGGTTTCTGCGGTATCTGCGCGGCAGCAGCCTGCGGCCGTTCGTGTACTATCGCATTATTTTTGGCATAATAGTGCTTGCTCTGGCTTTCATCCGCCGGCCAGCGTGATGAAGCTCTTATCTCCGACACAGCATAAACGGTGGAACGAGGCCGCGGGGTTCCTGCTTCTCTCGCTGGGCCTCGTGATCCTGCTGGGTTTGGTGTCGTATCACACCGAGGACCCTTCCTGGGATACCGCTTCCGCCTCGCGCCCTCTCAACCTCATCGGCTACCCGGGCTCCTATCTCTCCGATCTGCTGTTCCAGGTATTCGGCGCGGCCGCGTTTCTGTTTCCGCTGCTCATCTTCGTCCTCTCCTGGAAGTGGATCCGCTCCGAAGAGGTGGAGGCCGGCGCGGTCAAGATCTTCGGCTCGCTGCTGCTCACGTTGGGCGTGTGCGCGGCGCTCTCCTTCGTCCCGGTGCGTCTCTTCAGCGGCGCCATACGGCTGGGCGGGACGCTCGGGTTCGTGCTGGCCGCCTACCTGGTGGATTCGCTGAATCTGGCGGGCGCGATCGTGGCCACGGCCACCACCGTGATCGTCTCCGTGTACCTGGTTTCCAGCTTCACCCTGGAGAAACTCGGCCGTTGGCTGGCCGGGCCGATGGCCCGCTTCCGGTTGCGCATGGAGCGGTTCGGCGCATGGCGCGAGCGCATGCAGGCGCGTGCCATCGAAAAAGCCCGCGAACGCGACCGCCGCCGCCGCGCGCAAACGAAGGTCAAAACCGAAATCGTCTCCGTGGAGACCGCGCACCCCACCGCTGCCGCGCGCGCTTCCGATACTCCGCCGTGGCAGACGCGGGAAAAGACGGCTCCGGCCGCGGCCGGGAAAGCCGGGTCGAGCGTCATCGAAGAGATTCCCATCTGCCCCATCGAAGACCTGGCGCCCATTCCCGTGCCTCTGCCCATCGCCGCCGCCGCGCCGCCCACCACGGTGACCGCGCCGCGCCCGGAAGGGCCCCGCCCGGCCCCCGTGTTTCATCTCCCGGCCACCGATCTGCTCAACGAGATTCCGGCGCGCAACCCGTATGACGAGCAGGAGCTGAAGGACACCGCCGCGCGCATCAAGGCCAAGTTCCAGGAGTTCAACGTGCTCGGCAACGTGGTGCAGATCAACCCCGGGCCGGTGGTGACCACCTTCGAGTTCAAGCCCGAGGCGGGCATCAAGTACAGCCGCATCACCACTCTCACCGAAGACCTGTGCCTCGGCCTGCAAGCCGAATCGATCCTCATCGAGCGCATCCCCGGCAAGCCCACGGTGGGCATCGAAGTGCCCAACACGCGGCGCGAGCTGATCGCGCTGCGCCAGATGCTGGAATCCGACGAGTTCGCGCAATCGCACTCGCGCCTCACCATCCCGCTAGGCAAGGACATTAACGGCCGCATCCGCGTGGCCGCGCTCGATGCCATGCCGCACCTGCTGATCGCCGGCTCCACCGGCTCGGGCAAGAGCGTCATGATCAACTCCATGATCATGTCCATCCTCTACAAGTCCACCCCCGACGAGGTGCGCCTGATCATGGTGGACCCCAAGCGCCTCGAGCTGGGGCTGTACGAGGGCATCCCGCACCTGCTCACGCCCGTGATCATCGACCCCAAGAAGGCCACCAACGCGCTGCGCAACGCGGTGCTCGAAATGGAGCGGCGCCTGCGCCTGCTGGCCGAATACGGGGTGCGCAACATCGACCAGTTCAACAAGAAGATCCGCAAATTGCAGGAGCAGCCGCGCAGCCTGTTCGACGAGCAGGAGGAGACCGTGGAGGACCTGCGGCCGCTGCCCTACATCCTGATCCTCATCGACGAGCTGGCGGACCTGATGATGCTCGAAGGCCGCAATGTGGAGGAGAGCGTCACGCGCCTGGCGCAAATGGCGCGCGCCGTGGGCATGCACCTGGTGCTGGCCACGCAGCGGCCCAGCGTGGACGTGATCACCGGGCTGATCAAGGCGAATTTCCCGGCGCGCATCAGCTTCCGCGTGGCCACGCGCGTGGACTCGCGCACCATCCTCGACGTGATGGGCTCGGAACACCTGCTGGGCAAGGGCGACATGCTGTTTCTGCCGCCCGGATCGTCGCGCCTCATCCGCGTGCACGGCGCGTTCGTCACGGAGACGGAGATCGGCCGCGTGGTCGATTTCTGGAAGCAGCAGGCCACGCCGGAGTACGACCAGTCCTTCCTGATCGCCCCGCCGAGCGACGACGACGATGCGGCGGCGGATGGCGATGCCCCGGCGGGCGACCAGGACCCCATGTACGAGGAGGCCGTCCGCCTGGTGTTGCAGATGGGTAAAGCCTCCACCTCCACGCTGCAACGCCACCTGCGCCTGGGCTACGGCCGCGCCGCGCGCATCCTCGATATGATGCAGCGCGACGGCATCATCGGCCCGCCGGACGGCAGCAAACCGCGCGAAGTGTTGAAGCGCCCCGACTGGCTGCGCGAAATCGAGAACCAGCCGCGGTGATTGCCGCCGCGGCGCGGAGTGGTAGAATTCCATAATCATGGTCACCGCCTCCGGTATCGGCCGCAAACTGCTCCTGGTGGCGGCGATACTGCTGGTGTTCCAGGTCTCGCTCTGCGCGGGATTCTATTGGGCCATGTGCCAGCCGCCCGATCGCTTCGGCCAGATCATGGCGCGCACTCCGTTCCCCCTGATGATGGTCCTGCCGTTTGAGACCATGTGGAAGCATGCCCGCGCCGGCGTCCTGCGCCCCGGCGACGCGGCGCCCGATTTCAGCCTGCCCACGCTCGACCACGCCGCCACCGTCCGGCTTTCGTCGTTGCGCGGTGCGCGTCCCGTGGTGCTGGTGTTCGGCAGCTACACTTGACCGCCCTTTCGCCGGGAGGTTCCCGCGCTCAACAAACTGTATGACGCCTACCGCGATCGCGTGGCGTTTTATGCCGTATATATCGAGGAGGCGCATCCCAGCGACATCTGGCAAATGCGCAGCAACATCCGCGAGGGCGTGGTGTTTCGCAATCCGCGGACGGAGGGCGAGCGGTCGCAGGTGGCCGAGAGCTGTGTGCGCACGCTGGGCATTCGCTTCCCGGCGCTGATCGACGGAATCGACAATACCGTCGAGCGTTTATATACCGGCTGGCCGGACCGCCTGCTGCTGATCGATCGCGACGGCCGCATCGCCTACAAGAGCGAGCCCGGCCCCTTCGGCTTCGAGCCAACGCAGTTGGCCTCCGCCCTCGCCGCCATCGTGCGCTGAGGAGGATGCCGCCGCCACCCCGCGCCTCGTGCCCACGGGTTCCAGAGCCGGCTTGTCCGCCGTGCGATAATGGCCTCTTCCATGACCATTCTGGATATTAATGAGATCCGGGCCATTCTGCCTCATCGCTACCCGTTCCTGCTGGTGGACCGCATCGTCGAACTGGAACCCGACCGCATCGTGGGGATCAAGAATGTCACCCACAACGAACCTTTTTTTACCGGCCACTTTCCCGATTTCCCGGTGATGCCGGGCGTGCTCATCGTCGAGGCCATGGCCCAGACGGCCGGTGTGCTGGTGCTGAAGAGTATGGAAGACCGGCACACCAAGCTGGTGCTGCTGGTGGCCATCGAGAACGCGCGCTTCCGCCGGCCCGTGGTTCCGGGCGACACGCTGCGCATGGAAATGAAGGTGCTCAAGCGCAAGGCGAGCGTCGCCAAAATGGCCGGCGTGGCCACGGTCGACGGTCTGGTGGTGGCCGAAGCGGAAGTGATGTGCAAGCTCGCCGATAAGGAAGCGAAGCCGCCCGCCGAAGTCGCCTAGCAATGCCGATCCATCCGACTGCCATTGTGGACCCGCGGGCGCGGATCGCGGAGAGCGCCGAAATCGGTCCTTACTGCGTGGTGGGCGCGGAAGTGGAGATCGGCGCAAGCACGCGCCTGATGGCCAATATTTTCCTCGAAGGCCCCGCGTGGATCGGCGACGACAACATCTTCTTCCCCTACACCACCGTGGGCGTGGCGTCGCAGGACCTCAAGTACCGGGGCGAACGCGCCGAGACGCGCATCGGCCACCGCAACCGCATCCGCGAGTTCGCCACCATCCACCGCGGCACCGCGGGCGGCGGGCTGGTCACCGCCATCGGCAGCGACAATCTGTTGATGGCCTACACCCACGTGGCGCACGATGTCCGCATCGGCGACCATACCATCCTGGCCAACGGGGTGACGCTGGCGGGCCACGTGACCATCGGCGATTGGGCCGATATCGGCGCGTTCACGGGCGTGCACCAGTTCTGCCGCATCGGGCGGCACGCCATCGTGGGCGGCTACAGCGTGGTCACCCAGGACGTGCTGCCCTATTCCAAAACGGTGAGCGAACGCGAGATCAAAGTATTCGGCGCCAACCGCATCGGCCTGGAGCGCCGCGGATTTCCCTCCGCCGCCATCGAGCCCCTGCAGACCGCCTTCCGCCTGCTGACACGGTCGCAGCTCAACACCTCCCAGGCGATCGAACGGATTCGCGCGGAGGTCCCGCCCTCGGCCGAGGTGGAGGAGTTGATCGAATTCATCGGCGCCTCCGAGCGGGGCGTCATCAAATAATGCGCTACGGCCTCATTGCCGGAAACGGGCGCTTTCCCCTGCTGGCGTTGCAGAGCGCGCAGCGATTGGGGCATGACGTGACCGTAATTGCCATCGAGGAGGAGGCCGCCCCGGAGGTGGCTTCCCTCGCGCCGCGCTGCCACTGGATTTCGCTCGGCCAGCTCAGCCGGCTCATCGACATTCTGCGGCAGGAGGGCATCACCGAGGTGGTGATGTGCGGGCAAGTGAAGCACGCCCGCATCTTCTCGTCGATTGTCCCCGACTGGCGCCTGGTGAAACTGCTGGCCGCGCTGCCCTCGAAGAATACCGATGGGCTGATCGGCGCGGTCGTCCGCGTGCTCGCCGACGAAGGCATCCATCTGCGCGATTCCACCTCGCTGCTGAAGCCGCTGCTGGCAGCCGCAGGCGCGATGACGCGTCGCAAACCCTCGCGCGACGAGGCCGCCGACATCCACTACGGCCGCCGCGTAGCCAATGCGCTGGCCGGATTCGATGTCGGGCAGAGCGTGGCCATTTGCGAGCGTGCCTGCGTCGCGGTGGAGGCCATGGAAGGGACCGACGCCATGCTGCGGCGCGCCGCCGGCCTGGTGAACGGGCGCCCGCTCACGCTGGTGAAAGTGGCGCGCCGCCGCGAGCACCTGCTGTTCGATGTCCCCGTGGTGGGGCTCGAGACCGTTCCCGTGATGCGCGAAACGGGTGCGACCGCGCTGGCGGTGGAGGCGGGACGAACCCTCATGCTCGACCGCGAGCCGATGATCGCCGCGGCCGATGAGGCGGGCATCGCCATTCTGGGAATCGAAGGCTGACCTATGTCCAAGACGAGATTGGCGGTCGTCGGCGCGGGACAATTCGGAAAGAACCACTGCCGCGTGATTCACGAGTGTGAACGCGCCGAACTCCGCGCGGTGGTCGATATCGACGCCGCGCGCGCCGCCGAGGCGGCCTCCCTCTATGGCGCGCAGGCGCTTTCCCTGGACGAACTGGCGGGACAGGTGGAGGCCGCGGTGGTCGCCGCGCCGACCGTGGTCCACGAAGAGATCGGCTGCCGCCTTCTCGCCGCCGGTATCGACGTGCTGGTGGAGAAGCCCATCACGCCCGATCTCGCCTCCGCCGGCCGCCTGGTCGAGACCGCCGAACGGTACGGGCGCATTCTCCAGGTGGGCCACCTGGAGCGCTTCAACCCCGCCGTGGTGGAACTGGAGCGCCGTGCCACCCTGCCCCTGTTCTTCGAGATTCACCGCCTGAACCTGTTCAGCCCGCGCAGCCTGGACGTGGATGTGGTGCTCGATCTCATGATTCACGACGTGGACATCGTGCTGGCGCTCGCTGGCGCCGCGCCGTGCGAGATCCGGGCCGCGGGCATCTCCATCCTTTCGCCGAAGGTGGATATCGCCAACGTGCGCCTCCAGTTCCCCAACGGCTGCGTGGCCAACCTGACCGCCAGCCGCATCTCCACCGAGCGCGTCCGGAAGCTCCGGCTTTTCCAGCCGCAGCAATACCTTTCGCTCGATTACGCGCGGCAGGACCTGGCGGTCTTTTCCGTCGCCGAAGGCCGGGACCGGGACCCCGCTTCGCCCGCGATTGGCTTCGAGCAGGCGGCGGTCGCCAAGGCCGAGCCCCTGAAACTACAGCTCGACGCCTTCCTGGACAGCGGGGCCTCGCGAAATCCGCCGAAATGCTCCGGCGCTTCCGCGCGTCACACTCTAGAGGTGGCGCTTGCGATTCTTGATAAAATTAGAGAGCACTCGGAACTGGTCTCGCAATCCCTGGTAGCTGGATGGAAACCGTAGTCCAACCTCCTGCTGACGTCGAACTGCACCTGCTGACCGAATGGCGCGAACCAGGCTCCGCCTCGCGTACGCGCAAAGCGGCCGTCGGCTCCGTGATCGCGCACATAGCCGTGCTGACCCTGCTTTCGGTGTTGCCTTCGAGCATCTTCGGGCCGGCCCAGCCGCCGGTGGAGAAGGTCCGGCAAGTGACGCCGCTCATCGCACCGCTTACCGAGCTGACCCAGAAGGATCCCAACACGGGCAAGGTTCGCAAGGAGTTCGATACCGCCGAAGCGCGGCCCCGGCCGCGGGTCCATCTTCCGTTCGTGCCGCCTCCGGAGCCCCGGCCGCGCCCCGCCGAAATTCCGCCGCTGCCCGCGGCCAAGCCGCCGGCGCCCTTGCCGGAAGCGCCCAAAGTGGACACCGCCGCGAAGGAACCGCCCAAAATCGAACTGCCCGCGGCCGCGCCGCCCCCGCGCATTCAGGCCGATGAAAAGCCCCCGCTCGCGCTCGAGAATGTCGGCCAACCGCCGCCCCCCGTGCCTCCCAATCAGCGCCGCGTAGCGGTCCCGAACCCGTCGGTCGCCGACGCCATCCGTCACGCCACACCGGGAGTGAACGACCCGGGCTCGCAGGCCCACAGCGGGTATGGATCGGGCGTCAATCCGCCGCAACTGCTCAGCGATCCGCGGGGCGTGGACTTCCGCCCTTATTTGAAGCTGGTGCTCGACAGCGTCCGCCGGCACTGGACGGCGGTGATGCCCGAAAGCGTCCGAATGGGCCTGCGCGGGCAGGTCTCCATCGTTTTTTCCATCACCCGCGACGGCAACGTGGGGAAACTGGTGATCGCGACGTCTTCCGGCAACATCTCGCTCGACCGGGCGGCGGTGGTGGGAGTCGATGCAGCCCATCCTTTCCCCCAACTCCCCGCCGAGTACAAAGGCGAAGAGATCCGGCTCCAGTTCGACTTCTCGTATAACGTGCCCAAGCAGTGAAAGAAATCGAGCGGTACCTCCCGGCGGGACCACCGCCGCCGACCCGACCGCCCCACCCGCCGCCGGCCCCACCGACCGACCCGACCGTCGCCGACGCCACCGACCGACCCGACCGTCGCCGCCCG
>JADGNR010000585.1 GCA_017883415.1 Bryobacteraceae bacterium | reverse complement strand
AGTTGCCCGCCCTGCGGGAGGCTCTAAATGGGGCCGCAAGGCTTCGTTGCCGAGCAGGCGGATTGAGGCATGGGCGATGGAGGCCGCAACGCCGCTGGCGATGGCGCGATGGCGCTCCGAGTGATCAATTTTGAACAGCCAGCGATGGGAACGATGTGCTACTTTCGCCCTGTCCCGGTTTTCGCGGGGACTAGTGTGACCGAAATTGGAAGGCGATGCCACTCAGTATCATATTGGCCGACGATCATACGGGGTTTCGAGCGGCCATAGGAGATCACCTGCGCGCGCGGGGGCTCACCGTTGTGGGGGAGGCCGCCGATGGGGGCGAAGCGGTTCAACTGGCCCTGCATCTCCGCCCCGATATCGCCGTGCTGGACTTGAGCATGCCCGTTCTAAACGGCATTGAGGCGGGTGTGGCGATTTGCAACGGCTCACCCTCGACGAAGGCTATCCTATTGACAATGCACCACGAAGACGAGTATGTCCGGCTAGCCGGCGATGCTGGATTCGTGGGTTACGTGCTGAAGAGCCGGGCCGCCTTCGAGTTGGTGGAAGCGATCCGCCAGGTGGTGCGCGGCGGCGCCTACATCAGCCCCTGCCTCTCTCGCTCGGCCTTCCGGCCCTGCCAACAAACAGAAGATTAGGTCGTTGGGCCGGGGGCCGGGGGCCAGGGGCCGGGGGCCAGGGGGCCGGGGGCCGGGGGCCGGGGGCCGGGGGCCAGGGGGCCGGGGGCCAGGGACCAGGGGCCAGGGGCCAGGGACCAGGGGGACATAGGGTTGGGGACCAGGGGTCGGGGGACCAGAGGCCGGGGGGGTGAAGTTTCCGGAAAGAGGCGGGGAGACGTGGGGCGCAGAGGAGGCGGAGGCAAGGGAAGGCTGGCGCACGGGCAGCGATGCAGGCCTCGGGGTGCGGCTTGTGGCCTCCGTTCACTCGGCGGCCGAGGTGGCGGGGGCCCGCGGCGCGAGGCGGTACCCGCGCAGGATGAGCATGCCCGTCGCCACGGCACAGGCCAGCATCGCCACTCGGATGTAGACCGCAACATGCATGCGGGGATCGCCCAAAAGCTGGCGCGCCAGGCCGAATGCGGCGCTGGCGGCGCAGAATGCGAAGTAGAGCCGCTCGCGCAAGGGGCCGGAGACCGCGGCGAGCACCAGCAGGATGGAACTGACCACCAGGTAGACGGCTGCCAGGACCCACGCGGAGGCGGGGGACGCGATGGCGAGCGGGCGCACTACGGTGAGGAAGCCATACATGGCGACGATGAGGAACGCCACCGTGTGGACCAGCGCCACAATAACCCGCTTGCGGTTGGTGAGGATGACGTAGCGGGGCATGGGAGCCGTAGTCCAGAATATCGGATCACACACCGCGGCGATGGCCCCACAGGTCCACGTGCAGGCGCGGGCTGAAACGGAAGCCTTCCTCCTTGCAGATTTCGGCCAGCCATAAGGCGCGGTCGCGCAGCACGTCAGCGTCGGTGCCCTCGGGCATGAGGATCACGCGTTCGCGGGAGGCTTGGAGCAGATCGACGAGCGCCCGCACCTCGTCCAGGTCGGCGGGCTTTTCGATCACGAACTTGAGCTGATGATCGTAGCGGGCCATCAGGCGGGCGAGCACTTCGGGCTGGATGCGCAGGCGGTCGTGGCGGCCGGTCCAGGGGTCGCCGCGGGGAGTGGAGTGGGAGAGCTTGGGGCTGATGCTCATGAGATCGCAGGCCACCGGGTGGAAGACGGTGCCGGCGGTCTCGATGGTGATGTGCAGGCCGAGCGCGCGCAGGCGCTCGGTGAGGGGGACGATATCGGGGGCGATCATGGGTTCGCCGCCGGTGACCACGACATGGCGCGCGGGGTGGGCCCGCACTTCGTCCAGGATCTGGTGGAGCGTGAGCTCGGCGCCTTCCGGCTGCCAGGAAGTATAGGGGGTATCGCACCAGGCGCAGCGCAGGTTGCAGCCGCTGGTGCGGATGAAGACGGAGGGCACGCCCACCAGCGACCCTTCGCCTTGCAAGGAATAGAACAGCTCAGCGATCTTCAATTCCGGCCTCTTCGAAACCCTTGCGCCGCAGCAGGCAGGCATCGCACTGGCCGCACGGGCGGCCGGCCGGGTCGGGATCGTAGCAGCTATGGGTCAGGTTGAAAGCGACGCCCAGCTCGCGGGCCAGTTTGACGATTTGCGCTTTGCCGAGATGGAGCAGGGGGGCATGGATTCTGAGGCGCGTGCGGCCCTCGACGCCGGCCCGGGTGGCGAGGTTGGCCATGCGTTCATAGGCTTGAATGAACTCGGGGCGGCAATCGGGGTAACCGGAATAATCGAGCGCGTTCACGCCGATGAAAATGTCGGAGCTTTCGAGCACTTCGGCCCAGGCCAGGGCGAAAGAAAGGAAGATGGTATTGCGCGCCGGGACGTAAGTGACCGGGATGCCGCGAGACATTTCGGCGGCGGAGCGGGCCTTGGGGACGGCGATATCGGCGGTGAGCGCCGAGCCGCCGAAGGCGTCCAGGCCGATGGCGGCTACGATGTGCCGTTCGACGCCGAGGGAGGCGGCCACGCGGGCGGCGGCGGCGAGCTCGGTCTTGTGGCGCTGCCCGTAATCGAAGGAGAGGGCATAGCAGGCGTAGCCCTCGCGCCGCGCCAGCGCCAGGCAGGTGGCGGAATCGAGGCCTCCGCTGAGGAGGCAGACCGCTTTTCGCATTCCGGTCTTAGTGTAGCGCCGGGGACGCGATACCATGGAAGAGCGATGTCATCGCAGCCGACCACATTCTTGAGCGAAGCCGAGTATTTGGAGCGGGAGCGCAAGGCGGAGCGCAAGAGCGAGTACTACAAGGGCGAGATGTTCGCCATGGCGGGCGCCAGCCGGCGGCACTCGCTGATTGTCACGAATCTGGTTCGCGAGCTGAGCCAGCGGCTGAAGGGGAGACCCTGC
>JADGNR010000298.1 GCA_017883415.1 Bryobacteraceae bacterium | reverse complement strand
GCTCCAACGGCTGCCTGTTCGGCGACGGCAACGGCGGACAGGGGCAGATCAATCCCTTGAGCATTCGCACCAACAACTATGGCAACGCCGACTACGACATTCGCCACAACTTCAGCGGCGACTTCCTGGTCAATCCGAAGTTCAAGTCCGGAAGCCGCGTGCTGCAGGCGATTGGTAATAACTGGCAGCTTTCCGGCAAGGTGTTCTGGCGCACCGGCCTGCCCTTCTCGGTGTCGGACGGCAACACCGCGCTGGGCAACGGCGGCGGCTCCACCTTCGCCACGCCGCTGGGCACCGGTTGGGGTGGCAGCAGTTGCGGTTCCGCCAATGCTTTTACGGGCGGCGCCGTAGTGCCGTGCATCAATTCGGCCGCCTACCTGGACAGCTCCGTGATCAATAACTTCACGGCCTGGTCCCCGCAGACGCGCAACCAGCTCCGCGGACCCCATTACTTCGACATGGACATGAACCTGTTCCGCAACTTCCAGCTCGCCGAACGGGTGAGCTTTGCAGTTGGCCTGCAGGCCTTCAACGTGTTCAACCATCCCAACTTCGCCGGCCCGGACGCCACTATCGGGGATTCGACCTTCGGGACCATCTCGGGCATGGTGAATTCGCCGACCAGCCCGTACGGCTCCTTCCTGGGCTTCGACTCTTCGGTGCGTGTGGTCCAGATCTCGGGCAAGATCCAGTTCTAGTTCGACCCTTTGCCAAACCGGCCGCGGGCTCCGCAAGGGGTCCGCGGCCGGTTTGTGTTTGAGCCCCCTCTTCGGCGGTCCGCGGCCGTTCCAGCCTATTCGTTCCCCCCACCGGCGGCGGCCGATGCCGGGGTCGACTTGCCCTCCGCCGTGCGCGCGTACTTCTTGAACCAGCTCATCATGTAGAGCTGCGTGCGGATGAAATTCGACGGCTTGGACCCGGTCCCGTGGTATTCACCCTCGAATTGCAGCAGTTTGACGGGCACGCCGCGAACCTTCAGGGCCGCGTAGTATTCCTCGGTTTGCGGCATCGGTGTGCGGCGGTCGAGCAATCCGGTCATCAACAGCGTCGGCGTCGTCACCTTGCCCACCGTCATCACCGAGGAATGCGCCAGCCAGTCGCTCGGGTCCTCCCAGAACGGCTTCTGGAAGAAGCTGTAGGTGAACAGCGGAATGTCGGTGTTGCCGGTCATGCTGAGCCAATCGATCACCGGGCAGCGCACGGCGGCCGCCGCAAAGCGGTCGGTGTGGCCGATCACCCAACTCGAAAGTACGCCGCCGCCGCTGCAGCCCGAGACGTACATGCGCGTGGGATCGACCAGGCCTTTGGCGATCGCCGCATCGACTCCGGCCATCAGGTCGTCGTAATCGGGGCCCGGATAGTTGTGGTCGATGCCGCCGGAAAACGCCGTGCCATATCCGGTGCTGCCGCGCGGGTTGAGGTAGAGCACCACGAAATCGTTGGCCGCGAAATTCTGGAACATGTAGTTGAACGCCACGCTGTACATGGCAAACGGTCCTCCGTGGATTTCCAGAATCAGCGGATACTTCTTCGCCGCATCGAAATCGGGCGGCTTCACCACCCATCCCTGCACCTTCGCGTTGCCGCTGGATGTGAAGTCGATTTCCTCGGTTTTCGCCAGGTGCATGCCCGCCAGCAAGCCCGCGTTGACGCTGGTGAGCCGGGTGATTTCTCCGGGCCGGCGCAGATTGTAGCGCACTACGTCGGGGGGATTGTCGGGATCGGTCCGCGTACCCACCGCCACCAGGTCGCTCGAGGCCGAGTCCATGGTCAGCACATGGGCGCCGGTGGTGACCGGCTTTACGCCGCCGCCGGCGGTGGCCGCGAACTCCACATTGCGGGAGCCGCGATCGTCGGCGTCGAAGTAAACGCCCGCCGAATCCGGCGACCAGTGCAGATTCCCGGGATCGCGGTCGTAGTCGCCGCTGATCTTCCGCATTTCCCCGCCGGCGAATGGGATCACGTACAGGTCCGACACCGTGTGCGTGCGCTTCGATTGCGGGTAACCGGTAAAGGCCACCGTCTTGCCATCCGGCGAAACCGCCGGGCGGCTCCAGGAGCCGGGCTGGGCCACCAGCTCGCGCATCGCGCCCGTCGCCAGATCGGCCACCAGCAGTTGTGAGGTTTGATAGTGCAGATCGGCCTCCGCGCTGCGGTCCGCCTCGAAGACGACGGCTTTGCTGTCGGGGGTCCAGTCCAGGGGCACGGCGCCGCGCAGTTCGCCGGCTCCCGCGCTCCACTTGCCGCTGGTGATGCGGCGGGGCGCGCCGCCATCGGCCGAAACGACGAACAGGTGGGTCTGCCCGTCTTCCAGGAAACCAACCTGGTCCTGGCGGTAGTGCAGCGTTTCCACAACACGCGGCGCCCCCGTCCACTTCGCGCCATCGGGCGCCGCCGGCATGCTGATGTTCCACTTGTCCTTTTCCGGCACGAACATGGAGAAGGCGATCGACTTGCCGTCCGGCGACCAGCGCGCGTCGGCTACCTTGTTGGTGGCATGGGTCACCTGCGTGGCCGGTCCATCGGTGTCGATCCAGCGGACAAAGATCTGCGGGCCGCGCGGCTCTCCCTCGGCGATATAGAGAATCCGCTTTCCGTCCGACGACCAGCGGGGGTTCGAGCCTTTGCTGAGGAAGCGATGCTGGCCGCCATCGGCGGTCATGATCCAGAGCGAGGAATCCCAGCGGTCCTCGATCTTGTTGGCCTGTTGGCGGGTGTAGACTATGCGGGCGCCATCGGGCGAAATCTGGGCATTGCTGACGCGCTCGAAGTCAAAGTAATGATCGTTGGTGAGACGTGTGGCGGAGGGCGTCTCCTGGGCGGCGGCAGGGAAAGCCGCCAACGACACCAGGGCCGCCAGTACGGCAAAACGTGAGTTCATACACACCTCGCAAGGTACATTTCCGGGCCAGTATACAACGAATCCGCGGTAACCAAGATGCCGCGCGTGATCGCCGGATTCGCCTCCTTCGCGCTGGTCCTCGCTTCGCTCGGCATCTACGGAGTGATTTCCTGCTCCGTCAGCCAGCGCACGCAGGAAATCGGCATCCGCATGGCGCTGGGGGCCTCCGCCGGAGCCTTGCAAGCCCGCATCCTTCTGCAGACCCTGAGTCTCGCCGGCCTCGGCGTGTCGATCGGCGCCGCGGCATCCTGGCTCCTCGCCCGCGCCCTGGCCGGCCTCCTGTTCGAAGTGACCGCTTCCGACCCGCTCACCTTCCTGGCGATGCTCCTGGTGTTGACCGCGGTCACCGCGATTGCCGGCTATCTTCCCGCCCGCCGCGCCTCGCGCATCAACCCCTCGGCCGCTCTCCGCGCCAACTGAACCCATGGCGCTTTTGTGGGGCAGGCGCTTCCGCCTGCCAACCGGGCAAGCCCAGCCAACACTACCGCGAAGGAAGACGGCGGACCACGACGCCCCGCTCATCGGGCGTGGAACGAACGAAAGATCCGCGTTCCGGGACCGTTTTTCGAGGGGCGCTGGTTTTCTCCGCGCGCGGCTCCGGCTTCATGGCTACCGGCGGCACTTCCACCAGGTAGTCGTAGATTCCACGCCTTTTTTCCACCGGGTCCGGTGGGATGACCGTGCGCTTCTCCAGAATCGTGCAGCCCTCGACCGTGCCGCCCACTTCGTGATCGAATCGCGAACGAACCGTCCTGGTCATCACCGGCACTCCCTCGATAGCTGAGAGTAACACGTTTGAATCGGCCGGATGCGATACTGGTGACGGATGAAGCGAAGCGAACCTTCCCGGCTGATCGTGGGAATTACCGGCGCTACGGGCACCATCTTCGGGGTGCGGATCCTCGAGGCGCTGCGGGGGTCGGGCGTGGAATCGCACCTGATCGTCAGCAAGTGGGGCGCGCGCACCCTGGTGCACGAAACCGCGTACACCGTGGAGCAGGTGCAGGGCCTGGCGACGTGCTGTTATGCCGTGGGCGACGAGGGGGCCGCGCTATCGAGCGGATCGTTCGTGACCAGCGGCATGGTGGTAGCGCCGTGCAGCATGCGCACCCTGGCGGCCATCGCGCACGGCCATGGGGATCACCTGATCCACCGCGCGGCCGACGTGGTTCTGAAGGAGCGGCGGAAACTGGTGCTGGTGGTGCGCGAGTCGCCCCTGCACGAGATCCACCTGGAGAACATGCTGAAGCTGTCGCGCATGGGCGTGGTGATTCTGCCGCCCGTGCCGGCGTTCTACAACCATCCGGGATCGATCGACGCCATGGTGGACCACATCGTCATGCGAGTCCTCGATCAGTTCGATATCCACCTGGACCTGACGGAGCGTTGGGAAGGCAAGATGACGGCGGGCGCGCCGCAGGTGACGCGGGGCAGCGGGAGTGAGGAGTAGATCGCTTCTGGCGGCGATCGCGCTGGCCGCGATAGCGCTCGGGTGCCGGACCGCCGCGCCGCCGGGAATCGATGCGGACTTGAGCCGGTATGTGCCCGCGGGGACGCTGGCGCTCGGCGGTGTCCGCCTGGACGAAGTGCGCGTGTCTCCGCTCTACCGGCAATTGCCGGCAGCGGCGCGGGCGATGGTGGAACCGTTGCGCGAGGCCAGCTACCTGCTGGTGGCGTGGAACGGGAAGGAGTTTCTGGCCATCGCGCGGGGAAGTTTTCGCGAAGCGCCGCCGGGCGCCGTTCTCGTTGCGCGGGATGTGGCCCTCGCGGGAACCGACGAGCGGGTGCGCGCCGCTGTGGCGCAGCACCGGACGGGCGGCACCGGCGCGGCCGATCTGTGGGCGCAGGCAGCCGCCATCGCCGCGAATAGGCAGATCTGGATGGTCGCGCGGGGCAGCGCCACGTTGCCGCTCGAGGGGAACGCGGACAATGTAAACCGCCTGCTCCACGCCACGCGGTACACCACTGTGGCCGCGCAGTTGAGCGACGGGATCGCTTTGGAAGCCACGGGCCTATGCGGCTCGGCCGAGGAAGCGCGACGGTTCGAAGAGACGCTGCGCGCGCTGTTCTCGCTGGCCGCCGCGGGCAACGAACGAAAGCCGCAGGTGGCGGCGCTCCTGAGTAAGATCGGGGTAAGGCGCGACGACCGGACGGTGCGGGCGAATCTGGCAGCCGGAGCGGGAGAAGCGGAAGATCTGATGAAGATGTTCTGACGGCCTCATGCCTGCTGCGGGCGCACTTTTTCGACCACTTCCTTGGCTACGGCGGCGGTGTTGGCGTGAATGGTGATGGTGTCTTCGACGCTCTGGGCGTAACCGCCGGCCAGCACGATCGCCACCGGGATCTGATGGGTGAGGGCGGTCCAGATCACCAGGCGGTCGCGCTCGAGCAGGCCATCGACAGTGAGCGACAGGCCGCCTAACTGATCCTCAAAGTACGGGTCGGCGCCGGCCACGTATACCACCAGCTCGGGGCGAAATATCGACAACGCCGCGCGGTAGCCGTTGCCCAGCCGGTGCAGGTACTCGCCGTCGCCAATGCCGTCGGCCAGGTGGATATCCAGGCTGGAGTGCGGCTTTTCACTGGGGTAGTTGTTGAACTGGTGAATGGAAAGCGTGAACACCGAGTTGTCGCCCGTGAAGATGGCCGCGGTGCCGTTCCCGTGGTGGACGTCGCAATCCACCACCATGGCGCGCTGGATCTTGCCGTCGCGCTGCATGCGGCGGATGGCGACGGCGATATCGTTGATGGCGCAGAACCCCTCGCCATGGCCGGGAAAGGCGTGATGGAATCCGCCGCCGACGTTGAAGCCCACGCCGGAGGCGAGCGCCAGTTGCGCCGCCAGGATGGTGCCGCCCGCGGCCAGCCAGAAGGCCTCCACCATCTGCCGCGAATAGGGGATCTCGAGCTGGAGGATGTCCTGATACGACAGCGTGCCGGTGCGGAGTTTGGCCACCCACTCGGCGTCGTGCACCAGTTGGATGTCTTCATCGCTGGCCGGCGGGGGCGCGACGAAATCGTCCTCGGCGGCAAAGCCGGTACGCAGGAGCCGGTCGTGCAGCCAGCGAAACTTCTGGGAGGGGAAGACATGTTCGCCGAGGTGCAGATCGTAGCCCGGGGAATAGACCAGCCGGAAAGGAAGCCCCATGGCGCTACCCACGCTCCGCCTGCAGCGCCGTGACCGCCGCCACATTGAAGATATCTTCGGCGGTGCAGCCGCGGGAAAGGTCGTTGGCCGGCCGGGCGAGCCCCTGCAGAAAGGGACCGATGGCCATGGCGCCGCCCAGCCGTTCGACCAGCTTGTATCCGATGTTGGCCGACGACAGGTTGGGAAACACCAGCGTATTGGCGCGGCCCGCCACGGGCGAACCCGGCGCTTTGGATTTGCCCACCACCTGCGAGACCGCGGCGTCGGCCTGCAGTTCGCCATCCACATTGAGCTCCGGGGCGCGCGCCCGCACGATGCGGAGCGCCTCCACCACCTTGTCCACCTCGGGATGGCGGCCGCTGCCCTTGGTGGAGAAACTGAGCAGGGCCACGGCGGGTTCCACGCCGATCAACGCGCGGGTGCTTTCGGCCGTGGCCACGGCGATATCGGCCAGTTCGACCGCCGTGGGATCGATCACCACCGCGCAATCGGCGAAGGCCATCAGGCCGTTGTGGCCGAGCGAGCGGTCGGCCAGCGCCATGATAAAGACGCTCGATACCAGGCGCGCGCGGGGATGAGGCCCCACCGCGTGCAGCGCCGCGCGCACGGTCTCGGCGGTGCTGTTCACCGCGCCCCCCACGCTCCCATCGGCATCGCCCGCGGCCACCATCAGGGACGCGAAGAAAAGAGGCTGGCGCGCGATGGCCTCGGCTTCCACCTGCGTGATCCCTTTGGCGCGCCGCCGTTCGTAGTAGAGCGCGGCGTACCGGGCCGCGAGCGGCGAGCGGGCCGGGTCGGTGAAGACGACTCCTTCCACGGGCTGAGCGGGCGGCGGGCCGAGAAGCACGGGTTTCACGACCCCGTCGCGCGCCAGGCGGGCGGCCGCCTCGATCACCCGCGGATCGTCCCCTTCCGGAAACACGATGGTCTTTTTCAGCTTGCGGGCCCGCTCCAGGAGCCCTTGCATGAAGAGTCTTGCCGATTCAGGAGTAGCCGCCATGGCGCCGAGTATCTGAGTCTAGCAGGTAGCGCCCGGCGGGTGCCGCCCGGCGGCCCGGCGGGTGCCGCCCGCCCATGTGCATTTCTCCGCTTCCTCTGCGGCCTCTGGTTTTGACTTTGCTCTTCTTCTCCGCGATGCCTCCGCGTTCTTCGCGTCTCCGCGTCGAAATGCAAGCCGCACGGGCTAGGGAGTCGTCTGCCCCCTACCCCTTGATCGTCCGGGAAGCGGCATCCCAGTACACCGTCTTCTGCCGGAAATACGCTTCGTTGGCCATGTGGCAGGCGATGGCG
>JADGNR010000297.1 GCA_017883415.1 Bryobacteraceae bacterium | reverse complement strand
GAACGGGAATTGTGCGCCTTTCGGGTGCCGGCGACGGCCACCTTCAGGTCGGCGATCTGTGCGCCCTGTTTCTCCACTACTCGTTTGTCATTGGATCCCCGCCCACATCTATTCCATTATAGTGGCGCAGATGCGGTCCATAATGCCGCGCACGTCGGCGGCGTGGCCGTTGAAGTTGTTCACCAGGATGGAAAAAGCCACCCAGTTTCCGCCGCGCCGCGCCACGTAGCCGGAGAGCGCGCTCACGTGCGCCAGCGAGCCGGTTTTGGCGTGGACGCGCCCCACCGCCCCGGCTTCGCCGAACCGCCCGCTGAGGGTGCCGTCCTGGCCGCCCACCGGCAGCAGCGAGATCCAGCTCTCGCGGGCGGGCGAGCCATACATGGAGCGCAACAGCTTCACCGTGGTGGCCGGCGTCACCAGGTTGAGCCGCGCCAGCCCGGAACCGTCGTTGAGGTAGTATGCCTCGGCATCGATGCCGGCCTCGGCGAGGAATGCCTTCATTTCCTCCAGCCCCGCCTCGGGGCTCCCGATATTGCGCCGCGCGCGCCCGACGGCGCGCAGGGCCAGCTCGGCGTGGAGGTTCTGGCTGACCTTGGCGGTGATCCGCAAATCTTCGAGCAAGGGCGCCGAGACACGCCGCGCCAACTCGACACCCGGCTCGGCTGCATCGGTGGCGGGCGCCTGTAACAGGTCGGGCACTTCATTGGGAAGCCGATGGCGGGCGATGGCGCCGCCCGCGACCGCGATGCCGCGATCCTCGAGCGCCTGGCGCAAGGCGAGCGCGGCGTAGCGGGCCGGATCTTCGATGCCCAGCACCAGGTCCTGGCCGCGGTCGCGCAACGGAATCGTGCCCCACAAGCGCACATCCATCCCGCCCGGCGCGCGCTCGAAGCGGATCTTCCGCTCGCCGCCCACGGCCACGGTGAGCAGGCGGTTGTCGATGCGGTAATACTCCAGCGCGGGGCTCAACGCCAGGGCCGCCGGGTCTCCTTCCCGCGCGCCCGGCCGCACGCTCAGGGTGCAAGTGTTGTCGTTGATGGTCAGGGCCGAGACGGGCGCGCCGTATTCGAATTGCGGGTCGTCGATCGACCATCCCTCGCCATAGGGCTGCCACACGTACCAGGTGTCGTCGCCAATGATGTCGCCCTCCACCCGCTTCACGCCGTGCGCGGCCACCTGGTCCGCCAGATCCTCTATGGGCGCCAGCGGATTGCCGGTGGCGGGTCCGTTCTGGTACGGAATGGCGCGCGACGAAAGGTTGGGGTCGCCGCCGCCCACCAGGCGCAACGGTCCGTGGATGCGCCCCTCGGCATCCGGTGCGCCGGACGCCACCACGCGCGTCTGGAAGGTGAATTCCGCGCCGAGACGGCGGAGCGCGAGCGCGGTCGTGAACAGCTTGGTATTCGAAGCGGGGACGAAGAAATGGCCGGGATTCAACTGATACAGCGTTTTGCCGCTCGAGAGGTCCACCATCTGGATGCCCCAAAAAGCGGTCCGCGCGGCCGGCGACGAGTCGATCAGGCGCTCGATACGCTGTGCCAGCGACGCGGCGCCCAAATGCCCGGCGCACACCAGTGCGAGGGCGACTGCCCGGCGCCCGGCCCGGAGAGCCCAACGTTGTTTTCTCATCTTCCGGTTACCTTCGATTCCAGCCAGATTAGCAGGATCAGGACCATCACCAGGCAGGTCCCGGCCAGCGGAATCCCGATCACCACCCCCACTCCCAGACCCGCGGCGGCATAGCCCACGGTGGCGGGCGCGATTAAGCCGCCCACCAGCGCCAGGGAGAAGATGCCGTTGAAGAAACCGGGATGGTAATACGGGAAGCGGCGGCCGATGGCCTCCGCCACCAGCGGATAGATGCTGGCGTAGCCCGCGCCCACGAAGGCCGCGCCCGTGGCCGCGCCAAACCGGTTGTTGGTGGAATACAGGACGAGGCAGCCGAACAGCGCCGCCACCACGCTCCCCAGCAGTAACCGCCCGTGACGGACGCGGGGCAAAATCTCGACCGAGCCCAGGCGCCCGGTGATCAGGAACAGCCAGTACAGGGCCAGGATGAGGAGTGCGGCATTCGGACTCAGGCCCACGCGGCGGATCAGGAACAGGGGCAGCCACCCGGCGAGAGACCATTCATTGCCAAACTGAAAAAACAGCAGCAGGGCGAACATCACGGCGCCCAGGCTGCGAAAATCGCGCAGGGCCTGGCGGAGCGTGGGATGGGCGCCCTCCGGCCGAGCGGTGTACGAACGCCGGACGTACATGGCGGCGAACCCCGCGGGCACCGTGGCCATGACGAGCAGAACGCCCGGTACGCTGTATTCAAAGAAGGTGCCCGCCAACACCAGCACGGTGGCCAGCAGGCAGCCCAAGCCGTACCAGATACCGCCCCGATTGACGGTGGCAGCGGCGTCGGACTGGTAACTACCTGAGATCGCGTGGAACAGCGCCACATTCAGGAGGCCCGCGCCCAAGCCGAGCGAAAGCAGGCCGCCCACCCGCCACCAGGGGGAGAATGGCGGTGAAACCAAAGCCAGGTAGGCCAGCGAGAGGCAGGAAAGCGCGCAGGCAAACACCAGCAGGAAGGAAAGGCTCCGCCGCGCCATAATGCGCCGCGCAAGCGCCGCGGCACCCACAATCCCCACCGCCAGGCTCAGAAAGTAGTTGCCCACCGCGACAAAGTCGGGTGGGTCGCGATGGTAGCCCCAAGCGGGCAGGATGGCGCCCAATAATGCCATCAGGAAACCCGACAGCAGAAATCCCGCCAGGGCGCTGCCGCTTCCGGACACACGGGGAGCGGCTGCGGATGGCGCGGAACTCATTGGTCCGATTGTACCGTGTGTTCCCCGAGCCGATCCAAAATGCGGAAATCCGTATGGGAAGCCTACCGATTTCAGAAGATCGGGGCGTGCCGCCGCCTGGATTCAACGGTTTGTGCGTGGCCCCTGATTTGCACTCCAGGATTCGGGTTTTGGGTTCTTCAGTTGAGGTTTCGGGCCTTTGGTGCGTTGCCTCCGTTTGGGCTATCCGCGGCCCCGCTTCGGTTTCCATCTGCCGCAGCGGGGCTTTTTTTCTCTGCTAAACTTGAATTCTTCTCACCTACATGACAGGACCCTACGCGCGTTACATCGATCGCTGGGAGCGTAAGCTCGCCACGCGCGACACCAACCGGGTGGTACGGCCGTTCGAATGGGGCACAGAATGGCTCCACAGCGTGGGTTTCCCGTCCTGCCCGGAAAACGCCAACGGCGATGCGGCAGCTTGCGTTTCCCGTTTCGTGGGGGAAGCGCTGGCCGATTCGGACCGCTTCTTCTCTTACCCGCCGGTGGGCGATTACCAGTTGCGCGAAAACCGTCTGACCTTCACCAGCCCGGTGCCCTCCCGCCACCCGGAGAACGACACGGTGCACGCCTTGTGGTTTCCGGCGCCCCAGGACCGCGGGCGGGCGCTGGTGGTGCTGCCCCAGTGGAATTCCGACGCGGACGGCCACGTGGGCCTGGCCAGGCTGCTCAACCGGTTTGGTATCAGCGCGCTGCGGATGACCATGGCCTACCACGCGGAACGCAAGCCGGCCGGTTTCGCGCGCGCCGACTACCACGTGTCGAGCAATATCGGACGCACCATCCACGCCGGACGGCAATCGGTCATCGATACGCGGGCCTGCCTGGACTGGCTGGTGGGCCAAGGCTATACGCGCGTCGGTCTGCTCGGGACCAGCCTCGGCTCCTGCATGGCCTTCATCGCCGCGGCGCACGATCCGCGCGTGCGGGTGGGCATTTTCAATCACGTGTCCATGTACTTTTCCGATGTGGTCTGGACCGGCCTCTCCACCCAGAATGTGCGCCAGGGTTTCGCCGATATCGTCAGCCAGGACGACTTGCGGCGGTACTGGTCGGTAATCAGTCCGGCCAGCTATCTCAAACGTTTACCGGGCCGCGACTTGCGAAGCCTCCTGGTCTGGGCGCGCCACGACAGCACATTCCTGCCGGTATACTCGCAGCAGGTCCTGCGAAGCTTTCGCGAGATGAACCTGGCCCACCAGGTGTTCACCCTGCCCTGCGGGCACTACACCACGGGACAGTTCCCCTTCAACCTCATGGACGGGCTGGCGATGTGCAGATTCGCCGCACGCAATCTGTAACCCAAGCATTGCATTGTGCTTATCTGGCATATCCGCAAAACCATATTGACAAGAATGACACCTCATGAGAGCATAATAAGCATCACTGGAAAAGGAGGTGGTCCAAGAAAATGGAAAGTAATAAACGACCGCGAGAGGTGGCCGACTGTTGAAGTCGAGCCTCTAACCTAGCCGATTCCGTCCAGTGGCGGGATCACGTTCCTGTGGACCGGCTGCCTCACGCGTCAGCTTAAGCCTCAGGTTTATTTCAAGGCTACCTGCCCCCGCGGGCCTCAGCGGCTCGCGGGGGTTTGCAGTTTTGATATACTGAAATTCTCGAAAGGACTCCCCCGTAACACCATGAAGGCTGCTATCCACCCTGCTTACAACGAAATCAATGTCATCTGCGCCTGCGGCCACACTTTCAAGACGCGCTCCACGCACAAGGGCGACATCCGCGTGGAAATCTGCTCGTCCTGCCACCCGTTCTACACGGGCCGCCAGAAGCTGATGGACACCGCCGGCCGCATCGATAAGTTCGAGAGGAAGTATAAGGAAACGCGCGGCGCCAAGAAGGCAGCCCAGCCGACCCCATAAGACCGCTTGCTCACGCGCGCGGCAGAAGCTGATGGACACAGCCGAGCCGCATCCATAAGTCTACGAGGAAGTACAAGCGAGGGCAGACCCGGAGGTCTACCCTACTTGTGTTGGAGGTCGTGACGGCGCTTGCGCGCTTGTTCGTGCTCGGCGTGCAGGATGTCGAACAGCGGGACCTGATCGGGCCGCAGGAGCGCCTTGATCTGCCCGGTCTGGGTCTCCCAGAGAGCGTGGGATTCGGCGTTTCTCTTCTGGTTCAACAGGTTGAACTGTTCCCTGGTCTGATCGTAGATCTTCTCCACCTGGGCTACCTGCCGATCGTCCAGTTTGACGCGGTCCCGCATTTCCGTGACCAGACGCTTGCGGACTTCTTCGGGATCGGGCCGCCTGGTGCCGGCAACCACCGTGGTGTTATACATCCGGTAGGCAAAAGCACCCACCACTCCGCCACTCAGGAAGACCAGCAGCAGCGAAAGGAACGCGGACAACCTCGACTTGAGCATGGGTCAACTCACCGGTTGGACAGATCCAGGCGCACCGGCCCGACGATGTCCGGGGTATCCAAGGAGTTGGCTTCCGCCAGCGCCTCGATGTAGGTCTGGGAATAGTAGTTCGGGTTGGAGCGGGGCAGGGACATATAGACGCCCAACGCGATGGAAAGCGCAACCGCCGCCGTAACGAATGCATTGGCCATGCGCCGGAATGAGAAGGTGAATGATTGGCGGGATTCGATCTGCCGCCACAGGTTCGGCATGAAATTCGCGCTCGCCTCCGGGGTGGGACAGGCGTCACGATAAGCCCGGAACAGCGCGTCCAGCCTTTCCTCATCGTTGCCATGCACAGAATTCATATGACTGCCTCCAACTCCGCCCGGTATTAACCGGACCCCTCTTTGCTCTCAGATGCGCCAAATGCCTTCAAAACCCGCTGCCGCGCCCGAAACAACCGCACCTTGAGAGCGTTCTCGTTGACCTTGTAGACCTTTTCCAGTTCCTTCAACGACAGCCCTTCGACTTCTTTAAGCACCAGCAGGATGCGGTCCGCTTCGGAGACCGCGCCCAACAGCGAATCCACGGATTCCCGGATCTTCTTGTTGTGCTGCGCATCCTGATCCGCCTTACCTCCGGCCATGGCATCGGCCATGACCACCTGTTGCTCGGACAGGTCCGACATACGGTACTCCTGGCGGCGCCGCTGCTTCCGCAGGTAATCGAAAGCCGCGTTCGTCGTCAGGCGATGTAACCAGGGTTCGAAGCCTTCCGCCATCCTGAGCTGGTCGAGGGAAAAATAAAGCCGCAAAAAGACTTCCTGCGCGACATCCTCGACATCTTCCGGACGGGAGATCAACCGGCTGATCGTCCCCATAATCCGCTTCCGGTAGGCCAGCACCAGCTCGTTAAACGCCGCGCTATCGCCTTTCTGCGCGCGCTTAACCAGTTCGAAATCAACCAGCATGCCGCACCAGGAGCGCCGGCATCCGAAAACAGTTGGTCCGATTGGAAAGGCGTACCGGCAAACAGACAGGTTACAAAGCTTTGCCTGGAAACGCAAAAGCGGGCACGGGCCGCCCGCCAGGAACCTGTTATTATGAACCTCTTTGAAGGCCCTCGCACTCATCCTGGTGATCATTTCGGCCGCCGCCAGCGCCTGCATTCTGCTACCCGCTCCGAACATGGCGCTGTTGCCGTTCGCGGTGGCGGCGCCGGAACTGGCGCCGTGGCTTATTGTTATCAGCTTCTTTGGTTTAGCTGTGGCGCTCCAGTCGTTCCGCCGCCTGGCGCTGCCGGCCCTGGCCGCGTTCCTCATTCCCTTCTGGCCGCTGTTGCAAATCCCGGCGGTGGAACATACGATGGCGACACAGCTTACGGCCCCCGCCGAGCGCCCGCCCTTCGTCCTGCTGGACTGTTTCCGCGGGATCCGGAGCGCCACCATCGAGCCGGAACTCTTGCCCCTCGACATCCACTACTACCGTCCGCGCGCCCAGGGCGACCGTCCCGGTATCATCGATATTCATGGCGGCGCCTGGCAATTCGGATCTCCCGCCGACGATCGTCGCTTCGCCCGGTACATGGCTTCCCGGGGATATGCGGTATTCGCCATCGATTACCGGCACGCGCCGGCCTGGAAGTTTCCGGCGCAGATGGAGGACGTGCGCGCCGCCATTTCGTTCATCCGCGCCAACGCCAGACGCTACCAGACCGATCCGGACCGGCTGGTGGTCTGCGGACGCTCGGCCGGGGCCGAGCTCGCCTTGCTTGCGGCCTACGAGCCGGGACCGGCGCCGCTCGCCGCCGCCATCGGCTTCTACAGCCCCACCGATCTGCCTCTCGGCTATGCCGATCCGCCTTCTCCCGACCCCATCCATGTCCGGGCGGTTCTGGAGGCTTATCTGGGCGGCCCTCCTTCCGCGTTCCCCGAGCGCTACCGCTTAGCCTCTCCGGTGACCTATGCGAATCGCCGCTTACCGCCCACGCTGCTCATTCACGGAAGCCGGGACCACCTGGTCAAAGTGGAGTTCTCGCATGAGCTCTATGGCCGCCTGATCGCCTCCGGGAACCGCGCCGTCCTGCTGGAGATCCCATGGGCGGAGCATGCCTTCGACCTGGTGTTTTCGGGGATCGGCAGCCAGCTCGCGCTGCA
>JADGNR010000584.1 GCA_017883415.1 Bryobacteraceae bacterium | reverse complement strand
TTGTTGGGGGTGAGTTGTTGGGGGTGCGAGTTGTTGGGGGTGCGAGTCGTTGGGGGTGCGAGTTGTTGGGGGGGCGGCTCTTGGGGGGCGGGCTGTCGGGGGAGGCAGGCTGTCGGGGGCTAGATGTTGGGCGGGCGAGTTGTTTGGGGAGGCGGCCGTTTCGGGAGTCGAGCTTGGGAGGGTGGGGCGCGAGGTTTTTCCGCGGGGCGACGGGGCCTCGCGAACGCTCTACAATCGGACCATGCGCTCTCTTCTTCCGCTCGCGCTGGTGCCGGCGCTACTGGGCGCCGCCGATTTCCAGATCGACCACGTTACCGTCGCCGCGACCGATCTCAAGAGGATGCAGGCCAGCCTCGCCGCTCTCGGCATAGTGAGCGTATACGGGGGCGCGCACAGCAACCATGCCACGGAAATGGCGCTGGTAAGCTTCCCCGATGGCTCCTATCTGGAGTTGATGGGGCTGCAGACCGGGGCCGACGCCGCAAACGTCGAGCGGCACGTGTGGGCAAAGTTCTTGCAGGGGAACGCCGGCGCGTGCGCGTGGGCCGTGCGCGAAAAGGACATCGCGGGAGAAGTGGAGCGGCTGCGCGCCGCGGGAATCCCGGTCGGCGCGCCGGAGGCGAGCGGCCGCGAACGTCCCGACGGAGTACGGCTCCAGTGGGAAACCTCCGACGTGGGCGCCGGGCCGCGAGGAACGTTCTTCCCGTTCCTGATCCACGACCTGACCGCGCGCGACCAGCGCGCTTTTCCGCAAGGCAAACCGGGATCGAAGGACTTCCGCGGGGTGGCGAAAGTAGTCATCGCCGTGCGCGATCTCGATGGCGCCATCGCGCGCTACCGCCGGGCGTATGGGTTACCACCGGCCCTCAAGCAGGTGGACAAGAATTTCGGCGCGCATCTCGCGGCGCTCGGCGGCGCCCCGGTGGTGCTGGCGCAGCCGCTGACATCCGATTCCTGGCTGGCCGCGCGCCTGGAACAGTTTGGCGAAGCTCCGTGCGCCTTTGTGCTGACCGCGACCCGCCCGAACCGCTTCCAGGCGGCCTCGAAAACACGCTGGTTCGGCGCCGCGATCTCCTGGTTCGATTCCGAAAAACTGGGCTGGCGCCTCGGCTTCGAAGAGTCGCGGCAGTGAATGCAACGGGCGGGCCGCGGTCAGCTTTCCGTCACCGAGCGCTCCGCCAGCTCCCCGAACAGGGGGAGGGAATAGGCTTCGTCGTGCGCCGCTTTGACCATCATGAAGATCGACATCACCAGGAGCACCAAGGCGATGAGCGGGCGAACGGGAACATGCATCGCGGGGAAAAAGACCCAGCGCAGCACCCAATCGTTGATCAGCCACGCCACGAACAAGTACAGCCCCTGGAAGGCGTGGAAGCGGACGGAGCGGATGGGGCGAAACCGCTCCGAGGCCAGCACGACAATCGAGGCGATCCAGCCGATGGCGGGCACGTAGCACAGAATCGACGCGCTGCGCCCGGTGATGCCGGCCAGCGGATCGGCGGCTGGCGCCGTGGTGGCGGCCACCGGCTGCCGCGCGCCGCACCGCCCGCAAAAGGCCTGGGCCGTTCCCACCTGGTTTCCGCACTGGCTGCAGAATGGCATGCTACTAATCCATACGTTATGCGAGCCGGATCTGTTCCGGCAACTCCCGGCCTGCGCCGGCTCGAAGGGCCACCAGCGGCAGGCTGGCTGCCCCACCACGGGAGCCGCTGGCGGCCATGGTACTATTTTGGCGATGCGGAAACTACTGCCTGCCCTCTTTCTGATGTCCGCGGCGTTGCTGCCGGCTGCGAAGAACCTGGAAATCTACTGCATTGACGTCGAAGGCGGCCAAGCCACGCTGTTGATTTCGCCCTCCGGCGAATCGCTGCTGGTGGACACCGGCTATCCCGGCTTCAATCGCCGCGACGCCGGCCGCATCCTGGCCGCGGCCAAGACGGCGGGTGTGAAGCGAATCGATTACCTGGTGATCACCCACTATCACCAGGACCATGTAGGCGGCGTTCCGCAGCTCGCCGAGAAGATACCCATCCGCAACTTCGTCGATCACGGCGCCAATACCGAAACCACCAAGGATGCGCAGGTGCTCTTCAACGCGTACAGCGCATTCCGCGAGAAGGGCACCCACATTCTGGCCAAGCCGGGCGATACGCTACCCATGAAGGGCCTCGAGGTCCGTTTCCTCTCTTCCAATGGCGACGTGCTCGCCGCGCCGCTCGCGGGCTCGCCGGGCGCCGGCCAGCCCAACCCCGATTGCACCGGCTACCAGCCACCGGCGCCGGACGAAACCGAAAACGGGCGCTCGCTCGGGATGCTGATCACCTACGGCGATTTCCGCATGCTCGATTTGGGCGACCTCTCTTCGGAAAGGGAATACGGCCTGGTCTGCCCGGCGAACAAGATCGGCACGGTCACCCTGTTCCTGGTTTCGCATCACGGCAGCAGCGGGTCGGATTCAGCGCCGCTGGTACATGCCATCCACCCGCGCGTGGCCATCATGAATAACGGAGCGCGCAAAGGCGGCGCGCCCGAGGTCTGGCAGACGGTCCACGATACGCCGGGCCTGGAGGATTTCTGGCAGTTGCACTTCGCCGTGGCCGCCGGCAAGGAGCACAACTCGCCCGATACCTTTATCGCCAACGTGGATGAGATCTGCGAGGGCAAGTGGCTGCGGGTGGACGCGCAGAGGGACGGCGCGTTCAGCGTATACAACAGCCGCAACAGGTATGAGAAGAGCTACCCGGCGAAGTAGGGGGGCTGAGGCCGGGGGCTGAGGGCTCAGGATCTGGCGGCCGGGGCTGGGAGCCGGGGCTGGCGGCCGGGGCTGGCGGCCGGGGCTGGGAGCCGGGGGCTGAGGGCTCAGGATCTGGCGGCCGGGGCTCAGGATCTGGCGGCCGGGGCTGGCGGCCGGGGCTGGCGGCCGGGGCTGGCGGCCGGGGCT
>JADGNR010000296.1 GCA_017883415.1 Bryobacteraceae bacterium | reverse complement strand
CCGGCTCCGCCTCAGCCGGCAGCGCAGAAGGCAGCTCCGTTGGTGACGCGTTCGCAAGCCGCCCCTATACGGCCGAGTCCCTCGCAAACCATGCCGGCACAGCGCACGCCCGCACCGGTGAATGCCGGCCAACCGCCACCGCCACCCGTCACGCAACCGCCCGCGGAGCCTCCGGCTCAGGTATCGGAATCACCAGTGGTGCCGGCGAGGCCCGCGCCGCAAACGAGCGCTGCCGGCCAAGGCGAATCGGAACCGCAGCCGCTGGCCGGCTGCGAGGATGCGGAATACCAGTCGGGCAAGGTAAAGGGTGCGAGCCAGCGTTTTTACCCGGCGCCCCCGAGAGCGGTGATGGCAGCGGCGCGGGCCGCGCTTCGCAGCCTGGACTTCATCATCCATGAGGACACCGGCAACGACATTGAGGCCAGCAAGCGGCGGCATATCGGCGCCATCGTGGGCGCCGGCGGCGAGCGGCTGATTCTGCACTTCGAGAAGGCGCAGCAGGATGGCCAGGCAGGAACGCTGGCCACGGGCGAAACCAAGAAGAGCTTTGTCGGGCGCGTGGCACAGAAGTCCTGGACCAACGCAGTGCTGGCGCAGATCGCCTGCCATCTGCGGGAGCGGCGCTGAAGGGGCGCGCCCGCCGCAGCGCCACCGCGCGGCGCAAATCCGAGATTCCCTCATGGCCGGCTTCATGCTACGCTTCATATCAGTTACGCAGGAGACCACATCATGGGCTTGCTTGATGGCATCATTGGTTCGGTGGGTTCCATCTCCGGTTCAGCCGTCGCGGTGGACGGAGTACTGAGGACTCAGTTGGGGCCGATCTACTCGCAGATCAGCGCGATGTTGGATGGCGTGGGCGCCGACGGGATCATGCGCGCGACAGATATGCAGAACCTGCTCAATGTGATGCAGGCTCTTCCGCAGCAGGGCGCCGCCGCTGCCGCCGATTCGACCGCGAAACAGGCCAAGATCCTGATGATGCTGGTCGAGATCAACGCCTTGAAGGTGCAGTTGCAGAAACTAGAGGACGATCTGGAGGAGCTGCAGCGCGATGCCACCGGCCCGAATCTGGGCAGCGTTCACCGGGTGCGGCGCGACGTCAATTCCATTCCATCCGGCAGTGCGGAAGACAAGATGACAGCCCAGCGGTTGGCGGAGCAGCAGAGCGAAATGTTTCAGTTGCTCTCCAAGATGCTGACGCAGAGCCAGGACATGTCGAAGAGCGCCATTAACAACATGGGCAGGTAGAGGACAACCCGTTCAACGGGCCACGTCGGACACGCACTGGAAGCCCGATAGAAAGCCCTTCTGGAAGATGGGCGGGGCGCCTTTCAAGTCCAGCAGGAATGGGAGCGTCAAAGCTTTGCCGCTATCCAGGCGCATGGGTTGTCCGGCCTGGCCCTGGCGCGGCACCCACTGGAGCGTGTATCCGGGACCCGACGCCTGGAAGCGGTCGGCATCGCCGAAGAACCGAAACGCCGACCATAGCCCGTCATAGGTGATGAAGCCGAGCTCCGGTCCGCCTAAACTGCCGGAGAGCCTGGCCGCGCGCACGCTGGTCCCGGGCCAGATGAAGTCCTTCGCCTCTCCTCCGGAGCCAGCGGACTTCAGCACCTGCCCGTCCAGGCTCAGGCTTACGCTTTTCATGCCTTCGGCGGGCAGGGCCTTCATGCTGTAAATCAGGCTGGGATCCCGGGCCCCCCCTTTATACAAAGCGTCGCTCAGCGCGGTGGCACGGTTCAGGAAACGCAGGAACGCATCGCCGATCTGCACGCGGCTGTCGGATTTTCGCGCCCACTCGTTGCCCCGCCGCTCCAGGTAATTCCGCAGGTTGTTTCCCGCGAAGGCGGCGATCTTACCGTCGCCCGGGCGGAAGACGGCACTGAACTCGTCCAGCGTCGCATCGGTTTGCGATGCGGTATTGAACGGGTACTTATTGGTGAGTCCGGCGAAGTCGCCGCAAAACCGCCTGGCTTCGGCGTTGATTTGCGAGGGCCCCAGGCGTCCCAGAATGCCCTCGGCCTGGCGGATGGGGTCCTCCATCAGCTTTTCCACCATCCCGTGGACGTTGCCCTCGCGATCGGTGCGGAAGCTTTGCGCGATCTGGCGGGTCACTTTGTAGGCGTTGGCAGCGTCGTTCAAGGTCTGCGAAACCAGGTCGTCCTTCACGTCGCCGCCGCTTTTGGCCACGCGCTCCATGGACGATTGCAGGCTCACCAGCGCACCGGCGTAGGGGCTGTTGTGATCCTGAATATAGCGGTCGGGGCAACTCGGCTGGGTGACATACTGTACGGGCTGATACGGCGCGCTGGTGTCGGGATCGGGAACCGAGGTATTCACCGACGCCACGCATAACAGCCCGAGCAGATAAGACTGGTTGCTGGATAACTGGCCGAGTTTCTGGGCAGCGTCGGCAACGCTGGCGTAAGGCGCCACTTGAGATTTGGCCAGATAGGCGCGCCAGTTGGCGATGTAATCCTTGTGATAGCGCTCGCGCAGCGCGGGGCCGAGGGCCACCGGGTCCAGATCGGTACGGGCGCGATTCCCCAGCACCCAGCTTTCGCCACCGAAGAATCGCTTCACGTCGCCGATGGCGCTTTCGACGAACTTCCAGCCCTCCAGGGAGAAGGCCCCCGCCACGTCCATGCGGTTGATCACGTATGCCGCCGAGCCTGGAAACTGCCGGTTGAAGTTGATCGGCGGTTTCTGGCGCGAAGCCTCCGCGACAATGAACTGATAGATGCTCTCGATGGCATTGAACTGCGCCAGATAGGCACGCGCCTGCTCCACGGCGTCACTATCGTTGGAGGAGGAGAAGGGATTGGCGATGGCCAGTTCATCGGAATAGAAATCGAACTGCCGCCGCGCCAGGGCCGTTAGCTCGGAATCGATCTGACGTCCGGCAGCCCAGCGATCGAACAAGTGAGGGGGCAGAAACTCGCGGGTACTCTTCTCGTGGTTGGACGTGGTGATTAAGTAGGCCTTGAGCGTGTCGTAGGTGGGTTTGTACTCGTCGCCCGGCCCCGGTTTCGGGGGCAGTTTGCGAAGCGTTTCCACCAGTGCGGCCTGGGTGGAGCCGAACAGCAATTGATGGAAGCGGCTGAAGTAGAGCCGGCGGGCCGGCGGATACAGATCGCCTCCCACGTAGAGGCCCCAACGCAGACTCCAGGGCGCTCCGTCACGCTCGAACTGCGACAGTTGTTCCACGGCCTGGCGCAGCGTGTCCAGGCGCTCCAGCGCGTCGCGTGAGGGAAGTTGTTGCCCTGCGCCTCCGGTTTCGCTCCGTGCAATGGCCCGCGCGGCGTTGGAGACACGCGCCTCCAGAGCGCGATTCCGGAAATACGACACCGTCATGCCGGCGGCCCAGATGAGGAACAGTCCCGCCACCCCGGCGGCCAGCACGCGCTGTAGAATCTCCCGGTTCCTGGTTTGGCCGCTGACGCCCAGAGCGGCACGGTCGCGCAGAATTACGTCGCTGAACAGATGCCCCAGGAACAGCCATTGAGGAATGCGGCGCGTGTGGCTGGCGGGGCCGGCCAGCGGGGGCGGCTCCAGGTTTACGCCCTGCTGCTCGAAGATGCCGGTGGCTTCGCGATTCCGCATTCCTCCGCGCGACGCCGCGCGCGCTACCGGTTCGGAATCCTTCACCGTGACGGGACGGGCTCCGGAAAAGTAGAACCCGCGCAGGAACGGGTCGAGCCGCAACTGGCTGGGCCGGCTCAGGTCCACCAGAAACCGTACGACGGCGTTGCGCAATTTCCGGAACTCGCGGGGAAATTCGTAGACCGGCCCCAGTTTGTCGGCTTTGTTTTCGCGCCCAAGGAACGGAAGGCGCTTGCCGCACAGGCTGTGAAACAGGGCCTCAAACGCGGCCGCCAGGCGCCGCGATTCCTCTTCGGCGAACACACCGCCCTGTTCTCTTCCACCCCGCAGGGGCAGGGTGACTCCCAAGACACGGTGGATCTCGTCGTCGGCGAGGTTGCGGACGTAATCGGTGAACCACGCCAGGCGGTCGAGCTTGGTGAAGACCACGTAAATGGGCAGGCGGGCGCCCAGAATCTGGGAGATTTCTCCGATGCGGGTGTGCAGGGTGCGCGCCATGACGGCGAGCTTTTCGTCGGCGCCGGGCTGGAGAAAAGTTTCGCAATCCACGCATACTATGACGGCCCGCGGCGCCGGCCGGGCGCCGAACAGGCGGCGCCGCAGCGGCTGCAGGCGCTTCACCAGCTTTCCCCAGCGGGCCGGTTCGCCCAGCAACTGGCCGCCGGCTTCCACGAAAACAGACCTCTGCGCCAGCCAGATATTCAGCGGACGCGTGGCCACAATGGCGCTGTCCTGATACACCTGTCCGGCGAGCAGATCGGGCTCCACGCCGGAATGCACGAACACACTCGTCTTGGCCGACGCAGTTTCACCGATCAGGAAGAAGATAGGCAACTGGCTCAGCTTGGCTTCCTTGCCGAGGTTGGAGGACGCCAGGCGAATCTCCGCGTCGCGGACGAAAAATCCGATTTCCCTTTCGGAAGTCGCCACATCCTCCTGCGCCCGGTCGGCATCGGTGGCCGACCGGTTCTGGCGGCGCGAACGGTGCCAGTACAGGGCGCCCAATCCCCCAAACACGAGTCCCATGAGCAGCATCCGCACGATCATTTCGGTAGCGCCGGACAGATGCAGAAGCCCCGTGACGAACCACGAGACCGCCACAAACACCAGCAGGAAGACCGCGGAGATCAGGTAGTAGCCAAAGTTACCCATGGAAACTTACGGACGTCCCCCGCTGGAGATTTGCCCGATGGAGGAGACTTCCGACGCGAGAGAGATCTTGCACACCGGAAACAGCAACAACGCCACGGCGGCGGAAACCGCCGCGCCGATGAGCAACCGGCGCATCCATGGGTCCGACCGCAGCTCATAGGCCGCCTCGGCGGGTAAGGCCCACTGCGGCGACAGATCCGGCCGGGACTTTCGGATGCGGTTGATCTTGTCGCTGGTTTTCTCCATTAAGACGCGCAGATCGCCCTTCGAGCTGATGCTGAAGCGCCCCAGGTACCCGAGCAGCAGACAGAGATAGTAGACCTCCAGAACGTCGGCGGCTTCCTGGGAATCGCGGCGCTCCAGCAGTTCCTGCAGGCGATCGAAAAACACTTCGCCTCCCACGTGACGGCCGAACATCTCCTCTTGCAGCGGCCTCCGCACCCAGTCGTCGAATACCGCCTGCCGCAGGTTTAAGAGGGATTCGTCGAGAAAGGCGACCACGGCAAAAACCGCGAGCTTGATATCCGCGTCGGTGTAACCGTGCGCCCGGGCCGCCTGCTCGGCGGTCTTGATGGAGTGTAGCACCTGGCTGCGGAACAGGTCTGCGTTGCTGACCTCCTGCCGGCGCCCCCGCAGCCGGACGATGGCGGTAAACAACTCCTGGAGCTGCAAGGCCAGGTTATCGGGCGAGGTGGATGGCTCAAGAGGCAGTCCCTGTTCGGTGTTTGGCACTTGGCAGTCCTTACGATTCCAGTATTACCGACAGTTCGATTTCCGGATCCGGCAGTTCGCCGGGAACGTATATGCCGACTTCGCGTGTCTTCACCAGGCGTTCCCAGCAGGGGCCGGCCTTGTCGACGGCGAAGTACTGGAACTCGAGTTTGGGAGAGAGCGCCGGAGGCGGCACGGAGAGGTGCGAAAGCTTCAGCCCGTACAGAGCGCGCTCCACCAGCCGGGGCACAAAGTCGCGGGCGCAGAGTTTGACCAGCCGGCCGGTGCTTTCGATCAAGTCGGCCTCCCCGATGGCGCAGCGAATGCCAAAGATCCAACGCGACCTGTTGAGGGTTCGCTCATCGGTAATCCGGGCTTCATAGAAGAAGGGCGCACTTTGCGTCAGGGCAATCGGTACGCAATTGCTGGGGACGATCAGTTCCAGGTGCAGGCGAATGTGCTTGTCGATCGCTTCAAAGCATTCCGCCAGGTGGAGGTGATCGTATAAGGGGAGGGAGCCCGGCTGGGAATCGAAACCAAACGTGCAAAGCGCGCCGGCCAGACCCGACAACTCTACGTACAGTTCCTCGGGGTGCGCCCGCTTGGAGACGCACAGATGACGCAGCGGCCCCAGGCTGGCGTTCAGGCAGTGCAGAAACCAGGCGTTGGCAATGCCCTCGGCGGAGAAGCCGGAGACCGTCGCGCTGCCCGGTTGCTTGGGACGGGCCACGGTGGCGCATTTCTCTTGCAGCACGTCGATCAGCCGCCGCACCATCGCCATCAGCGGCGGACACGCGCTGATTTGCAGACTCGGAGGGAAGAAGTGCTCGTCGAAAACAAACTGGCCGGTTCCCTGCCGCCGCACGCGGGCCAGGGGAAGCACCACCATGCCTTCCGCGCTCTCCGTGCTCAGCAGGAGCCGGACGTTCTTCCGCCCCAACTGAATCATCTTGACGTCGCGCCCGGTATTCTCATCCGGCAGCGGCTTCTCCTCGGCCAGGTAGCGGATGGGCAGGGCTCGCTCCGCCTCGTTCAGCGCGCAGTTGAATCCATCGGGCCGCAGTTCGGGAACGGCCAGCAGAATATCCACGCTGTCCTGCATGGCGGGAAACAACTCGGCAATCGGGCGCGGCTCGGGGAGTTCATCGAATTCCGGCATGTGAAAGCTGAGGCCATCGGCAAATACGCCGCGGGCGTGGAGCAGCGTCACGGTCCCGTTGCGTAGCGCTTCGGGGTCCAGATGGTAGCCGCAGAACCCGAACGGCTGGTACCAGATGCTGGACGTGGAGAATTGAATGGTGTCTTCGAAATACCGGTTCTGCGCCTGAAAATGGTGGGGCCCGACATACATTCCTTCCGACCAGACAACCCGTGAAAGATTCTTCATCCGCGCAGTTTCAGAGACTCCACCGGCATGGTACCTCTGTTGACCCCCTGTTCACAAATTGCCATCATCATAATACGGTGGTGCGCTGGAATCGTCTATGAGTTTCTACAAGAAGTACGAACTGGAGCGGCTCATCGCCGATGGAGAGGCCAAAACCTTCCGGGCGATGGAGAGCGCCACCGGCCGAACCGTGTTCCTGCATCTCTTCAATCCCGGGGGACAAGCGCTGCTCGCCGACCTGAAAGCGAAGCTCTCGGGTCCGGGCGGAAAGCCCGTGCCGCCGCTGCTCGAACTCGGAGATTTCGCGGGTTCCCAATACGCCGTTACGGAAGCCAGCGAGCCGTTCTCGGGACTGCGCGAGTGGGTGAATCGGCAGCCGGAGGCGGTGCTTGCGGCCAGCCCGGCGCCGCCGAAGCCGGAGCCACGCCGGCCCGACCCGCGGGCCGCGTCCAAACCTCCCGGCCTGCTGGACGACGAGCCGGGAGAGTTCACCAGGGTATTCGCGAATGCGCAGCCGG
>JADGNR010000583.1 GCA_017883415.1 Bryobacteraceae bacterium | reverse complement strand
CGCTGCGCGACCAGGGAGGACCCGTTGCCCAGAACGCCGGACTCGAGACCACCGGCCGGTAAAAGTCCGAGATGGCGACAATACGTCAACATGGACCGCCGAGACGCTCCAAGTGCCGTGAGCGTTTATTGGGATTTGGATGTAGACTTGCTCTTCCGGTAGCTGTGCCGAATGACACTTCGGCCAATGTGAAGGATGAGACAAGTTTTCGACAGGATGGCCAAGCAACTCGATATCGACTTTGTGGCGATTGGCGAACAGGTGTTCGAACGCGCGCTGAGGGTGGGTTAACCCACGAATGGCCACGCTCGACGGGTTCGTGTCGGTCCGCGGCGCGCGCCAGCACAATCTGAAGAACATTGATGTCGAGATCCCGCGTAACGCGCTGGTGGTATTCACCGGGGTTTCGGGTTCCGGCAAATCCTCGCTTGCGTTCGGGACTCTGTACGCGGAGGCGCAGCGGCGCTACCTGGAATCGGTGGCGCCGTACGCCAGGCGTCTATTCGACCAGATGGGCGTCCCGGACGTGGACTCCATCGACGGCCTGCCCCCGGCGGTCGCCTTGCAGCAACAGCGCGGGTCGCCGACCACCCGTTCCTCGGTGGGCAGCGTCACCACGCTAAGCAATCTCCTGCGCATGCTGTATTCCCGCGCCGGAACCTATCCGCCAGGGCAGCCGGAGTTGCATGGCGAAGCCTTTTCCACCAACAGTCCCGAGGGCGCCTGCCCGGAATGTCACGGGCTCGGACGCATGTACGATGCGACCGAACGTTCCATGGTGCCCGACGATTCGCTCACTATTCGCGAGCGCGCCATCGCGGCGTGGCCGCCAGCTTGGGGCGGGCAAAATCAGCGCGACATCCTGGTGACCCTGGGGTACGACATCGACCGGCCGTGGCGCGACCTGCCGAAGAAGGATCGCGATTGGATCCTGTTCACCGACGAGACGCCGACCGTACCGGTGTATGCGGGCTTCACGCCGGGCGAGACCCGACAGGCTTTGAAGCGCCGCGAGCCGCCCAGCTATCAGGGGACATTCACGGGGGTGAAACGCTACCTGCTGCACACGTTCGCCAGCACGCAGAGCGCGCTGACCCGGCGTCGCGTCGCGAATTTCCTCTTCAGCACTGCGTGCCCGTTGTGCAAGGGGAAGCGATTGCGGCGTGAATCGTTGGCGGTGAAGTTTGCGGGCCTGGACATTGCCGAGTTTTCCGCGCTGCCCCTGGAGCGGGTGCAGGATTTGCTCCGTCATGCCATGGAAGCGCCCGCCGGCAAGCGCGACGCGGAGCATCCCGAGCGGAGGGTGGTGGCGCAGAGGATCGCAGGCGATCTGCTGGGACGGATAGCGGTGATGCTGGACCTTGGCCTGGGCTACCTTTCCATGGAGCGGAGTACGCCGACGCTCTCGCCGGGGGAACTCCAGCGGCTCCGATTAGCGACGCAGGTTCGCTCGAATCTCTTCGGAGTGGTGTATGTGCTGGACGAACCCTCGTCGGGCCTGCACCCTTCGGATACGGAGGCGCTCTTGCGCGCCCTGGACGGCCTGAAAGCGGCCGGCAATTCGCTCTTCGTGGTGGAACACGAGATCGATGTGATCCGCCGCGCCGATTGGATCGTGGACGTCGGTCCGGCCGCCGGCGAGGAGGGCGGCGAGGTGCTGTACAGCGGTCCGCCTGCCGGATTGAAGACGGTGACGAAATCGGAGACGCGGCGGCATCTGTTCGCGGTGGCGGGTCCTTCGGCGCGCCGACCGAGGGCTCCGAAGGGCTGGCTGCGGCTGGAGGAGGTGGCACGCAATAATCTGCACGGCCTCACCGTCGAATTCCCGGTCAGCGTGATGACCGTGGTCACCGGCGTCTCGGGTTCCGGCAAATCGAGCCTGGTGAGCCAGGCGCTGGTGGAACTCGTGGGCGAATATCTCGGCCACGACGTCACGGATGCCGAGGACGAGGACTCGCTGGAGGCGCCGGCTTCGGGCGCGACCGATGGCCGGATCGCGTCGGGCATGGACTCGATCCGGCGGCTGGTGCGGGTGGATCAGAAGCCGATCGGGCGTACGCCGCGTTCCAATCTGGCGACCTACACCGGCCTGTTCGATTTCGTGCGCAAACTCTTCGCGTCCACCAAAGCGGCGCGCGCGCGCCATTACAGCGCGGGGCGTTTTTCGTTCAACGTGGCGCAGGGGCGGTGCGAGACCTGCGAAGGCGAAGGCTTCGTGTGCGTGGAGTTGCTGTTCCTGCCCAGCGTGTATGCGCCATGTCCGGCATGCCACGGATCGCGCTACAACCCAAAGACGCTGGAGATCCGCTACCGCGATAAGAATATCGCCGAAGTGCTCGGGCTGACGGTGAACGCGGCGCGCGAGTTCTTCCAGGAAGAGGCCACCATTGCCCGGTCGCTGAGCGTGCTGCAGGAAGTCGGGTTAGGGTATTTGCGGCTTGGTCAGCCGGCCACGGAACTCTCCGGCGGCGAGGCGCAGCGCATCAAACTGGCCACGGAATTACAGCGCGTGCAGCACGGCAACACGCTCTACGTGCTGGATGAACCCACCACGGGGCTGCATCCTTCCGATGTAGAGCGGCTGATCGCGCAACTCGACGGCTTGGTGGAGAGCGGCAATACGGTGATCGTGGTGGAGCACGACATGCGCGTGGCGGCCGCGAGCGATTGGGTCATCGATATGGGTCCGGGCGCCGGTGAGAAGGGCGGCCAGGTGGTAGCGCAGGGAACGCCCAAGGAGGTCGCGGGGGCGGAGGCAAGCTGCACCGCGGACTATTTGAAGGAATACGTATAAGCCTCGCACGGGAGCTCCGAGGTCAGGGCTGCCGTAAATATCCCGGGCGCTCGAGGGGCACTCGTCCGTGTTGTCGTCTACCCACGGCAGTGCCGCGCCACCCTCACCTTCAAGACAGCGATCTGGCCGATCAGTCCTGATATGTCGCG
>JADGNR010000295.1 GCA_017883415.1 Bryobacteraceae bacterium | reverse complement strand
GCCTGTACCTGGGCGGCCTCATCAATGAAACGGGCGAACATTTCTACATCCACGGCCTGCACGTTTATCCGCCCTACTTCGCGGCGGGGTTCGCCATCGTGGTGACGCTCTACTTCTGGCGGAAGAACATCATCGGGATCCACGAATCGAGCGAGAAGGCGCTGCGCATCATGCAGATCACTACCGTGATGGTGGTGATCCTGATCGTGTGGTCCATCGCCACCATCCTGCAGCACGGCTACCAGCCGGTGCCGCTGCCCGTGCGCGCAAACCTCAAATTCAGCCCCGAGGCGCTGGGGTGGCTGCGGGGCACGGCCGCGCCCTCGATCACCCTTATCGCCGTGCTCATCGGGCTGGGGCATTCGCTGCTGGCCATGAGCGGCGAAGAGAGCCTGGCGCAGGTGAACCGCGAAATCGCGCATCCCAAGCTGAAGAACCTGGAGCGCGCCGGTTTCGTGATCTTCCTCTACAGCATGCTGTTCACCTCGCTGGTCTCGTTCTTCGCGGTGATGATCATCCCCGACGCCGAGCGGCCGCAGTTTCTGAACAATCTCATCGGCGGCCTGTCCATGTACCTGGTAGGGCCGGTCTCGGTGCGGCTGCTGTTTCACGGCTTCGTGGTCCTGGTGGGGACGCTCATTCTGGCCGGCGCGGTGAACACGGCGATCATCGGCTCCAACGGGGTGCTCAACCGCGTGGCTGAAGACGGCGTGCTGCCCGACTGGTTCCGCCACCCGCACGGGAAATTCGGCACCACCTCGCGCCTGATCAACCTCATCGTGGGGCTGCAACTGGTCACCATCGTCATCAGCCGCGGCGACGTCTACATGCTGGGCGAAGCGTACGCGTTCGGCGTGGTGTGGAGCTTCGCCATGAAGGCGCTTTCCGTGCTGGTGCTGCGCTACAAGCAGCCGGGCGCCCGCGAATGGAAGGTGCCGCTGAATTTCCATGTAGGCCGCACCGAGATCCCGCTGGGCCTGGCGATGATCACGGTGGTGCTGTTCTCGCTGGCCATCGTCAACGTGCTCACCAAGAAAGTGGCCACCATCTCGGGAGTGACTTTCACCATCCTGTTCTTCATCGTGTTCGAGTGCTCCGAGGTGTACAACCGGAAGCGCAAGGCCGGGCACGCGCAGGAGATGGAAAAGTTCCGCCTGGATACGCCCGCGGAGCTTTCCGCCGGCTCGGTGAGTGTGCGGCCGGGCAACGTGCTGGTGGCGGTGCGCAATCCGCACCGCATGCAGCACCTGCAACGCATCCTGGAAAAGACCGACATGCGCAAGATGGACATAGTGGTGCTGTCGGTACGGCAGGTGACCCAGGCGGGCTCGGGGGAACACGCGCTCGAGAGCCGGCAGATTTTTTCCGAAGACGAAACCACCGTCTTCAGCCGCGTGGTGACGCTGGCGGAGAAGGCGGGGAAGCACGTGGAGCTGATCGTGGTGCCGGGCGCGGACCCATACGAGGCGGTGGTCCAGACGGCGGCGCGTCTGCAATCTTCGCGCATCGTGATGGGGCTGTCGCCCAAGCTCACGCCCTCCGAGCAAGGGGCGCAGGTAGGACGGTACTGGGAGCAGCTTCCGGAACCGCGTCCTTCGCTCTCGCTCGAAATTGTGCTGGAGAATCAGAAGGACACGCTGTTCTTCAACCTGGGCCCGCACCCGCCACGCCTGTGGCCGGAGGATATCGCCCTGGCCCACCAGCTCTGGCTGGACCTGGCCGCCAAGGGTCCCGGGTCCAAGCTGCACCACCGCGACATCATCGGCGTGGCCTTGCGCCGTATGAGCGAGGAATTGCACTCGGGCCGCGCCAGCGAAGTGGTGGACGACGTTCTGCGGGAAGTCTCCGGCAGCGACGGCCACGACGATTCAGTGGGGTAGGCCGGGGCGCCCACTGGGCCGCCTGCCCCCGGCAACCGGCAGCGCGCTTCGCGCGCGAGGCAGGCCAGGAGGCCTACCCCACTTAGCGCGAGTTGCGTTCGCGCCGCGCGGGCGAAGGGGTGGACAACCTTCTGCGTGCGGAGCGCACATTTCGGCGCGAGGGCAGGCCAGGAGGTCTGATATTCTAAGTGCAAGAGACCCGCCATGCCACAGCCCCGGTTCCCCTTGCGCAGATCGGCATTCTACGGATATTTCCCCACGGGGGTCAAGTGGCTGCTGATCAGTAACACCGCGGTTTTCCTGTTGTGGTACCTGGGCGGCGCGCCGGTGCAGAGTAACATGCTGCTGCTGGCACTGACTCCCGCCCTGGTGGTTCACAATTTTTTCATCTTCCAGCTCTTCACCTACATGTTTCTCCACGGCGGGATCGGGCACCTGCTGTTCAACATGCTGACCCTGTGGATGTTCGGCACGCCTCTGGAACAGACCTGGGGCACCCGCGCCTTTCTGAAGTACTACTTCCTGTGCGGGGTGGGCGCGGGCATCTGCGATACCGCGGTGAACCTGATCCTGGGCCACAAAACCACCACGATTGGCGCATCGGGCGCGATTTACGGGCTGCTGCTGGCCTTCGGCGTTCTCTTCCCGGATGTGCGCGTGCTGATGAGCTTTCTGTTTCCCATCAAGGCCAAGTACCTGGTGATGATTTACGGCGCCATCGCGCTCCTCAGCGCGCTCGGCAGCGGGAACAGCGGCGTGAGCAATGTCGCCCACCTGGGCGGGATGGCATTCGGCTATATCTACCTCAAGGGGCGCCTGCCGAAAGCGCGCTTGCGGCTGCCCGACGCGGGGGGCTGGTACCGCCAATGGAAGCTGCGCCGGGCCAAGAAGAAGTTCCAGGTCTATTTGCGAAAGCACGGCGGCCCCGGTCCGCGGGTAAATTAACGGCGCAACCGCCCTTCCCCCGCCGGCGTCTTCTGGTATAGTTACGTCAGAAGTACGCCTATGCGAGCCTGGATCGTTTCCATTTTGTGCGGCGCCGCACTGATCGCCCTGACGGGCCTGGTGGCGGGCCAAGAGGGGCCCAAGCGCGACCCCGGAGAGACAGTAGCCAAGCCTAAGAAACCCGGCGAAACCCCGGCGCCCGACACCGATCTTCCCAAGATCCCCTCGAAGTACAAGAAAGAGCCGCAGGCCGACATCGGCAATCTGGCCAGCTTCAAGAGCGATGTGGATATGGTCACGGTGGATGTCGCCGTCATGGACAACAAGGGCCACTTCATTCCCGGCATTCCCAAGGGCAACTTCCGCATCCTGGAAGATAACGTTCCGCAGCAGGTCCGGGGCTACAGCATCGGGGAAGCGCCCATGACCGTGGCCATGGTGATCGAATTCAGCAACAAGTTCCAGCGGCTCTATGGCGAGACGTGGTTTCAGACGCTGCAGTTGGCCTGGGGCTTCGCCAGCACGTTGAAGCCCGACGACTACGTAGCGGTGGTAGCGTACGATATCAAACCCGAGATCCTGACCGATTTCACCACCGACCGGGCCAAGACGCAGGAGGCGCTACGGCGCCTGAATATCCCAGCGTGGTCGGAGGCGAACCTGTTCGATGCCCTGGTGGATACTACGGACCGCATGTCGGGGATCGAAGGGCGCAAGGCCGTCCTGCTGATCACTTCCGGGATCGATACCTTCAGCAAGCTGACGTACGACAAGGCGCGGAAGGCCGTACAGGAGGCCGGCGTGCCGATTTATATCATCGGTCTGATGCAGGCGTTCCGCATCCGGCTGGAGGCCATGGGGTATAACGACATCGGCTTTTTGCAGGCGGACAACGAGATGAGGACTTTTGCCAAGGAGAGCGGAGGGGCGGCGTTCTTTCCCCGCTTCGAGGGCGAGTTCCCGTCGATTTTCCAGGAAATTCACCAGGCGTTGCGCAACCAGTACGTACTGACCTATTCGTCCAGCAACAAGGCCCACGACGGCGCCTTCCGCAAGATCAAGGTGCAACTGGTGGACCAGGAGGGAAACCCCCTGCCCGTGAAGGACGAAAAAAACAAGCCCATCAAGTACTCCATCGTCGCCAAGTCGGGATATAAGGCGCCGCGCGCGGTGGAGTAGCTCGTCCTACGCGCCGTAAAAGCGCCGCGCGCGGTGGAGTAGCGCGTCCAACACGCCCGCTTTCCTTTTGTCAAGTACTGGATCTGGCCCTTTTCCAAGACGATGCGAATCCGTTGACAGAGGGTTACAGCGGTGTTACTCTCGCAAAGTCCCGCATGAAGCCTGCTTCCGTTTCCAGCCCGCACATTCTCCTGGTGGACGACAATCGCGATGGATTGTTGGTTCGCAGATCCCTCCTCGAGGAGCTGGGATACCGGGTCGAGATCGCGATTACCGGTGAAGAGGGCCTGAAACTATTTCAGGCACACACGTTCGACGTGGTGGTTACGGATTTCAAGATGCCGCGCATGAACGGAGGCGAGTTCATCGAGCGGGTTCGCAAGGTGAATCCCAACGCGCGGATCATTCTGCTGTCGGGATTCGTGGACCCTTTGGGGCTGACGGAGCAGAGCACCGGGGCGGACGCGGTGGTGGCCAAGAGCTGCCACGAGGCGGCCCATCTGGTGCGCTGGGTGAAGCGGCTGCTGAACCGCGGCCCCGGGCGCAAGCCCGCCGCCGGACAAAAGAACGTGCTCGTGCGGGCCCACGCCAAGAGCCGGTAAATCTGGCACACTGGGATCGTGACGCCTTCCCGTTCGAGGTTATCTCCGCGGCTGGCCGCGGTGTTGTGCGCGACGCTGTGCGCGGCGCTTTGTGCACCCCAGGCCGCGGGGGCTTCGCCAAGGGCCCGTTCGAGCGCGGCTTCGGCCCGCCCCGGCTCGCTCAAAGCCTCGCCCGCCGTGCGCCGCTGGATCAAGGGCATGACCCTGCGCGACCAGGTGGCGCAACTGGTCTTCATCGCCTTCCATGGCGAAGCGCCGCATTCGCGCTCGCGGGAATTCCGCAACTTCCTGCGCCTCATCCGCGAAACCAAAGTGGGGGGCCTGATTCTGAACAACGCCTCCAATGGCCGCGTGATCCAGAAGGCCGAGCCGTACGCGGTGGCGGCATTTTTGAATCGCCTGCAGCGCATCAGCAAGGTGCCGCTGCTGGTGGGCGGGGATTTCGAGCGCGGCGCTTCCATGCGGGTGGACGGCACCACCGTGTTTCCGCACGCCATGGCGTTCGGGGCTACAGGCGACCCGGCGCTGGCGCGCTTCGAAGGCGAGGTGACGGCGCGCGAGGCACGCGCGCTGGGCGTCCACTGGATCTATTACCCGGTGGCCGACGTCAACAATAACCCCGACAATCCGATCATCAACATCCGCTCGTTCGGCGAGAATCCGCAGCAGGTGTCGGCGTTTGTGAAGGCCTTCATCGAGGGCGCGCACGCGGACAAGCGCAACTTCGTGCTGACCACCGCCAAACATTTTCCGGGGCACGGCGACACGGCCGTCGACACGCATATGAACCTGGCGACCCTCACCGCCGATCGCGAGCGGCTGGAGCGCCTGGAACTCGTCCCCTTCCGCGCCGCCATCGACGCCGGAGTGGATTCCATCATGACGGCGCACATCGCGGTGCCGGCACTGGGGCCCGCGGACCTTCCGGCCACTCTCTCGCCCGCCATCCTGACGGACCTGCTGCGCAAGCAACTCGGCTTCAAGGGGCTGGTGATCACCGATGCCCTGGGAATGGGCGGGGTGCAGGCGTTCGGCGCCGGAGAGATCGCGGTGCGCGCGCTGGAAGCGGGCGCCGATACGCTGCTGATGCCCGCCGACGCCGATACGGCGATCAAGGCGGTGGTGGCGGCGGTGGAGAGCGGAAGACTCACCCGCCGCCGCATCGAGGAAAGCGCCATCCGGATTCTGGCCGCCAAGGAGCGCCTCGGCCTGGACCGCAAGCGGTTCGTGGATGTGGAGGCCATCGGCGATACGGTGGCCGCTCCGGAGGCGATCGAGCGGGCGCAGGAGATTGCCGATCGCGCGGTGACCCTGGTGCGCAACACCGGCGAGCTGATTCCGCTGGCCGCGCCCGACCGGGCCTGCTTCGTGGTGATGGCCGAGGGACGGTACTCCGCGGGAGGCCAGTCCTTCACCCAGGAAGTCCATAAACGGCAGCCCAGGGCGGCGCTGGCGGCGGTCGACCCCTCGATGACGCGCCAGGCGCTGGACGACGCGGTGGGCAAACTGCCGGGGTGCGACAGCTACGTGGTGGCCGCGTTCGCATCGGTGAGCGCCGGCCGCGGCACGGTATCGCTCGCAGGCGACCTGCCCCACGTGGTGGAAACGCTGGTGGCCTCGCACAAACCGGTGGCGCTCATCGCGCTGGGCAATCCGTACCTGCTGCGCAGCTTTCCCGAAGTGGCCGGATACCTGGCGACCTTCAGCAACGTGCCGCCATCGGAGATCGCGGCGGTGAAGGCACTGTGGGGCGAAATCCCCATCCACGGCCGGTTGCCGGTGACCATACCCGGCCTGGCGAATCCCGGCGATGGCATCCAGTTGTCCGCCACGCGCACCGGCGGAACGGCCCAATAATCGCGTTATACTCTGGCTTCATACATTTCACTCTTCCTCCACCGGGTGTGGAGGCTGTCCTTCTGGCCTTAGTGGTCGCCGCCGCGGTTTTTGACATCCTCTACCGGCGAATCCCCAACTGGCTCACGGTGAGCGGGGTGGTAATCGGGCTCGCGTTGAACACGTTTCTCTATCCCGTCTGGCCGGGCCTGCGCTTCTCGCTAGTGGGGCTGGGCGCGGCCTTCCTGGTCAACCTGGTTCTGTTCGCTCTGCATGCCAGGGGCGGGGGCGATGTCAAGTTGATGTCCGCGATCGGCGCGATGGCCGGCTGGGAAAACTGGCTTGGAATCTTCGCCGTCGCCGCCATTCTCGGTGGGCTGATGGCGTTGCTCATGACCGCCGCGCGCGGCCGGGTGAAGAGCACATTGTGGAACGTCGGCTTCATCCTGAGCGAGATGATGAAGGGTCGTCCCGCCTACCTGCGCAAGGAAGAACTGGACGTCAAGAGTGCGAAGGCGTTTCGGCTGCCCGCCGGCTTCGTCATCGCCCTGGGAACGGTTTTCTTCCTGGTGTTGGCGGCGCGATTTGCGAGGTGAGGAATAGCTCTCAGCGTTCAGCGGTCAGCTCTCAGCACACCTCAGGCGTGCGGCGGGACCTGCGGCGGGGGCATGTCCCGCCGCGCCTGCGTGCAAAAGCTGAAGGCTGATCGCTGACGGCTGACAGCTTGTCTCACCGCCGCAGTCCGCCCGCGCCGGCCGCGCGGATCATTTTTCCCCACAGCGCCTGGCCGAGTTCTTCGGAGTCGCTTTCGCGGACGGGCACCACGGCAAGGTGCAGACCCGCCATCTCGTCGGTGGTCGCGGGTCCCCAGACCACACGCTGCGGCGGATGGTTCGGATTGCGCGGATTCCCGGCCGAATTGTCGTAGGTGAACTCCATCACCACGCCGGTCCCCGCCG
>JADGNR010000294.1 GCA_017883415.1 Bryobacteraceae bacterium | reverse complement strand
GAGCGTGTCGAAATTGTCCGGCTGCCCCGGCCGCGCGTGGAAGCGGTTGCGCAGCGTGACGCGCGTCAGATCCAGGGCGTCTTCCAGCGTGAGGCCGGAGCCTGGTTTGGGGCGGCCGAACAGCGCGAAGCCGGTGCCGGAGCCATACAGCCGGTCAAACGCGGTCACGGGAATGTAGGCGGACTTATCCTGATCGCGCCCGAAGGCCGAGCCCAGGCGTTCCTGCACGCCGATGACCGTGAATTCGACGCCATCGATGCGCACGATCCGGTTGAGCGGCGAGGCGTCCCCGGGAAACAGCGTGGTCTTCAGCGTGTCGCCGATCACCGCGACGAAGGCGCGCGACTGGTCTTCCTGCTGGGTGAAGAAGCGCCCGTCCACCACCTCGATATCGCGGATGTTGACCATGTCGGCCGAGACGCCGATGATGCTGGTGTCTTCGCAGATCAGGTTTTCGCGCTTCACGTCGGAGACGTGATTGCGGTAGGGGCTGTAGAGGACCCGTTCCCCCTCGCTGGCTTCGACGAAACGCGCATCCGCGGTGCGGATCGGCTTATTGCGTTTCAGCTTGTCGAACAACTGGCGGCGGCTCAATCTTCCGGTGGCGGCAATCTGCGCCACTAGAAACGACTCCGAGCCGAAGGCCTTGGCGGTGCTTTGCTGGGCATAGACGCCCAGCCCCTCGATGGCGGCGCCGACCATGATCACGCTGGCCACGCCGATGATCACGCCCAGCAGCGTGAGGAAGCTGCGCAGCTTGTGCGCGCGGATGGAATCCATCGCCAGGCCGAACGCATTTTGGAATTGATGCCGGGAGCGGGAAAGCCCCGGGCCCGATTGGCCCATCTCTACCCAGGATACTCTAAGATGAAGATTCGGCGTTCCTCATGCCCATCCTGCGCCTCGCCTACGCCACCCAGTTTCTGATCGCTTTGATCGCCGTGTTCGTGCTGTGGAGCGAGGTGGGCGGCCAGAACCATCTCGACCTGATGCCGTGGTATTTGAAGCTGGGCTTGGGCGCCGGCGCCGCGCTGGCCGCGGTGAAAGCCACGGCCGCCGCGGTTTCACGCGAGCATCCCTGGAATTCCGGGACGCTGAAGTGGTTCGGCATCATGCTCGCGCTGCTGGCCGGCTGCGGCCTGGCCAGCTACTACTACCACGTCTACGGCGAGACCGACGAGGAGCAGGACCAGCCGGATGTGTCGCTGTGTAGGCCTCCCGGCCGGCCCAGCGCACGGAATCCGGTCGAAGAACCCTCATGCGGGGCAGGCCCGGAGGCCTACCCCACCCCCATGCGCGGGTAGTCCCCCGCAAGCATGGGTACGGCCATTCCGCCCGCATAAGACCTGTTGAATGATTCAGCAATCTCGGATACGTTTACTTCAATGACTCAGAAGCGTGTCTGTCTTACCTGCAAGAACAAGGGATGCACGGCAAATTGCCGTTTCTCAAGACCGCAACCCGCGCCAACGGTCGTACAGCTCAAGAAGGAGAGCTGAAATGGTGAAGCTTTATAAGAGTTCGGTCCATCCCCGGCGCCTGGTTGCGTACCTGCCGGGCCAAGGCTGGATGATGTTTCCGGCCACGGAAAACGGCTGGGAAGAACGCCTTCCGGCACGAGGTCTCGATCCCCTCTATCTGCGCGAAGTGCCGCTCCACCTGGCATCCCGCACCGGGTTGCTGGAATGGGAACCGGCGCACGAGTACGCAGAAGTGGCGTAAGCCCTCACAGAGGGCGTGTTGCGCTTTCGGCGCGAGGCAGGCCGGGAGGCCTACCCCACTGGGCGCGGGGAGGCGCGCACGGCCCGCTCGAAGGCCCATCCGCGAATGTGATTGATCTGCTCCTTCATGGTGCGCGATAGCGGCACAATCGCGGCCGCCACGCGGATGAGATCCTCGTTGCCGATCTCCCGGTCCGCCAGCCGCGCCTTGGTCAGGGCCGATACCACGCACTGCTCGATCTCGGCGCCCGTCCAGCCGGCGGTAAACTGCGTCAATTCGTCGAGGTGGAACCGCGCCACGTCCACGCCGCGGCGGCTGAGGTGAATCCGGAAGATCTCGATGCGTTCCTCCTCGGCCGGCAGGTCGACGAAGAACACTTCGTCGAAGCGTCCTTTGCGGATCATTTCGGCGGGCAGAAGGTCGATGCGGTTGGCGGTGGCGGCGACGAACAGCCCGCGGGTCTTTTCCTGCATCCAGGTCAGAAAGAACGCGAAGATCCGGCCCTGCTCTCCGCTCGATTCCGTCGAGGTAATGCCCATCTCGATTTCGTCGAACCACAAAACCGCGGGCGCCATGTCCTCCAGCATGCGGCAGGCCTCGACGAAAGCTCCTTCGGGCTTGCCATGCCGCCCGGAGAAGATCTCGATCATATCCACGCGGTAGAGCGGAAGCTCGAAACAGGAAGCGATGGCCTTGACCGAGAGACTCTTGCCGCAGCCCGGAATGCCCATCAGCAGAATCCCCTTGGGCACGATCTCGGTGCTCAGGCTCTCGCGCAACTGAAACAGCTTGCGGCGCTCCAGCAGCCACTTCTTGAGATTCTCGATGCCGCCGATATCGTCCATGCCGGTGCCCGGAGCGATAAACTCGATGACCCCGCTGCGGTTCACCAGCAGCCGTTTCTCTTCGAGCAGGGCCGGGAGACAGGCCGGCCCGAGATGCCGGTCCGCGGCCAGGGCGCGCCGTAGCGCGTAGCGTGTTTCGTCGAGCGTCAGCCCCTGCAGGGCCACCGCGAGTTGGGAGAGAATGGCCTCGCTTGCCGCGCTTTCGCCGGGCAGTGCGAGCCGCCGCTCTTCCTCCCGCAGGAACTCGATCAGCTCGACGAGGTCGGGCGGCCGGAGCTCCAGAAAGATGACGCTCCGCTCAACTTCCTCGGGAATGAAGCGGACCGGAGAGGTGATCACCACGAACTTCCGCCGGTCGAGACAGCGATCGTAGACGTCTCGCAGGCGGCGCCGGATCTCCGAGGATTCGCGCAGCGGCTCGTGAAAGGCCTTGAGGTGGAAGATGGCGGCGTCTTCGTGGGCGGCGATGAAATCCAGCGCGCCGCGCGGGGAGCCGGTGCCTTCGGCGGCTGCTTCGCCATCGCGATGCATACCCTCGGTAAGGCTCCAGGTCCAGACGGGCATCGGCGTGGAAGCCAGTGGTCCCTGGGCCAACTCGCGCAGCACGCGCGCCACCCGCTGCTCTTCCGCCGAGCGGATGTAGGTGAGCGGCCGGCCCGACTGGAACGCCTCGCGGATCATTTTGGCCGCGCGGCTCTCCGCGGCCTGAGCTGGTGGTTTTGCGGGCTGTCCCATGGTTGGCGTGCTCTCCCATTATGGACGAACCGCCGCGCGATCCGCCGGAGAACCGGCTGGGACAACTCGGACTACTGGGACGAATCGGACCACCGGCGGACCAGTTCTCCTGGCCGGGCGATAGGATGGTCGCTATAAGGGGGGACCCAGATGTTCAAGACCACAGCCATTCGCAATGGATCCGAGGGCCCCGAGCCGGACCATGCCCTGGAGCCCGGCGCGCTCGAAGCGCTACGGAGCGAGCAGGAGCAGGAGGTGGGCGACTTCATCCTGCGTCACGTGCTGGAGAAGGATGCGGTGTTCTTTGAAGGCTAGCCCATGCCGCATCCCGGATCCGATAAGCGTCTTTCCAGCAGCCTGCGCCAGCAGAACAGCCCAACTGTGCTGGCGGCGTTCCCTTCCGTGCCGCCCGAGCTTCGCGCGATTCTTGGCCGCTGGGACTGGGCGCTTCACGAGGCGGGCAGCACCGCCGAGGTAGCGCGCATCCTCCGCCAGCGTCGTGTACCGGTAATCATCTGCGATCGGTCCCTGGCCGATGGGGACTGGCGGGACATCCTGCACTCGATCGCCTCCCTGCCCAGCGCACCGCGCCTGATCGTGACTGCGGCGGATGCCGACGACGTTCTCTGGGCCGACGTGTTGAACCGCGGCGGGTACGATGTACTGGCCCAGCCGTTCCGGGAGCAGGAAGTGATCCGAGTGGTCGCCTCCGCCTTTCGACAGTGGGTGGCCGACGATGGGCGCGGTCCCGCGACTCCGGTCGATTGAGCCTCGACCACCCGCTGGCCAGACGAACGGAGAGACGCCGTCGCCCGGTTCTCAGCGAGCGGCCACAGCGGCGAGTTGGGGCCCGGCCTCGGCCGGCTCCGTCGGCAGCGCCCGCTCCGGGCGAAAGGGGCATACAGAGCAAGACCGGTGAACAGAGCGCCCGAAAGGATATTGCCGATCGTGACGGGGATCTGGTTCCACAGCCACGAGTTGCCGAAGGAGACCGGAGCGCGCAACAGCATCCAGTTGCAGAGCAGGGCCTTGACCAGCGCCGTGCCCCAGCCCGCGCTGCCCGCGGCTAGATAGCCGAGCGTTTTCTTCTGCGCGGCGGCGCGCAACAGATCGCCCAGCGGGCCGCCATTGTTGGCGCCGCAGTTGGCGATCGCCAGGTAGAACAACAGCGCATAACCCGGTGCTTCCCGCGAGGTTTCCGAGATAGACCCAAGCCCTCGTATCCGGTCAAGAAAAAGTACTCTATGGAGTCGATTGATGAAGTCTTGGCCCTCGCTCGCCGCCGCATGGCGGAGCGGAGATCCGACCTGTGCACCAGCGCGGCATAATGAACCAAGGAGGCGCAACCCACATTGAAATGGATATTGATTCTATCGGCGTCCGCGGCTCTGGTGTCCCAGGGTAGAGCGGCAACTCAGGCGCAATGCAGCGAGTTGTTGCGGCGCGGCCTGGAGGACAAGAATCCCGAGACGAGGAAACAGGCGGTGGTCGCCTTGAGTCTGGCGGGTCAGCGCGGACCTTTGTTGGTGCGCCTGGAAGAGATGTTGCGAGACAAAGACGTCGAGGTGCGGCAAGCGGTGGTGGTAAGCCTGGCCGAGGTGAAGACTCGGCGCGCCACGGCGGCGCTGCGCCAGGCGTTGGAGGACGAGGTCCCGGAGGTGAGTTTTACCGCGGCGAAGGCGCTGTGGGCCCGGAACGACTCCGCCGGCAGGCAGGCGCTGCTGGACGTCCTCTCGGGGGAAAGCAAAACCACCTCGGGCTTCTTCTCCAAGCAGAAACGCCAAGCTTTGCGGATGATGCACACGCCGCGGACCACGCTTCTGTTTGCCATGCGACAGGGGGCCCGGTTCGCTCCCGTTCCGGGCTTGGGCGAAGGCGTCGCGTCGATGCAGGCCCTACTTACGGACGCGGGAGTCTCCGGGCGCGCAGCGGCGGCTTTGCTGCTCGGCAATGACAAGGGCGCCGCCGTGCGCGACGCGCTGGAGGACGCGCTCTCCGACAAGGATTGGTCGGTCCGGGCTGCCGCCGTGCATTCCCTGAGCCTGCGCAACGATCCGTCTCTGAAAAAAGACCTGGAACCGCTGCTCAACGACGACAAGGAGGCGGTGCGCATGCGGGCCGCTGCCGGATACCTGCGGTTGTCCGTGATTCAGGCCGGGCGGAACGCGGCCGCCTCCCCTCAACCCGGCGCGGAGCAGCAGAAGAAGTAAGCCGGATCGGTTCACCCTGGCCGGTTCCGCTCCGGGTGCCCCGCGTGTCCCCCGTGTCCCGCCGATTCATGTCAAGGCTCTTCGCCCGTTTGTTATACTCACGGCCGGACCAGGGATGCATCCCGGGCCTACGCGAACGAAGGGGGGTTCACGCATGCAAATCTGGCTGGGGCTTCCGGTCGCGATGGCGGGTGCGACGGTTCTGTTCGCGCAGGGCGGCGGGGGTAGCGGGAACCCGGTCCGCGTGGCGCTGGTCAAGATGCCTTACGTAGGCGAACGGAACAGCGCCGAACGCTCGGGCGGTCCGGAGTACCTGGAGCAGGGCGGAATTCTGAGCCAGCTCGAAGGCCTTGGCTGCCAGACCAAGCCGCCTTCCACGGTGGTTTTGACACCGGACGAGCAGAAGGCCTATGGCGAGTGGAACCGCCTCAGCCTGGCCAACGGCGGGCTCGCCCGGCTGATCGCCGCGGAGCGCCGCGGCGGGTATCTCCCCATCGGCCTGCTCGCGAATTGCAGCGCTCTCACGGGCATGCTCAGCGGCCTGCAACATTCCGGCGGCGCCGCCCGGCCGCTGCGCGTCGGCCTGGTGTTCATCGATGCGCACGCCGATTACAACACGCCCGAAACCACGCTCAGCGGGATGCTGGGCGGCATGCCGGTAGCCATTGCGGCCGGCTTGTGTCTCACCAACCTCCGCCTGAAAGCCGGCCTGGACCCTCCCCTGCCCCAGCGCCATATTGTCGAGGCCGGCGTGCGCGACACCGACCCGCTGGAGCAGGACCTGCTGGACCGCTCCGAAATCCGCCAACTCACGGTGGCCGACATTCGCGCGCGCTCCGACAACCTGCACCGCGAGATGAAGCGGCTCTCGGAGAGCACGGACGCGATCTACATCCACGTGGACATGGATGTGCTCGATCCGCGCGAGGTGCCCGGCCACCCGCTCACCGTGCCCGGCGGCCCCACCAGCGCCGAACTGGCCGCCGCGCTGACCGAAATGTTCCGCTACGAAAAGGCGGCCGCGCTGGGCATCGCCTCGACCCCCTACGGCGACCACGATAAGGGCGGGGTCTCACGCCAGGCGGCTTACAACCTGATCCTCGGAGCCGTAAGTGGCGTAAAACAACGCGACGGCGGCCGCTGAGGCGCGTTCGGTTAGTCCACGGAGCATTTCCCGCCCCCACAAAACCGGCAGGAATTCGGATGCACTACACTGGAATTGAGCAGCGGGAGACGCAGCATGTTTAGGGTACCTTCGATTGTGAGACTCATCGTTGCCATCTGTGCCACGGCGACTCTCCCTCAGTGCCAGGGCGTTAGAATCAGCCCTCGGGTGATGTCGGAGTTTGTTGTGGGCGACACAACGATCCAGATCGAGTATGGCCAGCCAGCAGCGAAAGGGCGGAAGATTTTTGGTGGTCTCGTGCCGTACGGCAAGCTGTGGAGGACCGGTGCCGATGAGGCGACGGTTCTGACCGCCGCCAGTGCGCTCACCGTGGGCACGCTCTCTGTACCGCCCGGTAGTTATAGCCTCTTCACAATTCCCGGCAAAGACGTCTGGACGTTGATCCTTAACACGGTGGCGGACCAGTTGGGAGTTGTCGATTACAATCGAAAGAAGGATCTGGGGCGTGTGGAGATGCAGGTCGCGTCGGTCGAGCGCCCGATCGAGCGACTAACCATCACAGTCGAGGAGATCGGCAACAATACCGAACTTCTCAGAATTGCGTGGCAGAATACAGTAGCATCGGTGCGGGTCTCGGCGACCCCCGGCACGCCAGGCAATTTCCCCCTTAGGCCCCGGCCGATTCCGAGGTAGGCCGAGCGGAGTGGTCAGAACCGCTCTCGCCGGAACCCGGAAGGCGGCGGCGCACGCTTGTGTGTGAAACAATTAG
>JADGNR010000055.1 GCA_017883415.1 Bryobacteraceae bacterium | reverse complement strand
GGGCAAACGTCCCGGCCAGTTCGGCTGGGTACATGAAATGGCCTGCCCCTCGGAGAATGTGCTCTACGTGGGCGAAATTCTGAACTGGCGCGTGCAGAAACTGGTGTTGCATCCCGGGAAGTGATTTCGACGCGGAGCCGCGGAGAACGCGGAGGCCGCGCGGAGCAAACCGGCCCTGGCTTCTCCGCGTTGTCTCTGCGTCCTCCGCGCCTCCGCGTTGAGTTGCGCCGTTTGCCCCAGCCGGTTCGACACCGTCTCCGGAAACTGCTACTCTACTCCCAAGTCCGGTCTGGACGTGAGGGGGACGCATGAACACCGTTTTGACTCAGCCACAGAAAGAGGAACTCCTGAATCGCGGCTTTTCGCGCCGGATGTTCGGCCGGATCGCCACCGTGATAACCGCCGGCGCTGCGCTTCCGTTTTACAACGAGCCCGCTCTGGCCCAGCTTTCCAAGGTCGATGCCCCGTCCGACGCGGTCCTGATCAACGCCAACGAGAATCCCCTCGGCCCCTGCAAGGAGGCGCGGGAGGCGGCCTACAGCATGGTCGCGCAGGGCGGCCGGTACCGCTTCGGCGAAACCGACAAGGTGCGCACCCTTCTCGCCGAGCAGGAAGGCGTGAAGCTCAGTTATGTCTCGATCCATCCCGGATCGAGCGGCCCGCTGCACCAGGCGGTCCTGGCCTTCACCTCGCCCTCCAAGCCCTTCGTCACCGGCGATCCCGGTTACGAAGCCGGCGAGCGCGCGGCGAATTACATCGGCGCCAAGGTGATCCGCGTGCCCCTCATGAAAGACCGGGGCTACGCGCACGACGTCAAGGCCATGGCCGCCGCCAGCCCCGACGCCGGACTGATTTACATCTGCAATCCCAATAACCCGACCGGCACCCTGACGCCCCAGGCGGATCTCGAATGGCTGGTGGCCAACAAGCCCAAAGGGGCCATCGTGATGATCGACGAAGCTTATACCCACATCGCCGGTGCGCCCTTCAACACCGGCCTGGTGGCGGCGGACAAGGATGTGGTCGTCCTGCGGACGTTTTCCAAGATCTACGGCATGGCGGGCCTGCGCGCCGGCGCGGCGATTGCCCGGCCCGACCTGCTCGCCAGGCTCAGCGGCTTCAGCTCCACCATGATGCCCATCACCGGCATGGCCGCCGCCAGCGCCAGCCTCGAGGCCAGGTACGTGGTGCCGGAGCGGCGCAAGATCATCGCCGACGTGCGCGAAGACGTGCTCGGCTTCCTCGACAAACATAACTTCCAATACGTCCCCTCCGTGTCCAACTGTTTCATGGTGGACGTCAAGCGGCCTCCCCGCGAAGTCACTGCCGCCATGGGGCGGGAGAAGGTCTTCATCGGGCGCGTGTGGCCAACCTGGCCGACCCACGTGCGCGTCACCATCGGCACCGCGGATGAGATGAACCGCTTCAAGACGGCCTTCCTTAAGGTGATGGCTTGAATTTTCGGGCCATTCTGCGAAGAATGCGCCCGCCTCGTGCCAACTACGGCTGGACGCGGTTTCTGGGGGATTGCGCGGGCGGGGCGATTGCGGCCCTGATCGCCCTGCCTTACGGTCTCGCCCTGGCGTCGGCCATGGGATTGCCGCCGGTGCTGGGAATCTTTACCTCGATTCTCACGGCCCCGGTCATCGCTCTGCTGGGCCGCAATCCGGTGCTGATCGGCGGCACCGCCAGCGCCACCGTCCCTTTCCTGGCGATGGCGGCGCGGGACCACGGAGTGGCCGGCGCCGCGCGCCTCACCATCATGGCCTCGCTGATCATGATGGGGTTCGGCCTCCTGCGCCTCGGCCGCTATATCACGCGCGTGCCGCATGCCGTGGTGACGGGTTTTTCCTGCGGCATCGGTGGCATGATGCTGGTCTCGCAGATGGACATCATGTTCGGCGTAGCCTCCCCCCTGCGGCGCTCGGCCTCCTCCGCCCTGGGACAACTCACCGGCGTGCTCGATCACCTGGGAGATGTCCGCGCCGTGCCGCTGGTGCTCAGCCTGACGGTGATCGTGGCCGCCACCATCGCCGTGCGCCTCTCCCCACGCGCTCCGGCGCCGCTCATCGGCGGGGCCCTGGCCATCCTGGTGGCCCGCATCTTTGGCTTCCGCGAACGGGAGATCGGGTCGCTCGCGGCCACCCTCCCGCCCTTCGCCGGATTCGGGTGGAGCACCCCGGAGATGCTCGCCGCGTTGCCCCCCGCATTTGCCCTGGCGCTGGTCTCCTCGGTCAACATCCTGATCACCTCGCGCGTGGTCGAGCATTTTCGCGGACGCCACAAGCGCATGAAACCGGCCGATGCCGATGCCGAGCTGGGTGCCTATGGCGTGGCCAATATCTTCGGCGGATTGTTCGGCGCCCCGCCCAGCGTGGGCATTCCGGCGCGCAGCCTGGCGGTGGTGCGCTGCGGCGGCACCACGCGGCTATCCAACCTGATGCACGCCGTGTTCCTGGCGGCGATCCTCGGGCTGGGCTCGCGCTTCGTGGGGCACATCCCCATCGCGGCCCTGGCCGGCGTCACCGCCTGGATGGGCTTGTGCCTGCTGGATTGGAGTGCCTGGCGCCGCCTGCCGCGCATGAGCCGCGTGGACGCCGTTGCCTTCCTCGCCACCGCCGCCTCGGTGATGGCCGTCAATGCCGTTCTGGCCGTGGCCATCGGCTGCTCGCTCTATCCCCTGCACCGAGCCTATGTCCGCTGGCTCCGCCCGGCGCGCCTTCCGGACCTGGAGGTGGAGTAGCGGAGTTTCGGGTCGCCGGGCAGCGGGACCGCGAAGAGGACTCGCTGCTCGCCTATTGGCGGAGCCGGTCCCCCGAGGAGCGAATTGCCGAGGTGGAACGCCTGCGAAAGGAATACCTGGCATCCATGCCCGGAGCGCGGCAGAATGGACGTCCAGAGCGACTTTGCAGAACTTTGCTCCTTATTGAACGCCAAGGGCACTGAATTCCTAATCATTGGCGGATACGCGGTCGCGGTGGGATAGGCCTCCCGGCCTGTCCCCATGGCCCGCAGGGCCACGAAGGTGATGTTTCACGGAGCGCCCCGCTTTACCGGCGATCTGGATATATTCATTCAGCGACGCGCTCCCGTGCAGGTCCACCTGATGACGAGGTGCTTTGGCGCCGGGATGCCCACGCTTCCTCCCAAGTCGTGCCCGTGATGCGTCCTGATCGCCAATAAGCGGGCCACCGGTCGAATCAAGGATCTCGCCGGTGTGCAGGCGCTCGAAAGCGGGAACCAGTAGCGCGGCGCGGCCGCTGAGGGCGCCGCGCCACCCGCCGCACGTTATAATCGTCATCGAATGGACGTTTACGAGGAACTGGTGCGCTTGCGCAACCTGGGACAGAAGTGCGCGCTGGCCACCATCGTCGAGGTGCGCGGCTCCATCCCCAGTTATGAGAGCGCCAAGATCCTCGTGCGCGAAGACGGCTCCATGACCGGCACCATCGGCGGCGGCTGCGTCGAGGCCGAGGTGTGGAATGCCGCCCGCGAGGTCATCGCCACCGAAAAGCCCCGGCGCCTCACCTTCAACCTGGGCCAGGATGCGGCCTACGATAACGGCCTCATCTGCGGCGGCCAGCTCGAGGTTTTCATCGAACCGGTGCTGCCGGTCGCGCACGCCTATATTTTCGGCGCCGGCCATATTTCCAAGAGCCTCTCGAAGGTCGCCACGCTGGCGGGCTTCGCCACCGTGGTGGTCGACAACCGCGAAGCGTTCGCCAACCGCGACCGCTTCCCCGAAGCGTCGGCCGTCCACGCCGCCGAGTACGAAGAGGTCTTCCCCCAACTGGCCATCAATGAGACCAGCTACGTGATCATCGTCACCCGCGGCCATCGCGACGATATGCGCGTGCTCCAGTTGGCCATTGCCACCCCGGCCCGCTATATCGCCATGATCGGCAGCAAGCGCAAGGTGCTCAATGTCGTTCGCGAGCTGGAAAAGGAGGGCGTCCCGCACGAGGCCCTCGCCCGGATCCACGCGCCCATGGGCCTGGATATCGGCGCGATTTCTCCGGAGGAGATCGCCGTCTCGGTGGCCGCCGAGATGATTGCGGTGCGCCGCAACGCTCCGTCCAACTGGCGCTCGCTTTCCATGTCGGTGTTTGCCGATGAATCGCTGCGAGCCGTGCTAAGCAAGTGAGCCCCGCCGGACTGATTCTCGCGGCCGGGGAATCGCGTCGCATGGGTTCCCCCAAGGCGTTGCTGCCCTACCGCGGCGAAATTTTTCTCGATACCCTCACGGGCCTGTTCACCGCGCGCTGCTCACCCGTGATTGTGGTGCTGGGGGCGGCGGCCGATGAGATCCGGGCCCGCGCGCTGCGTCCCGCCACCTTCGTGACCAATCCCGATTTTGCGCTCGGCCAGACCACTTCCATGCAGTGCGGCCTGCGCGCCGTGCCGGGCGATGCCGCGGGAGTGCTCTTCACCCTGGTGGACCACCCGGCGGTGGCGCCCGAGACCATCGAGGCCCTGCTCGACGCCGGCTCGGGCGCGCTCCTCCGCGTGCCGCGCTACCACGGCCGCCGCGGCCATCCCATCTGGTTTTCGCGCGCGCTGATTCCCGAATTCCTGGCGCTCCCCGCCACCGCCGCCGCGCGCGACGTGGTGCGGCGCCACGCGGACGATACCGAGTTCCTCGATGTGGAAGATAGCGGCGTCGTGGACGATATCGACGATCCCGCGGCGTACCGCGTGTTGCTGGGAGCGGAGAAATGAAGCTCCGCCTGCTGCTGAAACTTGCCCTTGGAGTGGTGCTGCTGTTGCTCGCCGCCGGGGTAGTGGCGCCGTATTTGAGCGCCGAGCGGTACGGCGAACGCCTCCGCGGCTCGCTCGCCCGCGCCTTGGGACGTCAGGTCGAATTCCGCGGCCCGGTGAAGTTCAGCCTCTTCAAAGGGCCGGGATTTACCGTGGAAAACGTGGTCATCCACGAAGATCCCTCCATTGGCATCGAGCCCATGGCCTACGTGGACGCGGTGGACGTCCGGCCCGGCGCCTGGTCCCTGCTCGGAGGCCGGTTCATCATCGATTCCATCCGCCTGGACGGCGCCCACATCAACTTGACCAAGTCCGGCGCCGCCCTGGAGCCCGGCCGCTGGAACTTCGCGTCGTTCGTCAACCCGTCGGTCATGCGCAACGCGCCCGCGATTCACGTCCGCAACAGCCGCATCAATTTCAAATTCGGCGACGCCAAGTCGATTTTCTACCTTACGGAAACCGACCTCGACATTTCGCCTCCGGGATCGCTCACCGCCGGCTGGAGCGTGTCCTGCTCGGCCAAGCCCGCCCGCACCGACCGTTCCGGCCAGGGCTTGGGATCGTTCACCCTCAAGGGTAAGTGGTACGTCGCGCCGGAACGCGTCGATCTCGATCTCGTCCTGGACCGCACGGGCCTCGACGAAATCACCGCCCTCGCGCGCGGGCAGGCGGGCAACGTGCACGGCTCGGTCTCGTCCCGGCTGCACTTGGGCGGCCCCATCGACAATATCGGCATCGAAGGCCGCCTTACCGTCGAAGATGTGCATCGCTGGGACCTCCTCCCTCCGCAGGGGCAGGGCTGGCCCTTCGATATCCGCGGCCGCCTGAACCTGATCGCGCAGCAGCTCGAGCTCCAGTCCAACTCTCCCGCCAACCAGCCCCTGCCGCTATGGCTGCGCTTCCGCGCCAGCGACTACCTGTCGCAGCCGCACTGGGCCGCCACCGCGAATTGGAATAGCTTTCCCGTCGCGCCGCTTATGGAACTGGCGCGCCATATGGGCGCTACCTTCCCGCCCGGGCTCCAGTTGGCCGGTGCCGTCGATGGCGCCATCGGCTATTCCGGTCAGAGCCGGTTGCAGGGCGAGGTGGCGCTGCACGACGCCTCCCTCACCATTCCCGGATCGCCGCCCCTGCGCTTCGAGCAGGCCCACATCGTCTTCGACCAGGGACACATCCATCTCGCGCCCGCCCTGGTGCTCACCACCGGACAGGACCAGGTGCAGGTGGAGGCCGATTACGCCATGGACCAGGAGACCCTCGATTTGTCCCTCTCCACCGAGGCGATGGCCGTCGAGTCGCTCCGCGCGCAGGCCGCCCTGGCCGCCGTCCCCTGGCTCGAACAGGTCCGCTCCGGCCAGTGGAGCGGTCAACTAAGCTACCACAGCGAGCCCGCCCAGGCCGGCTGGACCGGCCGCCTGGAACTGACCGGCGCCGAAATTCCCGAGCCCGGCCTCGCCGAGCCGCTGCTGGTGGCTTCCGCCCACGCGGCAATCGATGGCGACCGCGTCGTGGTGGACCATATCGCCGCGCGCGCCGGCAAGATCGCCTTCACCGGGGAGTATCGCTACGAGCCGGCCGCCGCCCGGCCGCACCACCTCCGCGTGCGCAGCGAAACCGTGGATGCCGCCGATCTCGAAACCGTGTTCATGCCCACGCTCCGCCGCAGCACCGGTCTCATCGCCCGCGCCTTGGGCCGCGCCACGGTGCCCGACTGGCTGGCCGAGCGCACCCTCGACGGCGCCGTGCAGATCGACGATCTGCTGTTGGCTGGCGTGCATTGGGAGAACCTGCGCGCCCACCTCCTGTGGGACGTGGCGCGTGTCGAGTTCGACGGCTTGAAGGCGAAACTGGGCCGCGCCCTCCTCACCGGCAGGCTCGCGGTCAACCTGCGCGGCGCCCGGCCCGCGTATGTGCTTACCGGCAGGGTGACGGGGCTGGACTGGCAATCCGGAACGATCGATGCCGGCGGGACCTTGGAAACCTCCGGCACCGGTAGCCAGTTGCTGGCCAACCTGCGATCGGAAGGCACTTTTACGGGAGCCGCGATGGAACTCGGCACCCTCGCCCCACTCCGTGGCGTGGCGGGCAATTACAGCGTGACCTGGTCGCAGGCGGCGCCCCGCTGGCGTCTCACCGATTTGAATCTGCGCACCGATGACGATACCTTCACCGGCCGCGGCGCGACCCAGGATGACGGCCGGCTGGTAGTCCTGCTCACCGGCGGCGCCAAAGAACTCCGCATGAGCGGCCCGCTGGCAAAATTGAAAGTGGAAGAAACCGTCCGCCAGTAGTCCCCGCCGCCGGTCATTGCAGCGAATCGTTCAACACCCGCGCCAGCCGGTCCCCCGCTTTCTCGATCTGCTCTTTCAACACCGGGTCCGCCTTCTTCTCGTACGCCGCATCGATCGCGACAGGCGTTCCCGCGCCCGCTTTCGGCAGGCGGCCATAGACCGTCTTCTGCGCCGCCTTGTGGGCCTGCTCCGCCCACTCCTCCACGGTGCCCTTCGACCACTTCTTTTGGCGGCGCTCCGCCTCGGGCAACAGTTGGGGATACAACTGCTCCTCCGTGCCCATGTGGCCCAGCAAGGCGCTGTCCCACAAACTATGCAGATTCGTTTGCTTGTCGTTGAACCGCACCGTCACCGAATTGCCGCCCCGGTCTTTATTGTCCGAACAGTGCAGCGGCTGGTGCATGTCGCCCACGAAGTGCACCAGGAACATCAGCGCCTCGCGGCGTGCCTCCGGCGTCACCGCGGGATCGGCAATCGTTTTCCGGAACTCGGTGATTTTCGCGAGCACGCAATCGCCCTTGGGACAATCGCGCGCCATGTCGAGGTGCGCCTGGTCGATGGGAATGTCGACGTAGTGCCACGGCCCCGTTTGCGGGCGCGCGCGGCGAATCTCGTCCGGCCAGCTCGAAACCGACACCATGGACTGATCGGCCCCCAGGATGGCGGTCACGCGAGCCCGCGCCGCCGCCGTAAGCTGGGCTTCCGCGATCCGGGCCACCAGGCGGTGCCCCTCCGGCCCCCATCCGAACGCGGGCAGGCACCCGCTCAAAACCGCAATGACTACCACCTTGCGCATCACCGTTGAAGGTAACACGGCGCTGTTAGACCGATTCGGAGCCGCGACCGCAAGGACGCGGATGCCGCACCCCCTCCGGAGCGCCCTGCCCAACAGATCGAAGACCGTCTTCGCCGGGATCCGCGGAGTTCCGCCAACGTCTCTTCCCGGCCCGGAATTAATTTCCTTGCAACACTTGCTTCAAGAATTCCTTGTCTTCCAGGATCGCGCGCAACCGCTGGCCGCGCGGCGATCCGTCCGCCGGGGGCGCGTCGAACAGCCGCCGCACGCCGGGGTCGAGCTGCAACGCCTTCCGGAAATCGGCCAGCGCGGCCGCCTTGTCCCCCAGGTTGTAGTCGAGCGCGCCCAGCGTGACGTACGTGTTCCCCCCGGGCATGTATTGCGCAGCCTTGAAAGCCGCGGCCCGCGCCTCGCGCATCTTGCCCGCCCCGCTCAGCCGGCCGGTTTTTTCCTGGTAAAGATAGCCGAGGTTCAGGTCCAGCAGACGGCGCAGCTCGGGGATGGGCTGCGGGTTGTCGTCCACGTTGAGATACAGGTAGCGGTCGTTATTGATATTGCGCCCGCCCCCCTTCCGCACCACGATCATGGACGCCGATTGCTTACCGCGCGAATCGCCGCCTGCGTCGTCACCTGCCTTGAGCGCGGCGAATAGCTTTTCGGCCAGCTCGCCCTCGGTCGCTTCGAAGGCGCGGCCCATCGCTTCCGGCACCTGCGGGCCCACCAGGATGTTGCCCTGCGCCGACCATGTTTTGCCTTGCCGGTCGCCCGCCCACTTGGGCGCGTTGGGGCCGGTGTAGGTGGCGATGTTGCCGCGGCCGTCGATAATCGCCACCTGCCGCCCATCCTTGCCCTCGAACTGGTCTTCGGCGAGCAGTTTGTCGAGTACTTCCTTGGCCGCCAGACCCTGGCGCAGCAGTTCCAGCCCGCGCGGTCCGTAGCCCACGTTGACGTTGGCTTGCGTGGCGATAGCGCCAGCGCCGGCTTCGGCCCACGGCACCACCGCGCCCACGGAGAAATAGCGCGAGGCCACGGCCACCCCCCAGTCGCCATTCACCGGGTCGTATCCGACAATCGAAAAAGTGTGCACATCGGCCGCCAACAACCCGCTCGCCGCCGCCAGCAACCAGAGAATCCGCTTCATGTTCGTCGCCCCGCCTCCGCCACGATAGTATATACTCGCGGCGTTCGCTTCCACCGCGCAGCCGCCCGTGCCCCAGCGCTGTGGGGCAGGCGCTTTCGCCTGCCAACCCTTCACCGCCGCATCACCCCCGCCAACTCCTCGTACTGGTCCGTCGCAATCAAATTCACGCCCGCCCGCAAGGCCCCCCTCCAGCGCGCTAAAACAGCCTCCCTCGAACCGAAGTTGTAGTCCTGGCCCCAGCCGCGATCCTCCGCCGGACCGAACCCGTCGAGAGTGTAGAAGCGGATCCAATAGCCGAGCCGGTGGGCGTGGTCCACCAGGGCGCGCAGCCGGCGCTCATCGGCCGCGGTCCACTCGCCGGCCTGCTGCTGGCCGCCTTCTTCCACCGCCAGCCAGGAGCTGTTCCACCAGCGGCGATAGTTGGTCGGCCGTTCGTCGAGCAGCCGCTTCGGCGGCAGCGTAGCCCGCAAGTGAATCTTCTCCTCTTTGGTTCCTTCGATCGGCCTGGTGTGCGCAGAACCGAAAACGCGCAGCTTGCCTCCGGCCGGCACCTCGGTGAAGAACACCTGCTCCTGGGCATCGTTCTCTTCGGTCAGCACCAGCAGCGGCGCGCCCTCCAACGGAGCCAGCACGCGCGGATCGGCGGTTTTGCGCGCGGTAGTAATCCACCCCTGATAGTCCCCCAGCAGCTTCCACACGGCGCGCAGCAGCGGAATCTGGTTGTCCTTGAAATCGAAATGCAGCACGATCAGCGGCCAGCGCGCGCGGTCGTTCTCCGCCAGCGCTTTTTCCACGATAGGCCGCACGCGTTCGAAGAAGTAATCGCGCAGCAACGGTTCCGCGCCGGTGGTCTTGGCCTCGTGCGATACCACCACGCGTCCCTGGCCGGTGGCGGGGTCGACGTACCACGCCAGGTCCTGTTCGATGCCCGCGGGAAATCCGGTTCCGAGCGCGCGCTCGATGCGGTCCGCCCACCGGCCTTCCACCGGGTAGCAATTGTGGGCGTCGAGCACCGGCCGGTTGTGGTTGAGAAAATCGAGCGCGCGGCTCTGCGCGCGCCCTGGGAGAACGGCGAGCGCCAGCAGCAGGATCGTCTTCATCGCGCCGCGCCGCCCGGTTCCGGCAGGCGCCCGGAGCCATCGCACCACGCCCAGGCGAGCGCGGTGATCGTGCCCAGCGCCCCTGCGGCCAGGCCGATCGTTCTCGGGCCCGCGTACTGCGAAGCAATGCCGGCGCCGGCCATGGAGACGATCATCACCGCAAAACGCAGCGTCTCCATCGTGGCGAACACCCGGCCGCGAAACTGGTCGGACGTATGGCGCAGCAACTGGGAATTGTTCAGCACGCTGGTGGCGGCCATGCCCACGCGGGAGAGCATCATCAGCACCAGCGCCGCGGCGTAGGATTCCACCTGGCTGAAGAGCATATACGCGGCGCCGTGGAGAAGGTAGGAGATGGTCACCACGCGCTTGTATCCGGTGAAGCTCACGCGCCGGCCCGCCAGGTGGCCGGCCGCGCCGCCCAACAGCAGGCCGATGCCCGCGAACCCCCAGATGGAACCGATGCCCGAGGCGCCCCGGTGGAAGACCTGCTCGCCAAACAGCGCGAACAGGATCTGCGCCGCGCCCCCTCCCATGGCCCATCCCGCCGAAATCATGGCGATGCCCATCATCAGCGGCACGGAGCGCATATAGGCGAGGCCCTCGGCGTATTCCCGCCACGGACGAACGGCCTGCGCGGCGCCACCCGCGGCGTTCGCGCGGAAGCCGCCCGGCACGGCGATGTGCCAAATGGCCCAGGCGGAAAAGATGAACGACAGCGAATTGAGGACGAACGCCCAGTGGTAGCCCAGCCGCGCCACACAGACGCCGGCCACCAGCGTGCCCGCCGTGAGCGTGGCCCACTGTGTGGTCTGCGTCAGCGAGTTGGCCGTGTGCAGTTCCTCGGCGCTGGCGATGGTCGGCAGAATCGCGGCTCGCCCGCTGCTGAAGAACGGCGAGACGAACATCAGCGCCGCGCTCAGCAGGTAGAGCAGCCACGGGCGCGGCTGGTTGATGGTTAGGAGGAAGGCCAGCGCCACCACGGCGCGGATCAGGTCGCTCGCGATCATGATGCGCCGCCGGTCCAGGCGGTCCAGGAACACGCCCGCGAACGGTCCGGCCACCACCGCGGGAATGGCGCGCGAGAGCATGACCCCCGACACCACCAGCCCGGAGCCGGATTTTTCCATCACCAGCGCGAAGACGGCGATGTTGTTGAAGTAGTCGCCCATCTCGCTGACCACCTGCCCCATCCAGGTGTAGCGATAGTTGCGGTTCTGGCGCAGCAGCGCCAGTAGGGTGGTCATCGCGCTCTACGCGGGTTGCGCCGCGCCCACGGTGCGAAGCTGCGTGACCGCCTCGCGCGCCTTTTCCAGCAGCAGGCCGTGCTCCGCGCCCGCACCCACGAAGCGCATGCCGCGCTCCGCCCACGCCTTGGCCATGGCTACCCCGCGCGTCTGTATGCCCGGCACTACGTTGTGCTGGCGGCATTTTTCGATGAGCCGCTCCACCGTGGAAATCAGCAGCGGATGGTCGAACTGGCCCGGGATGCCGAGCGAAATCGAAAGGTCGGCCGGGCCCACCATGGCGATATCCAGCCCGCGCAGCGAGAGCAACTCGTCGGCGCGCTCCATGGCGGTGGCGGTCTCGAATTGCACCACGATGAGCGTGTTGCGGTTCTGGTGCTCGATGATCTCCGGGAACGTGCGCGGCTCGTAGCCCACCATGGTGGGGTTCACCCCGTAGCCCCGCTTGCCTTCCGGTGGAAAGCGCATCCAGCTCAGCGCCTCCTCCAGAATCCGCGGATCTTCCACCCGCGGCAGTATGATTCCCTGCGCGCCGGCATCGAGCAGCCGCGCCGCCAGCGAATACAGCAGTTCGCCCACCCGCACGATGGGCGTGATGCCCGCGTCCAGCGACGCGCGGATCATGTCGTGCACCGTCTCCAGGTCGAAGGTGCCGTGCTCCATGTCGATGAACACGTAGTCAAATCCCGCGGCGGCGAAAGTCCGCGCGATTTCGGGCGACCGGTAACACTGCAATCCGCACCCGAATACCGTCTCGCCCCGCGATAGACGTTCCCGGGTCTGATTGATGCGCATGAGAAACTGCTCCTTTCCGTTGATACTCGAATATATCAGGTGGGGTAGGCCTCCCGGCCTGCCCCCCCCGCGCCGAAGGCGCGGCCGATCATCTTCTCGCCTACGATGTAAGAGACATGCCGTCCTGGAACCCTCGCCAGTATCTCCAATTCGCCGACCAGCGCACGCAACCCTGCCGCGACCTCGTGTCGCGCATCGCCCTCGCCCGGGTCCGCCGCGCGATCGACCTCGGCTGCGGGCCCGCCAACAGCACCCGCCTCCTCGCCCGCCGCTGGCCGGATGCGCAGGTGACCGGCCTCGACAGTTCCCCCGCCATGATCGCCGCGGCGCGGCGCGCGCGGGCGGCCGATCGCCTGGTCGAACGCGACATCGCGCACTGGGCGGCCGGCGAAGCCGAGCGCTACGACCTGGTGTTTTCCAACGCGGCGCTGCAATGGGTGCCTCGCCACGCGTCGCTTTTCCCGCGCCTGCTGGCCCACGTCGCCCGCGGCGGCGCGCTCGCCGCGCAGGTGCCCGCGAAAGGCCGCTCTCCGGCGCACCGCATCGAGCGCGAGCTGGCGGCGTCCCCGCGCTGGCGCCGCTGGTTCCCCAAGGGCCGCGTGCCCACCTGGAACACCCACAACCTGGACTTTTACTATGATGCGCTCTCCCCCCACGCGAAGCGCGTCGATCTCTGGGAGACCGAATACCTCCACGTGATGCCCGGCCCCGAGAGCATCGTGGAATGGTACCGCGCCACCGGCCTGCGACCCTACCTGGAAGCCATCGGCAACGAGCCCGAGCGCCGCCGATTTCTCGCCGACTACCTTGCTCTCCTGCGCCCGGCCTACCCGCCCCGCCCCGACGGCCGCGTGTTATTCCCCTTCCGCCGGCTGTTCCTGGTGGCGTATCGCTAGCGCGGCCTATCCCTTCGGCAGCGGATACAGGTGCGGCCGTAGTCGCGCTTCAGTTCACCGGCCAGGCGTGCCACCGGCCACGTGATGGAGTAGTGTTGCAGGCTTTCGAACAGATGCAACGTTCGGGTCTCCTCGTGGGCGCGCAGACCGGTGTAGACTTCCGTGACGTGCATCGGACAGCAGGCCAGGAGGTGCCCCTGCTGCAAGAGTTCTTGAGCCATTCCGCGTCCGCTTGCCGTTGATGGCGTCGATAATGACGCTGGTGTCGAGCAGGAGCGTGGCCATCTCAGCGGCCGGCTATTTTCTTGAAGCGCTTGTCGTCTTGCCGGCGAAGCTTGGCCACCCACTTGGCCGCACCGTGTTTGAGCTCGGGATGATCTTTATCCTTCCAGGCTCCGGCGGCGCCATCCAGAGCCTTGAGCTGGCGTAGACGCATGAGCTTTTCCTCGGCGGCCCCGTCACCCCGCCGCCTCCTGCAGTCCGGGCATCCTGGCACCCGTCCATCCCGGCGCCAACCGCATCAGGACCATCGTCGCCGTGCTCCGCCCCCCTACAGCCCGAACATCGCGTGATACTTCTCCGGCAGCCGCGTGCGCTGCATCTGGCGGTTCACGAACAGGTGCCGCGTCTGCCCCGTGGCCAGCATCCGCCCGCCTTCCGCCAACCGCATCTCGTAGGCGAAGGTCGCCACCCGCGGGTTGGCCGTTTCAATCCAGGTCCGGACAATCACCTCGTCGTCGAACCGGGCCGGCGAGCGGTACCGGCACTGGGCCTCGGCCACCGCCAGGTAAATGCCGTCCTCTTGTTCCATGTCGCGGTAATTGAAGCCGCAGGCTTTACACAACTCCACGCGCCCCACTTCCATCCACACCAGGTAGTTCGCGTAGTAGACCACACCCATCTGGTCGGTCTCGGCGTAGCGCACGCGCAGGTGCGTTTCGGTTTCGGGTTTCATGCTGGAAACCGCATTGTAACCCGCTGCAACGAAGGACCGGCCGCATCCGTCTGTTAGACTGAAGTGGCCGCCCACAATGCACGTGCAAGTGTTGTTTTTCGGGATGCTGAAGGAGTTGGTGGGACGGTCCTCCGAGGAGGCCGATTTCCCCGAGGGCGCCGACTTGCGCGCCGTCTTCGACCGCTATGCCGCCCGTCATCCGCGCCTGCGGGAAATGGCCCGTAGCATCGTCATGGCCCGCAATCACGAGTTCGCCGAACTTTCCACCGCTCTCCAGGAGGGCGATGAAGTGGCTTTCCTCCCGCCCGTCAGCGGTGGAACCGCCGCCGCCGCGCCCGTGCCCGAGATTTGTGACAACGGCAGCTTTTTCGCCCTCACCCGCCACGCCATCGATACCCGCCAGCTCATCGCCCGCCTCCTCACCGGCGCCGAAGGTGCGGTGGTTACCTTCGAAGGCACCGTCCGCAATAACACCAACGGGCGGCGCACCCGCTGCCTCGATTACGAATGCTATGAGCCCATGGCCCTCCGCCTGATGGCCCGCATCGGCCGCGAGCTCGCCGCCGCGCACCCCATCGCGCGCATCGCCATGGTGCATCGCCTGGGACGCATCCTGATCGGCGAAACCAGCGTCGCCGTCATCGTCACCGCGCCCCACCGCCGGGCCGCGTTCGCCGCCGCGCTCGAAGGCATCGACCAGCTCAAGAAGCTGGTCCCCATCTGGAAGAAGGAACATTTCGCCGATGGCGAGGTCTGGGTCGAAGGAGCGTGGGATGCCAATGTCCCGGTGGCCGGCTAGCATAAGTGGGGCGGACGCCCCCGTCCGCGCGCGACCCCCCGGTCGCGCGCGCCCGCTGATCTCCCTCCTGGCGCTGGTATGCTGCGTCCCCGCCCTCGCCCAGCAGGCCCCCGTGTTCACTTCCGAGGTGAACCTGGTCCGCGTCATCGCCACCATCAAGAACCAGGCGGGCGATCTGGTCGGCTCGCTGCAAAAAAACGATTTCGAGGTTTTCGATAACGGCGTGCGGCAGGAGGTCGCCCACTTCGAGCGCCAAACCGAGCGGCCCCTTTCCATCGCCCTGCTGATCGACATCAGCGGCTCCACCGCCAAAGACCTGAAGTTCGAAACCGATTCCGCCGCCCGCTTCCTCCGCGCCCTGTTCGCCGAAGGCAATCCGGACGATTCCGTGGCGCTCTATACCTTTAATTACGCCGTCACGCTCCAGCAGCCGTTCACCCACAATTACCGGCGGCTCGAGGACAAATTCAAGCTGCTCAAAGGCGAGGCGGGCACCGCCCTCTACGACGCCGTCTACTACGCCGCCCAGGAGCTGGAGAACCGCGAGGGCCGTAAAGTGATCGTAGTGGTAACCGATGGCGGCGACACCACCCACTCCACGCTCGATAGCGCCTTGCGCGCCACCCAGTTGGCCGATGCCGTCATCTATCCCGTCGTCGTGGTGCCCATCACCAACGATGCCGGCCGCAATATCGGCGGCGAACACGCCCTCCAGTTCATGGCCGAACGCACCGGCGGCCGCACGTTCCTGCCCACGCTCGGCGCCCAGCTCGACCGCGCCTTCGCCGATATCATCACCGAGCTGCGCACCCAGTACCTGCTCGGCTTCTATCCCCGCGGCGTGCCGCTCACCAAGGACCCCTTTCACAAACTGGAGGTGCGCGTCAAGGCGCCGGATTTGCGGGTTTCGGCGCGCAACGGCTATTATGGTGAGGCGGAACGTGGAACGGGCCGCTCCGATGCCCGTACCACGGTGACTCCCGACGGAAGGAAGAAACGGCCCTACCAATGAGCATTCCCCCCCAGGGTGGAAAATCCGCCCGCGCGCCCGAGCAGACCTTTGAAGAGGCCAAATACCTCAAGCGCCTGATCGAGAATGCCACGCCCGTGCGCGTCAAACTGGCCGACGGCGAGGAAGTGGCCGGCACCATCGAGTATTACGACCAGTCCTTCATCCGCCTCACCCGCCGCGGCCAACCGAATCTCTTCATTTTCAAACAGGACATCAAGTACCTCGTGGAAGAGAGTTAGTCCCCACGGCGATGCCCTACCTCGAAACCGCCGTCGAGATCGCGCGCGAAGCCGGCGCGCTCGTGGCCCACCACTTCGAGCGCCGCCTGCCTTTCCAGACCAAGGGCGAATTCGACCTCGTCACCGAAGCCGACCACGCCAGCGAAAAGCTCATCGTCGAACGCCTGCGCTCCCATTTTCCGTCGCATGCCATCGTGGCCGAAGAGGGCGGCGGCCACCAGAGCGCTTCTTCCTATTGCTGGTATGTGGACCCGCTCGATGGCACCACCAACTTCGCCCACAGCTTTCCTATGTTCAATGTCACCCTGGGACTGGCGCACGCCGGCGAAATGATCGCCGGTGTGGTCTACGACCCCATCCGCCAGGAGCTGTTCACCGCCGAGCGTGGCTCCGGCGCCTGGCTCAACAACCGCCGCATCCGCGTCTCCTCCGCCGCCCATCTGAACCTCAGCCTCGCCGCCACCGGTTTCCCCAGCCGCAAGCGCCACCACAACGTGAACATCCACTTTTATTACCAGGCGGCCATGGCTTCGCACGGCGTGCGCCGCACCGGCTCGGCCGCCCTCGACCTGGCCTACGTGGCCTGCGGCCGCCTCGATTATTTCTGGGAGTTCGGCTTGAAACCCTGGGACATGGCCGCCGGCACGCTGCTCGTCCAGGAAGCCGGCGGACGCGTCTCCGATATGATCGGCGCGCCCCACGCCATTGCCGCCTCCGATCATCTCCTGGCCGACAACGCGTTCCTGCACGCCGAAGTGCTCGAGCTCTTCGCCGAGATCTTCCGCGGACACTTGCGCGTCCCCCTGCCCCCAGTGGGGTAGGCCTCCTGGCCTGCCCCCGCGCCGAAGGCGCGCGTTCCGACTTCCCCCGCGCCGAAGGCGCGCGTCCTACCCTGCCCCCGCGCCGAGGGCCCGTCGCCCTACCCTGCCCCCGCGCCGAAGGCGGTCGCCCTACCCCGCCCCCGCGCCGAAGGCCCGCGTCCTATCCTGCCCCGCGCCGAAGGCGGTCGCCCTACCCCGCCCCCGCGCCGAGGGACCCCGTTACTTCTTCGCCGCCGCTTCCTGTTTGGTGAACTTGATGGTCATGCTCTTCTTTTCGCCCGACCCGTCGTTCATGTACGAAGTCAGCGTGTAAGAGGTCGGCGCGAAATCGGAGAGCACATCCTTCACCGCAAACTTCTTACCCATCATCATGGCCTCGCCCGTGAACACCAGGGTGTCGCCTTCTTTCTTACCGGTCTCGAACACCAGGCCCGGCGACATCGAGTCCGCCCAAACGAACTTGTATACCTTGTCGTTGGGATCCCAGGTCATCACTCCATGCCCGGTGAATGCGCCCATCGGGCTCTTCGAGCGATGGTCCATCGTCACCGTGAACCCGCCCGGACCCAGACGAGCGGTGTTGGTTCCCGCGCCCGTGCCGCCGGCCGCCATCATTGGGCTCGGCTCGTACGTTTCCTCCGCGGTCCAGGTCCCGATCATGCCGCGCAGTTCCTTCATCTCCGGCGCCGGCTTGGGCATGGCCATCGCGGGCGCCCCCGTTGATTTCTTCGCCGCCGGCTTCGCCTTGTCCTGCGCCAGTGCGCCGGAGCAAAGGAAGCCGGCCGCCAGCAGCGTCGTCAAACAAATCGTTTTCGTCATAATGTGAATCCCCGCTTGGTATGGAATTGCCTCCGATGCAGGATACCAGATTCTTCGCCGCGACAAAACCCCTGGTATCAATGCGCACATGTCCCTCTCTCGGTCTGTCCGGACGCTGTTGTACCATAACTACTCCGTCTCTCTTCCAGGAGGATTGCCATGAGCTCCCATCACGGAGTCCCCGTGCGCGGCCTGATGTCCACCCGGACATCGCCTGTCTTCGAAGGCTTTTTCGGACGCATGTTCCGGTCCTTGCACCCCGCTACGTTCGGAGCCTCGGACAACGAAACCATCGCCAACCTCACCGCCCTCGCCGGCGCCATGTCGGCGCCGTTCGACCCCCCCAAGGACGGCAAGGACGATGAGGAGAGCGGCATCCCCGCGCTCTACACCTACCTGGGCCAGTTCATCGATCACGACCTGACTTTCGACCCCGCCAGCAGCCTCCAAAAACAGAACGACCCCGACGCGTTGGTCGACTTCCGCACGCCCGCTTTCGATCTCGACAACGTCTATGGCCGCGGACCCGACGATCAGCCCTACCTCTACGACGGCGACAACTCCTTCCTCCTCGGCGATGCCATCCACGGCGCCGCCGACCCCAACGCCAGGGACCTTCCCCGCAACCAGGCCAATCCCCGCCGCGCCCTGATCGGCGACCCGCGCAACGACGAAAACGCCATCGTCTCCCAATTGCAGGGCCTCTTCCTGCGGTTCCACAATCGCACCCTGACCGAGAATCCCGGCCTTTCGTTCGCCGCCGTTCAGAAGCTCGTGCGCTTCCACTACCAGTTCGTGGTCCTCAACGATTTTCTGCCGCGGATCGTGCACTCCAGCGTTCTGAAAGATCTGAAATCGGGCCCCCGCTACGACGCCGGCAAGCTCAAATTCTTCCATTGGAAACACCATCCGTTCATGCCCGTTGAATTCTCCGTCGCCGCGTACCGCCTGGGCCACTCCATGGTGCGCCCGGCCTACCGACTCAACGACGGCGTCCTGCTGCCCATCTTCCCCGTGCCGCCCGACTTCCCCGAGGGCTTCACCGGCTTCCGCGCCATGAATCCCGCCTGGGGCATCGACTGGGGGCGGTTCATCGACATCGATATCCGCAAGTACGACGGCACGCCCGACGAGCAGAAGCAGCGCCTGCAGCTCGCCTATCGCCTCGATACGTCGCTGGTGAATCCGCTCTCCAACCTGCCGCCCGCCGTCGCCAGCAATCCGTCCGCCCTCGCCCTCCGCAATCTCGAGCGCGGATTTCGCTTGGGCCTCCCCTCCGGCCAGAACGTCGCCCGCGCCATGGGCGTCAAGCCCCTCGCCGATACGGAAATTCTGATCGGCCAGGCGGTGGACACGCCCCCTCAGCCGCTCGGCAACATCCTGACTGTCTCCAAAATCTTCGCCAACAACTGCCCGCTCTGGACCTACATCCTGGCCGAGGCCATGCACTTCCGCGAGCCGGTCAAGATACCTGTCCGCGAGAACGTCACCATCAACACCCCTCGGCTCGGCCCCGTCGGCGGCCGCATCGTCGCCGAGGTCTTCCTCGGCCTCATGTTCGGCGACAGCAACTCGCTCCTGAGCCTCGATCCCGATTGGACCCCGCCCCGCGGACCCGCCTTCGCGCTCAAGGATTTTGTCGCCTACGCGCTCGGCCGCTGAAGGCGGTGAACTAAACCGC